>JARFQV010000291.1 GCA_029287615.1 Pseudomonadota bacterium | reverse complement strand
GCAAAGAAGGCATAGAAACGGGTCAGGTGCTTTTCACGGTGGGCACGCATGTAACCGATCGAATAGATGGTCGTGATGATCCACAGGAGGCTGGCCAGGAGCGCGAACAGCATGCCCAGCGGTTCCACCGTCAACACCAGTGGCAGGTCCGGAAATGGTTCGGCAAGTAACACGGACGGGCGCGCACCATCGAAGACGCCCTGCGCCAGGGTAGCAATCACCAGAAACAGCAGGAATGCAGTAAGGATGCTGATCGTCTCCAGGAGGACCACGCGATTATCTCCGGCGAGCGTGATCAGCAGGGTGCCGGCCAGCGGGAGCAATAGAGGCAGATAGAGCGCGACCGTTCCGCTCATCCGGTGATCCCCAGCAGCCACTCCGCCGCCTGTGGCGCCACACCCACAGTCAGGCTGGTATCGATGCCGAAATACCGGTTGGCGATGATCAGGGCCCAGGTGGGCAGCAGCATCGATAGAGGCACCTCACCCGTGTTCGCGGTCGGACTCTGGACCGGTACCTTGAACCACGCGGCCTCCACGACCCGCCAGATATAGACCACGGTGAGTAGCGAGGCGGCCAGTATGGCTGCAGCAACCAGCCACATGCCCGCTTCCATTGCAGCCAGCACGAGGTACCATTTGCTGATGAATCCAACCGTCAGCGGTACCCCGATCAGGCTGAGTCCTCCAATGACAAATGCTGTCATGGTCCAGGGCATCCTTCTGCCGATGCCATAGATCTGGTTCATGCTCGCCGATCCGAATCGGTAGAAGATGCAACCCAGTGCCAGAAAGAGGGCGGCCTTGATCAGTGCGTGGTTGAACAGATGGAGCAATGCAGCCGTGAGTCCCGTAACCGTCGCGAAACTGACGCCCAGAACCATGTAACCGATCTGGGCTATGCTGGAATAGGCCAGCATCCGCTTGATATTATCCTGAAAAATGGCTGCGGTGGAGCCAACGAAAATAGCCGCGATACCGAGTGCCAGAAAGATACCGCTCAGCAGCATGCTCTGGAAGGAAAGCGTGACACCCAGCACAGAGAACATGAAACGAAGCAGGACGTAAAATGCAACCTTGGTTGCCGTCGATGCGATAAACGCGCTCACCACCGAGGGCGCGTATGTGTAGGCATTGGGCAGCCACAGGTGCAGCGGTACCAGCGCCAGCTTGATACTGATACCAACCGTCAGAAAGGCAAATGCGCTTTCCACGGTGCGATTGCCACTAACCGCCGGTAACCGCCGGGCCAGATCCTGCATGTTCAGTGTGCCGGTCATCGAGTAGAGCAGGCCGATGCTGATCAGGATGAAAGAGGCGCCAATGGTGCCCAGAAACAGGTACTGGTAGGATGCGGTCAGCGCCCGCCGGTCCTCGCTGATGGCGATGAGGGTATAGGAGGACAGGGCGGAGATCTCCATGAATACGAACAGATTGAACACGTCACCGGTAACGGTGACTCCCAGAAGACCGCACAGGAAGAGCATGTAGACGGCATAGAACAGCGGTATGCGCTCAGCATAGATCTCTTGTGCGACACTTTCCTTCGCGAATACGATGATCGTACTGCTGATCGCCGTTACGATCAGCAGTACAAAGGCGTTAACGATATCTACCCGGTACTCGATGCCCCAGGGGGCCGCCCATCCACCCAGTTCGTAGGAGATGACTCCTGTATGCAGCGTCTGGTGCAGCAACAGCGCGGCAATCAGGAAAGCGATCCCGCTCGCGAACAGGGAAATACACCAGGACAGAAACCGGTCGTAGAGCAGCAGGCACAGCGGAGCGGCCAGCAGGGGTACGATGACCTGTAATATAGGAAGATGATGGGAGATCAAAAGGATTTGTCTTGCTCGTGGATCTCGTCTTCCTCAACGCTCCGGTGGGCTTCGTTAATACGCACAACTAGGGCAAGGGCGAGGGCCGTTGTAGCCACCCCGACCACGATGGCGGTCAGTATCAGAACGTGGGGAAGGGGGCTGGAATAATAGGTCGTGCCTTCGACAAGGATCGGGGCAGTTCCGTCTTCTACCTTTCCCATGCTGATGAACATGATGAAAATAGATGCCTGGAAAATGTTGAGGCCCACGATTTTTTTCACCAGGTTGCCCTGGACAATCATGATATAAAAACCGGCCATCATCAGATAAATGACAATCCAGTAGTTGAAGTGTCCCACCAGATCGCTCAAGGTCTTGCACCCCGCTCGGCAAAGGCGAAGAAAATGATGATCATGACCGATGCGACGGTGAATCCAACACCGAGTTCGATCAGAAAGATACCCAGGTGCTGGCCCTCGATTGCATTTTCACCAAGCACATCATAATCCAGGAAATTACCACCGGAGAGCAGCGAGGCAATGCCCACCCCGATATACAGCAGCACGCCGAATGCTGCCAGAACCCGCAGAACCCGGTCGGTGGCTACCGCCCGCGCCGGTCCGATACCGAAAACCAGGGCATAGAGGATGAAAGCCGAGGTGAAGATCACACCGGCCTGAAAACCGCCACCGGGTCCTGTTTCACCATGGAACTGTACATAGAGAGCGAACATCAGGATGATGGGTATCAACATCTTGCCGGCAACGCGCAGTACCAGGTTGGGTTGTATCGGGTTGGGCATTCAGCGCTTCTCCCCGCGTTTCCTGTAACCCAGCAGGACGAGTACCCCGATACCGGCGGTAAGAATCACGGTCAGTTCTCCCAGGGTGTCATAGCCGCGGTAACTTGCCAGTACCGCCGTCACCAGATTCGGCATCCCGATTTCCCGCTCTGTGGCTTCAATGTAACGGGGTGTTACATGTGTGTGTACCGGGGCGGAAGGGTCACTGAAGTCCGGCATGTCGAGTGTGCCGTACACCAGTGTTGCGCCGGTTATGACAACCACCAGCAACGGGATCAGGGTTCGAGCGGGTTTGGCCTTTTCCCGTCGTGCCGTGAGTGCCAGTGTACAGAGCATGAGGAAGGTGGAGATACCGGCGCCAACCACAGCCTCCGTGAAGGCGACATCCACGGCGTCCAGGGTGACAAACAGGGAGGCGGTCAGGAAGCTGTAGATGCCAAATAGCATCACAACGGCAAACAGGTCACGCAGATGGATGACGGCCAGCGCGGTAATCGCCAGGAAACCCAGCAGCAACATGTCGATCACGATGTCGATGATTCTTTCTCTCTGGTTTTGATCTGCTGTTCTATTTTCCCGTGCAAGGCAGCCTTGGCCAGTGAGTGGGTTGCCGTGGGGGAGGTGAGCAGCAGGAAGGCAAGTGTGAGGAACAGCTTGACAAGGATTACATTCAGGCCTGTCTGGAACATCAGACCAATCAGTATGAGCGCGGTACACATGGTATCGGTGACCCCCGCTGCGTGCAGGCGGGTGAAAAAGTCGGGAAACCGGAGTATACCCACACCACCGCTGATACCGAAGAAGGAACCAGCCAGCAGAAAACCCCAGCTGAGCAAGTCGAGCCAGTCATTCATCGCGTCGGGACTCGCTTTTGACAGTATGCGGTATGGTGATAAAACGAAAACGCCCGTACTCCCTGAAACGCAGCACTGCAATCACACTGATGAAATTGATCAGCGCATAAACCAGCGCAATATCCAGGAAATCCGGACGTCCCGTCAGAAAACCAAGCACGGCAATAAACAACACGGTCTTGGTGCCGAACATGTTTACCGCCAGAATCCGGTCATACACGGTGGGTCCTGCCAGTGCCCGGATCAGGGCCATGGCCATGACGATGAGGATGGACAGGCTGGCGGCGATAAACATCCGGCTCAGCTCTCCAGCCTGGTGACGCGACGATCCATTTCGCCTTCCTCCAGGAAGGTCACGTCATCCTGAGACAATGCATGGACGAGTATGTCATCACCCAGAACCCGCAAGGTGATCGTGCCGGGTGTCAGGGTAATGGAATTGGCATAAATGGACTTGCCTATTGCGGTCTGCTGGCTGGACTTGATCCGAATGATGCCCGGGCAGATGGTTTCGCCGGGTGTCCAGATCCTGCGGGTGACTTCCAGGTTGGAGCGAATGACCTGTATGGACAGCCATGCCCAGTACAGCGGTAGCCTGGGGGTCAGATGCAAGGGTTGTGACTCATGGTCAACAACATCCATGCGCTGGGAGATAGCCACCACCAGCAGTGCGGATGCAATGCCAAGCGTGATGTTCAGGATACCGAAATCGCCTGTAATGAGTAACCAGAACAGCAGCATGGTGGCTGACATGCTAAGGGCATGCATGGATGGATTCTCCTGTTCGGCGATGGGCCGTACTCCAAGGATGTAACGATGGAGCCCCACTCACAGATCCCGAATCACGCGGTCAGATTATGATTGAAAATTAATGACTGAACACGGGGTCTCAGATCAAGAGGTTATGGTCCTTTCTGTGCAAAATCAAGTCTGTGCAGCGGTACAGGAAGCCCTGGCAGGATGGCCGAATGGGCCGGAATAGTCCCAACCTGGAATGATTACCCTGTATAATGCACATATGCTTGGCAAAATATGTATTAAAAAGATCAGGTATTTGTCCGGCCAGTGTCGGTATGCCGGGTCTTTATGGTTGTACGGATTGCGTCCATCACTCTGTATCAGGTCCATCACATGAATCAGCTAAAACCGGCCAGACTCCTGTGGATGCTGCTCCTCTGCCTGCTGCTGGCAGGGGCGAGGTGCTCTGACCTGGAGGTGAGCGTAACAACCGATGTGAAGTCAGAGGAAAAGATTTCTGCAACCAGCGGGAATTTCAACGGGAACCTGAATAACGGTGACCGCTTCGGGAGTGCCGTTACCCGGGTCGGCGATCTTGAGGTCGACAGTGTCACCGATCTGGCCGTGGGCGCGCCATTCTTTGATGGCAATGGTACCGACCGTGGTGCCATCTGGTTGCTGTTCATGGACAGTGACGGACGCGTGGATATAGACCGGGAAATTTCAGACAGTGAAGGTCTGTTCCTCGGAAATCTCGCTAACGAAGACCGCTTCGGTAGCGCGCTCGCCGGTATCGGGGACCTGGACGGGGACGGTTTCCTGGATATTGCCGTGGGTGCGCCGGGTGACGATGACGGCAGCAATGACGCGGGGGCGGTCTGGATCCTGTTTATGAATGCCATTGGTACGGTACGGATTCACCAAAAGATATCCAGCCGGGCCGGCGGTTTCCTGCGAGAGCTGGATGACGGTGACGAGTTTGGTTCCGCGGTCGCTGATATCGGGGACCTGGATGGTGACGGTATCAGGGATCTCGCCGTCGGCGCCATGAAAGACGATGACGGCAGCAATGACGCAGGGGCGGTCTGGATCCTGTTCATGAACCAGGAAGGCCGCGTGGCTTCCAGCCAGAAGATATCCGATACCAGGGGCGGGTTCCAGGGAGACCTGGATGAGGGTGACAACTTTGGCAGCTCGATTACCAGTCTCGGAGACCTGGATGAAGACGGACTGAATGAGATTGCCGTGGGTGCTACCGGTGATGATGACGGTGGAGAAGACAAGGGCGCGGTCTGGATCCTGTTCATGAACGAGGACGGAACGGTCGATTCCGACCGGAAAATTTCCCAGAACAAGGGCAATTTTGACGGAAAACTGGATGATGGTGACCGGTTTGGCAGTGCATTGGCCAGCATGGGCGACCTGGACGAGGACGGTTTTACGGATCTCGCCGTAGGTGCTGATCGTGATGATGATGGTGGTGATGACCGGGGCGCGGTCTGGATCCTGTTCCTGGAAGATAATGGGGATGTCCGTTCGCAGTCCAAGATATCCAGTACCGAAAGCAACTTCGATGGTAATTTGCGCAATGGAGATGAATTCGGCTCCGCCATCGCGGACATCGGTGATCTGGATGGTGATGGCATCCGCGACCTGGCCGTGGGTGCCCGTAATGACGATGACGGCGGGGTGGACCGGGGGGCGGTCTGGATACTGTTCATGGACCGTACGGAAACAGAGACAGAAACAGAAAACGAGATTATCGCGGGTTCCCCCCTGATCAAATTCCTTCTGAACGCAAGCTCCCTGGGCGATGGACTGACGGGTTCTACGGATTCCTCTGTCGGTTCGGCGGATTCGGTTATCCGGCAAGACCAGGATCAGTCGCCGCTCCCGATCCTGCCATAGGTAAAGCTGAGGACCCCGGTCGTTGCAGGAATCTAGCTACTGGTAAAGCGGCGTATAGTTAACCGGGCAGGCTGCTATCGGAGCGCAGTGAAAGGCGGGCTAGGCCTCTTCCAGCTTCCAGTTACCGGTATTCCCCAATTCATCGAGCTGATGTCGCAGGGCTTCATTTTCCAGTTGCATGCGCTCGATGCGTCGATAGGCGTTGTCACGCTCGCGAATCGCCGTCTGGTCCCCGATCGGTTTGGTGTCCAGTTCGGCACTCAGGGTCAGCAGCTGCATTTCAAGTTCATTGTTTTCTTCTTTCAATGACTTGATTTCCTGAAGACTGGCCTCATGCATGCCCATGAGTCTGGCGATCTCCTCTTTGTATTTCTCTTCCTGCTCCAGCGGCATTGCAGCCATTGCGATGTCCGGTGATTCTTCCGGGTCACTGATGTCCAGGTCGGAGGGTTGATCGTCCTGGCCTGGCTCCCTGCATTCAGGATGTTCCCCGGGAACCTGATCCTGGACGGGGTCCGGGTTGGAGACACACATGTCGGGCTGTTTTACAGCGGGTATCCCGTTCAGTCCGTTTTCGAGAACATAGACATTGAAGCCTCGGTGGCTGAGCACAAAGGCCGCGGATGCGCTTCTCCGACCGGTGTCGCAGCAGATGATGTACTGGGTATTGAAGATCAGCTCGGACACTTCCTCGCGCAGTGCCAGCAGGGGGATATTCACACTGTCGTCGAATGCTCCGTTAGCGTATTCACCCGGCAGGCGCACATCCAGCCAGACGGCCTCATCTTCGACCATCTTTGCGGCCTTTTCATAATCGACATAATGGACGAGCGGGTTTTTCAGCAGTTCGATAAAGTCCTCCTTGGCCAGGCGGTTCAGGGTACCGTCCGTGAGCATGGTCACGGTTGCATTGCGCGTGGTATTCGAGACCAGGGCCTCTTCACCGAAGCAGTCACCACTGGACAGTTGCGCCAGAACGACCTCATTGGCCATGGTCGAGGGCCTGCGGCTTACGTTACACTGGCCTTCCTGGATGATATAGAAGTATTCGCCTACATCCCCCTGTTCGATCACCACGGTACCGGCAGGCACCGGTATGGGCTCCATCTTCATCAGCAGCCGCTGGATATGAGTGGGCGGGAGACGGACAAAGGCCTCGGACTGCAGCATCCGGGTCATCCAGTCGTCATTTTCGTCCGCATCGATTTCGGTGACCTCACATCCGGATGACTGATCCCAGGTCAACATGACATCGATCAGGCTGGAATCTATGCAGGCAACAATGACATCGGTTGACGCACAGGCAGACAATGCCCTTGGCTGCTGGTTGGCGATCGGGTAGTAGCTGACATCGGTGCCTGCTTCCACCGTGCTGGCCACCCCGCCGCTTGCGCGTTTGTTATTGATGATATTGATTTTTCCTTCCAGCACATAAACCGACTTGTTGTCCCTGTCGCCTTCCCGGAAGAGATATTTTCCAGCCGGGATATCCATGATCTCCATTTTTTGTAGAACATCCTCGAAACGCGATTCCGACAGTGCGTTCAACGGGATCAGTTGACGTAAAATATCCTTGTCAATCATTTCATTGGTGACTTTCATCCGCGATTCTCTCCATTATTTGTGCGTTACGTCACGGTAATTCGGAACAGACGGATTTCCGCCTGGAGCTGCTCATCCTGCCACGGGGAATATCGGCCACAGTGGGCAGTTATTCGTGATGCAGGTCACAGCGTGGCCAGACCGAAACCGCTGGCTGTGGAATTTGCCGGGATAGGGGTAAAAAATACTGGCTGAGCGCGCATTCTTTGCGCATAATTGGGCGCTTTTCGGGGAGTTACAATGTGGTTCAGAAATCTTCAGCTATATCGGCTGGGTCAGCACTTTGACCTGTCGCCGGAAGAACTCGAGCAGCGTCTGCAAAACCAGGCATATCAAGGGGTAAGCAGCATGGACATGTCGTCTATCGGGTGGGTTCCACCCCTCGGTAGACATGGTGTGCAGCTGGCACAGGCCATCAATGGCCGAATCATGATTTGCCTGCGCAAGGCGGAAAAGATCATTCCTGCGGGGGTTGTAAAACAGCTGGTCGAGGACAAGGTTGCCGAGGTGGAGGCCGCAGAGTCCCGGGATGTGCGCAGAAAGGAGAAATTGCGGATCCGGGACGAAATCGTGGTCAGCCTGCTGCCCCGCGCCCTGACGAAAATCACCGATCTGTATGCCTATATCGATTCTACCAGAGATCTGATCGTGGTGGATGCCCCGTCCCCTTCCCGGGCCGAGGACCTGATCACCCAGCTTCGCATTTCCCTGGGCAGCCTGCAGGCCTCACCGGTGAAGGTCAAGCGGGCCTCCCGGGAAATCATGACACGCTGGCTGGATGGTGGTCGCATGCCGCAGGGATTCGAACTGGGCGGGGAGTGCGAACTGAAACACCCCGATCCGGAGGGCGGGGTGATCAACTGCAAGAGCCAGGATCTGGCCGCCGGGGAAATCCGCAATCACGTAAAACACGGGAAACATGCTGTCAAACTGGCGATCGGGTGGAAGCAGCGTGTCTCCTGCGTGTTGCATGAAGATCTTTCAATCAAGCGCCTGCAGTTTGATGATGTTATTCGGGAGGCCGAGGGGGACACGGTAGCCGAGGACCCGGCCAGCAAGTTTGACCTCGACTTTTCGCTGATGAGTCTGGAACTGGCGGAATTTCTTCCCGATGTCCTGGACGCCCTGGGCGGCGAGGAACGGCCAGCCGAGTGAGCAGGTCCAACACAATACTGCCCTCCCGGTGTGTGCCGGGAGGGAACTTCACAACACCCTCTGGATTTACACCAGTGGCGCATTCAGCAACCACTACCTGCGCCTTGCAACCATCCCGGGCTGGAATGGTTGCAAGGCGCGGCAAGTGATCGTTACCGTCCCGGCGTCAGTCTCTTCGATGAATCCAGTCGGCGCCGAGGGTTCCCTGTAATGCCGCACGGTATTCAGGGCTGCTGATTCGCTTGCGTTCTTCCCCGGCCTGGGTAATCAGGGTGGAAAGGTCCATGTAATTGGCCTGGTCCAGGCCGGATTCCTGTTCCATGCGCGCTGTCAGGTAGTCAACATGACGGGTCCACAGGGCGATGTCCCGTAGCTGTTTGATATCGAGTCGCTCCTGATACCAGTCGCTTTCCATCAGATATTCGCGGCTAAACATCTCCCGGAATTCGCTGTCTCCGGCGTGCAGTCCGTTGTATTCGCCATCGGCGAGTATGTGCAGCATTGCCCGCAGTGGAGGACAGGCATCCTTCACGGAGCCATCTTCCAGATAGCGCGTCGCAACCCGTTGCTGGGCCTCGATGATGTTGCGTACCCCGTCGACGAAGGAGGCCGGATCCTGGGTCTCGGGTTTGAGCATGGCCTCGTCGAAAACCGCTGTGGGGGCGTCGAAGATACGACCGAAATAGGCATGCACGAAACGGCTGGTGATACGGTACCCGAGGCGGCTTGCCAGTACGGTTTCACCCTCGAAATCGAAGTCTTCCATTTTCTCCAGGTACCCGTTCTCCAGCATGGTGCGGGGGTCCCGGTCACCAGGTGGCAGACGGCACCAGATCTCCGGGATGAGAAGGCTGACATCGTGATCCACGCGCCGGTCCTTGCCGATGTGTCCGGCGGCGGTTGAGAAACCGCCGTACCCGGTCAGGATATAGGATACCAGTGCGGTGTTCAGGTCGGCGGTCTCCGACAGGGCATTGAACGGACCCTTGGTGAGTGCTCCTTCGGATCCGGCCCCGGTGGTGGAAGGGGATTTACCGGTGAGACTGCACAGGAAATCCATGAACAGCTCGGGCAGTTCCTGGTAATGGATGGGGTTGTACACCGAAAGCGGGCGAATGCCTTTCGCCGGGTCCGGCGGGTTGTTGCGGCGTCCGGGCATCACCGCGTTCACCGGAAGGTGCAGCGGCCGTGAACAGGGAATACGGCGGGACAGGCGCATGCCGATTTCAGCCACATAACGGTCCCTGGGTTTCGCCAGGTCCGGACGTTTCTGCAGGTAACGTACATTCAGGCTGGGCTTGCCATCCACCACGCGCGGGTGAGCCGAGGAAACGAAATATTCGGTATCCGTGCGCCCGGCCACCTCGCGAATGAGTCTCTGCATGGGTTCGGTGAACTCGTTGAGGCCCATGGCATCATCGATCAGTTCAAGGGCGTTATTGCGGGTGAGCGGTTCGAAGTTCGATATGAAATTATCGGTACCGGCCAGGTCTTCCTCGGTCTGTTCATCCAGCCCGCGGTTCTTGGCCTCGTCAGGTCGCTGGAACAGCATACTTTCGCAGTTCTCTACGATCTTGGCGCTAGGATAGTCGTAACCCGGTTCCAGGTCATTCAGTCTGCCCGTCGGTACGACGGTGGAGACCGATATATCATCCTCCATCTGGACCTTGTCAGCGGCCATGAAGTCCTGACGCAGCTTGAAGATGCGCCACTCGTCATTGGTATGCAGACCGACCCGCAGATAACTGGCGACCATAATGCGCCGGTTGAACTTCAGCTCGTGTCCCGGGTGGTTGTTAACGATATCGACGGTGAAATGGCTGCGCCAGTCATCGCCCCAGTGCTGCTGGTAAAATCGTTTGATGACGAAAACGATGGCCCGGATATGCTGGGGTATGCTCTTCAGCCACTCGTTGTATTCATCGGTGTATTCACTGATCGAGGGTGTGAGCAGCTTGATGACGGAACCCAGGGTGCGTTTCGGGCTGAGCAGGGACCGGGTATCCGCTTCCTCGGGCGGATAGCGAAACCGGTCCGAATAATCCCGTTGGAAGATGAGTTCCACCTGGTCCAGGTCATCAGTGATATTGCCGACGAAAAAGGGACCGGAGATGATCGAGCCACTGAGTGACTTGGATATCTCCGACTTCCCGCCACCGGAAACGGTACAGGGCTTGTGACAGAACGTACCTTCGGATTCCGTGCCGACCAGTCGCCAGGTCGGGGCGTGCGGGTGTTTTTCCATACGGATCTTGTAGCCGCTCGGATGGATATAGACATGATCGGCAAGCAGCTTGATCTGCTGTTTTTCACCGTCCTTCACCCAGGAGATCCGTTTCTCGCCCAGCTGGATGTGTACATTCTCCGGTAGATAGATGACGTCCGGGAAATGCCTGTCCACTGCATAGCCTTCCTTGCGCAGATCGGCGACGTCTTCAAGCAGCCGGGTCACCTCCTCAAAAGTCTGATCACGATCCGAGAGGCGGCTGTCCTGGTAAAAATTGTCGCCGAGATTATAGCTTGGAAAGGCGAGGGCGCCCCCGGCATGCTCTTCCTCGCAACCACCGATCAGGTTGGTCGAGTAGCTGATCTGGGACTTGATCTCCTTTTTCGAATACCCGAAATAATTGTCGGCGATCAGGGTGACGATCACTCCGCGCATGTCACGGCAGACCAGCTTGAAAGGCAGGCCCTCGTTATAGGCCTCCTCCTCGTTCTGCCAGCACATGCCGTCCCTTGCCTGGCGCGGTGTTGCCTCGTCGACATTCGGCAGTCCCAGATCGCGTTTTTTCATGCCCACCAGATGCGGTGCCAGGATGATGCAGCCAGTGGTGCCGGTCCAGTGGTGAATGTCCAGGCCGGCGTCGTTTTCCGGCAGAAAAGGATCACCGGCATTGCCGAAGATCCGTTCCACGAAATCCAGGTTGGCGACCAGGCCGCCGGGTGCGAAAAAGCGGGTCTCCATGCTCCGCTGCTGCTGTTGGCCCTCAATGGCCGGGGAGACTTTCGGTCGAAGCAGCAGTGACACCCACACGCGGGCTTCCTCTGCCTGGCCCGACGTGAAGGGCAGCCTGAGTTGATCCATCGGGGGATTGAGCGCTTGTTCCAGCAGCTTGCCATACACCGCTATCGGGACTGCTTTTTTATCCCCGGGGATTGGCAGTGGACCTTCCACGATATGAAACACACCCTTGGTGGTGCGCCGGTCGTTGGTCGGGTTATGCAGCACGCCCTGAAAAACCCGGTAGGACTCGATGCATTTCGAGTTGTAGTAATACTCGTCCGGCGGTATCGACATTTCCCGCGCCAGATGCGGTTTGTCGAGTACGAAGGTTTGTGAAGGCAGGGTAACGGGACAATCCATGCCATGGTCACTGAAGTAGGCATTCAGAAAGGTCTGAATACGGTGATCGGCCGGACACTGGTAGTTGGTGAGCAACCGGCGCTGCTGACGGTAGTTGCGCAGCAGGTCTTCTGCGACCTCGAGGATCTGCTGATCATCCATCCCGTCGTGGGCCGGCTGGTCCAGGGCCGCGAGCTGGAGGTTGATATGCCGGATCAGCCGCAGTCGCTCCCTGTTCGTGGCATCGCCCTTACGGCGTGTCTGCTTGATCGTTATGTCATCCATTTGTGCGGTCTCTCTGCTGCCCCCGGGGTCTGTATGCTGACAAAATCCGGGTGATCCGTCCAGATTCATGACACGATGGGGTGAGATGATGCCGAATTATACGCAAGGCATTACAATCCTGCCCATGTTGCAATTCAAAGACTTGGCGCTGAGACGAGGTACTCGCTTGCTGTTCGAGCATGCCGGTATCCAGATCCACCCCGGGCAGAAGATCGGGCTGACCGGGGCCAACGGCACCGGCAAGTCCAGCCTGTTTGCCCTGATACAGGGTGAACTGCACGCGGATGCGGGCGATCTTCGATATCCAGGAGACTGGGTGATCGCCAGCGTGGCCCAGGAGACTCCGGCCGATCACCGTAGCGCGATCGAGTATGTGCTGGACGGAGATGCCGAACTCAGGTCGATCGAGACCGAAATCGCCGAGGCAGAACGCAAGGGCAACGGGGAGCGGCTGGCGGTTCTGCACGGACAGTTCGAGTCCATCGGCGGTTACCAGGCTCGCAGCCGTGCCGGCCAGCTTCTGTACGGACTCGGATTTGCCATCGGGGATGAAGACCGGGCGGTCAACGAGTATTCCGGGGGCTGGCGCATGCGCCTCAATCTTGCCCGGGCGCTGATGTGCCGGTCTGATCTTTTATTGCTGGATGAGCCAACCAACCACCTGGACCTGGATGCGGTGATCTGGCTGGAAAACCGGCTGCGTGCCTGGCAGGGAACCCTCCTGCTGATCTCCCATGATCGGGATTTCCTGGACGGCATTGCCAGTCACATCCTGCATATCGAACGTCAGAAGATCACGCTATACAACGGGAATTATTCCGCCTTCGAACGCATCCGCGCGGAATATCTGGCCGGCCAGCAGGCCGGTTACGAGAAACAGCAACGGGAAATCGCGCACATTCGTTCCTATGTCGACCGGTTTCGCGCCAAGGCAACGAAGGCCAGGCAGGCGCAGAGTCGGCTGAAGGCGCTGGAACGCATGGAGTTGATCATGCCCGCACACGTGGACTCCGCTTTTCGTTTTACGCTGGCTCCACCCGAAAAGACGCCAAACCCGCTGCTGCAGATGAAGGATATCACCGCCGGCTACGGGGATTCAGTCATTCTCGCGGGGGTGAGTATCTCCCTGTCCCCGGGTGAACGCATTGGTCTGCTGGGTCCAAATGGTGCGGGTAAATCCACCTTGATCAAGCTGCTTGCCGGCAGGCTTGCGCCTTGCAGCGGGCGGCGGGAAACCGCACAGGATCTCAGGGTCGGATACTTCGCACAGCACCAGCTGGAGCAGCTGGATCCCGCGCATTCCCCCCTGGATCACCTGCAGCGTCTGGATCCGCAGGCGAGGGAACAGGACCTGCGGGATTACCTCGGAGGATTCGGTTTTTCCGGCGATCAGGCCCAGGAACCGGTCGGGCCGTTCTCGGGCGGGGAAAAATCACGCCTGAGCCTGGCCATGCTGGTGTATCAGCGACCGAACCTGCTGCTGCTGGATGAACCCACCAATCATCTGGACATCGAAATGCGCCAGGCCCTTGCCAATGCCCTGCAGGATTACCTGGGTGCGATGGTCATGGTCTCGCATGACCGTCATCTGCTGCGGGTATGCAGCGACCAGCTGTTGCTGGTGCATGATGGCCGGGTAGAGGAATTCCCGGGCAGCCTGGATGAATACCCTGCCTGGCTCAACGAACAGGCTCGCCGCAGTGATGAGGTGGCGGGGCGGGATACGGTCGATCGCAAGGCCAGGAAGCGAATCGAGGCGGAGCAGCGCAAGCAGTTGCTGCCATTGCGCCGCAAGGTTTCTGCGGTTGAGCAAGACCTGGCAAGCTTGCATGCCAGGCAGACCATCCTGGAAAAGGACCTTGCCGAACCGGAAATCTACCGGGAAGAGAACAAGGACCGCCTGAAGCGCGTGTTGCTGGAGAAGGCCGAAGTTGATGGCCAGTGCGAGGCCAGGGAGACAGACTGGCTGGAGCTCAGTGAGCAACTCGAGGCGATGCGGGCAAGTATTGCCCCGGATCCCGACGAATGACCCTTCCTCGCAGGGGTGCTTGACGATCCCGATCCCGGGTAGTCGAGTGCGATAGAAACTATCGCATGAAGTGGGTTACCGGGCAGATGAAATGAAACCGGACGGGATCCGGCGCGGTTCGCGGTATGGAACGGGTTCGCTGCTCCCGGCAGGCCCCGTATCCGGTTTCCTGTGAAAGCGGCGCAGGCAGACAGATTTCGTTATATGTTCTTGCACCCGGATACGGCTGACACCATACTTATTACCGGGGGTAGAGGAATGAAAATAACATTCTACGGGGTGCGAGGATCGATTCCCTCACCAGGGCCGGATACCGCAAGGTACGGCGGCAACACCTCCTGCGTTCATGTTGCGCTTGGAGACGGGCAGAATCTGATCCTCGATGCAGGTACCGGTATACGGGAACTGGGCAAGAAGCTGGCGGAAACAGACGATACGATCAATATCCTGCTGTCGCACGGGCATTGGGATCATATCCAGGGTTATCCCTTTTTCCAGCCCATCTACCAGCCGGACAGGCTGATTCGTGTCTATACCAGCGCAGATGAGAATCACGGCCAGCTGTGTGCCCTGTTCGATCAGATCGACGGTGCGAACTTTCCGGTGAAAGCCGGAGATTTACCCTCTCGCTCGAAATGTATCATGGATGATCCTTCGTCGCTCTTGATGGCTGACAATATTCAGGTACAGCGGATCAGGATCAACCACCCGGGTGGAGGATATGCCTACCGAATCGAGGATGACACGGTATCCTGCGCCTTTATAACCGACAATGAACTGGACCCGCCCTACGAACTCTCTACCACCTATGATCAGTGGGTGGAGTTCTGTCGGGGTGTCGATGTGTTGATACATGATGCGCAATACCTGGAATCCGATATGCCGCACAAGCATGGCTGGGGGCATTCCCTGGTTTCGCAGGTGCGGAAACTGGCCGTGGATGCGGAGGTTGGATCACTGGTCCTGTTCCATCACGACCCCGATCGGTCGGATTCGGAGATTGATTCCATTCAGCGGGAAAACGAGAACTATTTTCGCAATATTCACGCCCCTTCCAGAAGCCTGTGTGCGGCGGAGGGTTTGCAGATTCACCTGAAGAGCAGGAAAAATCAGCTGGCATCCCTGGAAGTGAACTGAATCCTTTCCCGCTCGCAGATCAGGAACGATCTGCATCCCCGTGTCGGCATCAAGCGGTACAAGATGCGTGTACAATCCTGTGTCATTATCGCGGGTAAACAGATTTAAGGTAAAACGGGGATATGAGCAAGGCAGAATCGATCGTTCGCGGCTTGCTGGAGCTAGCGGACATCGGCGTGACAGGGGAACGACCATTCGATATTCAGGTCACTAACCCGGATTTTTACCAGCGACTGCTGGGCAACGGGTCCATCGGACTGGGCGAGGCCTACATGGATGGCTGGTGGGACTGCGAACAGCTCGATGTCATGATCTACAAGGTGCTGCGAGCCGACCTGGAACACAGGATCTCGCCGCTCAAGCTGTTATGGCCCGTCCTGTGGTCGAAGATGGTGAACCTGCAAAGCAGCAAGCGCGCCTTTCGTATCGGGGAGCATCACTACGATCTGGGCAACGATCTGTACCGGCTCATGCTGGATCCGCGCATGACCTACACCTGCGGTTACTGGAGGGATGCGGAGAACCTGAACGATGCCCAGGAGGCAAAGCTGGACCTGGTCTGTCGCAAGGTCGGACTGAAACCAGGCATGCGGGTGCTGGATATCGGTTGCGGCTGGGGTAGCTTCGCGGGCTTCGCAGCCGAGCGCTATGGTGTTCACGTCACGGGCGTCACGGTCTCCAGGGAACAGATCGAGCTGGGACAGGAGCGGTATCGTGACCTGGATATCGACCTTCGCTTCCAGGACTACCGTGATGTACGGGAACAGTATGACCGGATCGTCTCCCTGGGCATGTTCGAGCATGTCGGCCCGAAGAACTACCGTACCTACATGGGCGTGGTTGAGCGTTGTCTGAAGGATGACGGTCTGTTCCTGTTGCACACGATCGGGACCAATACGCCGATTACCGCCGTTGATCCATGGACCGACCGGTATATTTTTCCAGGCGGAGTGCTACCCGTCCCGAAACAGGTCGATGAGGCATCACAGGGTATTTTTATCATGGAGGACTGGCATAATTTCGGTACGGATTATGATCCGACCCTGATGGCCTGGATGCACAACATCGATGATCACAGGCAGGAACTGGAAAGGCTCGGTTATGATGAGCGGTTTTACCGGATGTGGCGGTTTTTCCTGTTGTCCTCCGCGGGCTCTGCGCGTGCAAGGAGAAACCAGCTCTGGCAGATCGTCTACAGCAAGAAAGGGCTGGACGGGGGGTATAACGCTATTCGCTGATCACGCCAGCTGACTCGGTTCCGGTTTGATGCTGATACGCAGTGCCTGCTCGTGATACGCAAGATGCTCGCCGATGAAGCTGGAGATGAAGTGGTAGCTATGGTCATAGCCGTCCTGCATCCGCAGGGTAATCGGGAACTGCCTTGCCTGGCAGGCCCTCTCCAGATTTTGCGGATACAGCTGGCCGGCCAGGAATTCGTCATCGGTGCCCTGATCGATCAGCAGGGGGACGGGAGCGGCGCCCGCTGCGATCAGACAGGTGGCATCGTAGGCCTTCCACGCCTCCCGGTCTTCACCCAGGTAAAGGCTGAAACAGTCTTGCCCCCAGCCGCAGACAACCGGATTACAGATTGGGGAAAAAGCGGAGACCGAGCGATAGGCGCCTGGTTCACGCAGGGCGCAGATCAGGGCGCCGTGTCCCCCCATCGAGTGGCCGCTGATCGATTTCAGGCCGGGTACCAGCGGGAGATGTTCCTCGACCAGAAGCGGCAGTTCACGGGTGATGTAGTCGTACATATGGTAATTCTTCGCCCAAGGCATGCGGGTCGCATTCACATAGAAGCCGGCGCCCTGGCCCTGGTCATAGCGGTCCGCAACATCGGGGACCTGGTCTCCGCGCGGGCTGGTGTCCGGTATCACCAGGGCAATGCCGAGTTCGGATGCATAACGCTGCGCCCCTGCCTTTACCCGAAAGTTGTCATCGGTGCAGGTCAGGCCGGATAACCAGTACACGGCCGGTACCTTTTCCCTTTCCGCGCGTGGCGGGAGGTAGACCGAGAAGGTCATGGCGCAGTTGCATACCGCTGATGCATGCCGGTAGCGTTCCAGCCAGCCTCCGGACTCCCTGATTCGCTCGAAACGTTCCATGGTCCGGCCTCTCAGAAAATAATCACGGAGCGAATGCTTTGACCACTATGCATCAGGTCGAAGGCGGTATTGATCTCCTCCAGCGGCAGTTCATGCGTTACCAGCCGGTCCAGTTCGATCTCCCCCGACAGGTAGCGGTCGACGTAGCCGGGTAACTGGGTCCGGCCCTTGACGCCGCCGAATGCGCTACCCTTCCAGGTCCGGCCGGTTACGAGCTGGAAGGGACGGGTATGGATTTCCTGTCCGGCGCCGGCAACGCCAATGATGGTCGAGACGCCCCAGCCCATATGGCAGCACTCCAGGGCCTCGCGCATGACATCGACATTACCGATACACTCGAAGGAGTAGTCGACACCGCCATCGGTCATATCGACGATGGCCTGTGTCACGCCGACATCGAGATCCTCCGGATTGATGCATTCCGTTGCGCCCAGTGCCCTGGCCATCTCGAATTTGCCGGGATTCAGGTCCACGCCAATGATCCGCCCGGCCTTCGCCATGACTGCCCCCTGTACGACCGACAGGCCGACGGCGCCAAGGCCAAAGACGGCAACCGTGGAGCCTGGCTCGACCCGTGCCGTATTCAACACCGCGCCGATGCCGGTGGGGACACCACATCCCAGCAGGCAGACCTTTTCGAGTGGAGCCGCCGGATTGATTTTTGCCAGCGCGATCTCCGGTACCACGGTGTACTCCGAGAAGGTAGAGCATCCCATATAGTGAAAGATCGGCTTGCCCTGGTGAGAGAACCGGCGTGTGCCATCCGGCATGTAGCCGGTCCACACCGTAGAGGCGATCGACTGGCAGAGGTTGGTTTTGGTGGAATGGCAGTATTCGCAGTGCCCGCATTCCGGTATGTAGAGGGGTATCACATGATCTCCGGGCCTCAGTTCTTTCACGCCGGGGCCGCATTCGACTACCTCGCAGCCACCCTCGTGACCCAGTACACAGGGAAAGGCGCCCTCGGGGTCTTCTCCGGACAGGGTAAAGGCATCGGTGTGACAGACGCCGGAGGCAACGACTCTCAGCAGGACTTCCCCTTCCCCTGGCCCCGCTACATCGATCTCCTCTATAACCAGGGGTTTTGCTGGTTCCCAGGCAACTGCCGCACGCGCTTTCATGAATACTGACTCCCCGTAAAGTGTCTGATAGTCCGGATGGTTCCCGTGATCCGGAGGCAGGATTGTAACGCTCTGCCTGTCTGGCGTAAATTCAGCCAATCGCCGGTTTGATCCCGTTCAGCATTCATTCAGCGTGACTTTTCTATCCTGACTGTGAATCCCGGGAATCGGGCCGGATCTTCCCCCCTTTCCCGGATCGGAAACCAGACAGAGTAAAGGGGACATGCCATGAAGAGAATCTTCCCGGTAATCGCAGCCGCCGCAATGAGCTGGGCCGGAACGGCCGTATCCGATCATGCCGGACAGACCTATCTCGATGATGCCCGGGTAATCCGGACCGAACCCGTCTACGAAACCGTTGAGTACTCACGTCCCGAAAGAGAGTGCTGGATCGAAAGGGTCGCTCATCGCCGCCATCGCCACGACAGTTACACGGGGACCATTGCCGGCGGGATTCTCGGCGGGGTGGTGGGCAACCAGTTCGGTAGTGGGAGTGAAAGGACCGCACTGACCGTCGCCGGTACGCTGCTTGGTGCCTCCATCGGTCACGATATCAATCACAGGAATCGCGGTCGCCGCGCGCATACCGATACCGTGACACACTGCGAGATTGTGGATCGGGTCGAACAGAGGGAGCAACTGGTCGGCTATCGTGTAGAATACCGTTATGAAGGACAGACCTTCGTCACCCGGACCCGTGAACATCCCGGAAGATATATCCGGATTCGCGTCAATGTGGATCCGGTGGACAGGGGGAAGCACAAGGGCAAACACAAATACAAAGACAAGGGCGAACATCATGCTCGGAAGGTATTCTAGTCCGCACACCGAAAGAGCGGGCCTGAGGGGATAATGACCAGGGAGCGGCTGGCAGCTGGCCTGGTGACCTTTCTGCTGGCCGCGGGCGTGGCCGAGGCCGGTCCTCCCTGGCTGCCGTCCTATCCCTATCTGATGGCGCAGCAGGCATATCCGCAGGGTGGGGGCATCAGTCTGGATGAAGCGGTATCACGTGTGCGCCGACAGTCCGGTGGCAAGATACTTTCCGCCGAGACCATACGTATCGATGGACGCAAGGTGCATCGCATCAAGGTTCTTACGGAACAAGGGCGGGTCAAACGCCTGCAGGTCGACGCCCGATCCGGGCAGGTGACACAGCGCGGGCGCTGAGCAGGCAATACCGTGCGTATCCTGATTGTAGAGGATGAAAGACACCTCAGGGAGGAACTGCGGGATCGTCTGCGCGAAAGGGAATTTGCCGTTGATACGGCGGCGGATGGCGAGGAGGGCCATTATTATGCTACGGAGTATCCGCCCGACCTTGCGGTGATCGATATCGGACTGCCCAAACTTTCCGGCATCGATCTGATCCGCCGACTGCGGAACAGCGAATCTCATTTCCCCATCCTGATACTCACGGCGAGGGGGAACTGGCAGGACAAGGTGGAAGGCCTGGAGGCCGGTGCCGACGATTATCTGGTCAAGCCCTTCCGCTTCGAGGAACTGCACGCCCGTCTGAACGCATTGTTGCGTCGTGCATCGGGCTGGTCCAAGCCGGTCATCGACTGCGGGCCGATCTCCCTGGATACCGGGCGGCAGTCGGTTACGGTCGCAGGCCGGGCCGTTGAACTGACGGCATTCGAATACCGGGTGCTCGAGTACCTGATGCTGCACGCGGGCGAGGTGATTTCCAAGGCGGAGCTGACCGAGAATATCTACGATCAGGACTTTGACCGCGACAGCAATGTGCTGGAAGTCTTTGTCGGGAGGCTGCGGCGCAAGCTGGATCCGGAGGGCAGTATCCGTCCCATTGAAACCCTGCGTGGCCGCGGATACCGGTTTCGGCCGGATACCACGCCGGCATGAACCAGCCTGCCTGAAGAGCGTATGCGTTCACTGCAGAGCCGATTGCTGATGGCCGCCTCTCTGGTGCTGGCCGGTTTTCTTGGTGTAACGGGACTGGCCCTGGACAAGGCCTTTCGCGTGAGTGCGGAGGCATCCATCCGGGAGCGTTTGCAGTCTCATATCTACGGCCTGCTGGCCGCTGTGGATGAAGACAGCGCCGGGCGCATGATATTCCCGCAGGAACTGCCGGAACCCCGTTTCTCCAAGCCGGACTCCGGTCTGTATGCCATGGCGGGGGCGGGAGGTCCGGGCGCAGACTGGCATTCTCACTCCCTGACCGGCCGGTCGTTAGACATTCTGGAACCGCAGTTACCGGGTGAAAGTGTATTTCGACGTGTGGGGCAGTCCGGTATGGAACTGTATGTGGTCAATTTCGGGGTTGCCTGGGAGGACTATTCCGGTCAGGAGGCATTGTATACCTTCACGGTTGCCGAGGATGCTGCTGCATTCGAGTCAGAGATTCAGGGGTTCCGCGCCACACTGTGGGGCTGGCTCGGGGGGCTGGCGTTCGTTCTGCTGCTGGCTCAGGGTCTGATTCTGCGCTGGGGCCTGCATCCGCTTCGCGCGGTTGCCGCGGACCTGCGGCAGATCGAAAAGGGGAAGGCGGAACGGCTCGATGGTGATTATCCGAAAGAACTGGACGGCCTGACCTCCAATCTGAATTCACTGATCGAAAACAGCAAGGCCGTGCAGATCCGGTACCGGAACAGTCTGGATGATCTGGCGCACAGCCTGAAGACTCCCCTGGCGATCCTGCAGTCCCTCTTCGACAGGGAAACCGGCACTGGTCACCAGGACAACGGACCGGGCAGGGAACAGGTAGAGCGGATGGATGAAATCATCCGCCACCAGCTGCAAAGAGCCGCCGTATCCGGTCGCGCCACGCTGGCAGGACCGGTTGCCGTCTCCCCGATCGTGGAAAGGCTGGTGCGGTCACTGAAGAAGGTATACCGCGACAAGCCCATCGCGATCGGGACCGAGCTGGATCAGGATGCGGCGTTCTACGGTGATGAGTCCGATCTGATGGAGGTGCTCGGTAACCTGCTGGATAACGCCTGCAAGTACTGTAACTCCGAGGTTCTGATCAGTGCCCATGGCAATCATCAGGATTCCGGTAACGGCCTGGAGATCGTTATCGAGGATGACGGAATCGGTATCGCCCCTGAAATGAAAAATACGGTCTTGCAAAGGGGACGGCGCATGGATGAAAACGTGCCTGGACAGGGAATCGGACTCAGCATGGCTCACGAGATCATAACCGTATATGGCGGAAAGCTGCGAATCACGGCCAGCCCCCTGGGCGGGGCGATGCTCCGGATCAGCTTCGCCGGTGTATGAGCGGTGAAGCTGGTTGGTGATTGGCGGGGCTTGCAAGCCGTATTCCGCTGTTTTTCGGTGCGGATTCTATCGATCGAATCTGCGCCCTGACTTCCACTCTTGCAGAGGCTGGATATAGGGTGGATATCCATTTCCGCGAAACCATGAATCCACCGCATAGCGTTTGCCACTGATGCGGTCGCGGATGACGGCAGACCAGTGTGCGTTGAATACGAAGGTATGCCTGACCTGGCGTTCTTCAATATCATGCCACCTGAGCAGGCCGTTGTTATGCAGCAGGGCCAGATAGGTCGTCGTATTTTTCGATTCCGATATACAGTCCAGCTGGCCCTGTGACCCCTCACCGGTTCTGTTTCTTGGCAGGTCGCGCCAGGTACCGGTGATGTTGCCCGCATACACTTCCAGCAAGGCGACAGCCCGGCGAATCCGGTTGCGCTCTTGCTCCGGTGATACGGTCCCGGTGAACAGGGTGCGGATGTTTTGCCACTGCCTGGTCGTAAGCTGTACTTCCCGTTCCCTGTCGCAGTGAAAATCGGTACAACTCATAAATGGCGGTGGTGCCGGTGAAACAGCAACAGCAACCGATAGCGCAGGCAGGCAGGCAAGAGTGAGGTACATCACGAACATTGTGCCCGGGGTGCTCATGACAGGTACCCGGAAAAGGCATGAAACTGAACAATTCCGCCGTTCATGATGGCACAAGGATTATTTCCTCAGTCGGTCATGATCAATGCTGCACCGCTGCTTCGGGGAATTCCTTGTTATGATTCTCCATCCTGGCTCCCTTTCAGCAGGAATGTGATGGTTTCTTTCGCGAAACCATAGGCATCCGGCTCACTGCTCGCGCGTGGACCGGCAACATTGAGGTTAATAATATCGTGCCTGTCAATAAACGGGATGGCCCGGCCTGCTGCTTCTGAAGGACTGTATTGCAAGGCGTCTATCAACAGGCAGGGTTTACCGATCTCGCGGCAGTAATCAATGGTCAGGGCCGTACCTCCCTCCGGTTGTCCAAAGCTGATGACCAGGGTTGCGTCACTGTCCTCGACATTCTTCCGGGTCCTGTCCGCATAACCTCCATCCACCAGGGCACGCAATGGATAGCGTTCCTGGATTACCCCGTCTTCCGCGATACGGCCAGCCGGGCACCAGCCGCCACAAGGGGCACCACATGCGAGCGCGCCATCCAGCGCACCGCGGTCGACGCCGGTTTGTCCCCCGGAGACGACTCGTAGCATCAGCGCCTGAAAAAAAGATTGACGATAACGGTCAGCACAATGCTGATCACGATCATCGAGGTTACGGGAAAATAGAATGAACCGTTTTCCCGCTCGATCCGGATGTCACCCGGTAAATGGCCGAACCAGCTCAGCAACCCGGGGGCATACGACAGCAGCAGCCCCAGCAGGGCAAGCAGTAGTCCGACTATCAGCAGGAGTTTGCCGATTGCCATCGGTAACAATTCGCCAGTATCAGGGAGATACCGGGACCATGATTACAGGAAACGCAAGGCGAGATCCGCATGCAGGTGACCGGAAAAAACAGCCGAACAGTTACCAGGTAGCTTTCCCGATCAGGGGATAATCGGGGTCAGTCGTGTGAGTGGCCGTGAGGACCGTGTACGTGACCATGGGCAATTTCCTCCTCGCTGGCCGCGCGAACGTCCATGACCTTGATCTGAAAGTTCAGTCTTACCCCCGCCAGCGGATGATTTCCATCCACCGTGACTTCACTATCATTGACTTCGGTCACCATCACGACTATCTGCTGACCATCCGGTCCCTCGGCGTGGAATTGCATGTTCGGTGCGATTTCGGTATCGGCAGGAAAGGCATCTCTTGGCACCTTCTGGATGCGTTCGCTGTCATGCTCGCCATAGGCATCGGCTGGGTCAATTTGCACGCTGAACTCGTCGCCAACCGTCTTGCCGGTCAGGGCGTTCTCGAGCCCCTTGATGATATTGCTGTTGCCATGCAGGTAGCAAAAACTGCCATCCGAACACTGGTCGATGATCTCGCCACTGTCATTGGTCAGGGTATAGTTCAGTGAAATTACCAGATTATCAGCAACTTGCATTACAGTCTCCAAAGGTGTGGCAAAGCGGCCAGGTTTTGGCCAGGGATTTTATCGGAACAGCACCATACAGGAAGGCGTGTCGTTATACCAACCCGCCGGGTTGGGAGGGACTGGTTTCGTGTCTGTAAACCGGTTGATGGAATGAGATGTTTAGTCGTTTGAGGTGGATTCCGCCAGGCAACCAGGGCGATATCTATCCGATGTTCCTGGAAAAGTTACTATGTCATCTGGCTGCAATACGTTGTTGTTGCAGCTGGTTATTCATCCGCAACGGGCGGCAGCAAAGGCGCTGCCGCCCGGTTCACATCCCGATCAAACTTGACTCAACGGACGGACTGCTGGCTCACCACCTGGGATAGCCTCCATACGGTCTGAACGCCCCGGGTCCCATGGGGCCACCGAACGGGGGATGGCCAAAACCGGGACCGCCAAAGCCCGGTCCGCCAAAACCGGAATCGTCAGCACCCGGTCCCCACTCGCCAAATTCAGGCATCATGTCATACATTGCCTCCTGTCGCCTCAGTGACTGGAGGCGGTAGAGATTCCGCCGGTAATCCTGCCAGTCACGACGAGCCTGGTTTCCGGGATTGTAGAAGCGGTGACGGTTGTCCGTCCGTTCCTGATAGAAATCGGAGCGGTCCTCCATCTGTTTGCGCCTGGCCTCGGTATAGGCATCCATTGCCTCCCTGCGGTCAGTAGAATAAGGGTTGTTCCACCATCTGCGCGCGTATGACCGGTGCTCGATCGGAGCCCGCCGGCGTTCCGCCATTGCTTCCCTGCGCCTTTCGATCAGGGTGTCCCAGCGGGCGGGTGGCTGTCTCATGATATCCAGGTAGGGATCAGGGGGCGGGGCCGTTACGCCGTCAGCGGCTGTCACCAGGGATGTCGTACCCGTGAGGGCACAAGCGGTTATGGAGACCGCAAGAATCTTGTTAATCTTCTGCAACATGATGTTTCTCCTGTCGTTCATAAAATGCAGCGTTTACCCGTTCATCAGGGACCGCTGTTTTCCGTCCCGGCTATTCGACCTTGACGGAGTGTCGTGTTGAAGCGGTAACCTTGGGAATGGTCAATTCCAGGATCCCGTCCTTGAATTCCGCCCGGGCCTTTTCGGCATTTCCTTCACAGGGTAGTGCAACGGTCCGTGTGAAAGAACCCTGGGTAATTTCCGTGCGGTAATAATCACCCTTTTCCTCCCGGTGTTCTTCCCTGGTACTTCCCTTGATGGTTACACTGTTTTCCGACACCGTGACATCCAGATCCTTCTTGTCGACTCCGGGTGTCTCTGCGCGCACCACAATTTCCTTGTCCCGCTCGATGATGTCGACCTTGGGGCTTCGGGCCTCGAATTGTCCGGCAGACGGTGCCCATGCCGGCCATTCCCAGCGCATGGGGTGCATCCAGCCCTGCGGGAAAAAATGCTTGAACATTTGTTCCATCTCATCGAATGGTGTCATTGTCCTTGCCGGTGTGGACTTTTCTGCAGTCTTGAGATTGCCCTTCCCCTCTTTGGTGCTTTTGGCCATGCTTGGTACCCCTCTGTTGTGTGGCTGGATTATACCTCTGAACGCGTACTGGTCAGCGTAATACGGACACATAACTCCGGATTACATCAGATGAATCATGAACAAGATTCTTGTTGATCTCCTCAACCACGAGCTTGTTCAGGGTCGCTCCGAGTTCATCCCGCAATCTTCCCAGAAATTCCGGCGGCGCGACAAGCACGAGCTGATCAAATTCATGAGTGTTCCTGCCAGTTTCGAGACGTTCTGCCAGCTGCCTGGCGAAGCTGATCTGGGCCATCTGACTGGCCGTTGTCCGGTCATCGATAACATGCCTGCCCTGACCCGTGGAACCGCCATCACTTCCCGGCTCGTCTGACACGAGATCACCCTCATGCAGGCGACCTTCGGGTTGCACGAAATCTTCCAGCTCAATCAGAGCGGCTGTCGGTGTTTCAGCCAGAAAAAGCTTTGCCCGGCTGCTCTCCGCAACAAGTATCTGTGTTTTGCACATTTTCAGTCATCCCTGGTGATCAATAACAACTTCTAAATAACATGCCTGTACCTGTCCGGCATTGATCCATGTCATGGATACGACCGGGATTCCGGTACATGTCAGAGGCAGGAAGGCCTGGAACCGGAAGTTGCGGTCGGTTCGTAATTGCGCTTGCTATTGCCTCGGTATTTTCCTGTTTCAGTAGTATCGGGGGTAACGGAATCGACGGATCTATTGAAACGATGGCCTGGAAAGCCGGCTTGGGTCGGGAAGGTAGGGTTGTCCGTGAGAACGTATTGTTATTCGTACATTTACTATATGATATCAATCATCGTCGATACGTTTGATCGTCTGTTCACCCTGGGGCACGTGTTCATGCAATTTTGATCGTGAGATCAGGCTCCTGTCCAGACTGGATCTGGTTTGCACACCGGTTCAACATCTTGCAGTCAACATGGGTAATCCAGCGGGGATATATTCTGTAAATGCGTTCGCTTTCGGACCAGGATGATTTGATTCGAGAACCTCCTTTACTGGAAGTGGTGATCGAGATACCAATGGGCAGCTTTCTGAAGCGTGGTTCCACCGGTGATCTGGATTTTCTCTCGCCGGTACCCTGTCCGTTCAATTACGGTTCTGTCGAGGATTATGTGGGACTGGAGGGGGATCTGCTGGATGCAGTGGTGCTCGGGCCACGTCTGCGACGTGGGTCACGGGTGAGTATCCAGGCCTATGGTGCCATTGGCCTCACTGACCGTGGCATGTACGACGACAAGCTGATCTGTGCTCATCAACCGATACGCCCGTGGCAACGTTCCCTGATCCTGCTTTTTTTCAGGTTCTATGCGAGATGCAAGGGGCTATTGAACTTTTTTCGGGGGCGGAGTGGCCGAAATGCATGCGAAGGCTGGTGCGATGCCAGTGACGCCATTGCGCGGGCCCGGCCTCGCTCGGGCATGGAATGGAAGGGACCGGTTGTGCCGTTCTGACTTGTCACGCAGCAACTGGTTGCCTGTTTCGCCGTGGATTTCCCGTGCGCTCAGTCAAGGGGTGACAAGCTGATATCGATGGGGATGTGATCTCCCGGATCATGGGAAAGCCGGGTAATGCCGGTATGCCCCCGGTACCGGTAGGTAACCTGGTAGCCGATGATTCGTTGCTGTGACCGGCTCAGTGTAATCTTTCGGCAGGATCTGTGTTGCTCCCATAAGCGGATCTCGTTGCGGATATCTTCCCCGATGGTTGGCGCCATTTCCCTGAATTCACGAGAGGATTCTGCCGGTTCCGTGCAGGCTGTGCGTTGCACCGGGAGGGCTACGGTTTCGGTTATCGGCTCTGTTTTCAGGACCGGTGCATAGGCGCGAAAGTCACCGGCAATGGCGGTGCCGGTCATTGCAAACGCCAGGCCGATTATCAGGATTCGGTGCGCCCGGTTCATCGTTTCCTGTCAGGCGTGAATCCTGTTGCCGTGAGCAATTGGCGTCCCTGCTCAAGTTCCGCTTCACTGGTGTAGAGCATAAACACGTCGTATCCGCCCTCGGGGCGCCGGAACCAGTCCAGACGGATATCCTGCAGTTCCGGCTGCAGGCTGTCGACGAAGGCGGCTGCGCGATACGGGCGCGTGAAGTGGATGATGAACAACCGGTCCCCGGACTGATAGGCCGATGGCTTGCTGCGAGACCGCTTTTTACCGTTGCCATGCAGTACATAGTCCAGGTGCCGCTTGATATAGCCGCTGTACCAGATGGCTCCTTCCGGCAGTTGTCCACCGGATACCGGGATCCGGGATGGCCCGTAATTATAGGCCGCCAGGGCACGATGAAGATTGCCCCGGTACCGGTCCAGCAGTTCCCGCAGATAGCGTGTCCCTGCCTCGACATTGGTGCAAGGGTCGAGCAGTTGGGACAGGCGTTGTATGCCCAGTTGCCTCGCCGTTCCCGGCCAGAGTATCTGCATCAGGCCATAGGCGTTTGCGGAAGAGCGGGCATCGGGTTGGAAATCACTCTCACCCCTGGCCACGGCCAGTAACAGCGTCTCCGGCAGATCGTGTTCGGCAGCCGCAGCGCTGAAGCAGCTGGCATAGGGGAAATCCAGGGCCGGAGGGGACCGCGAGTCTGTAGACAGGTAGCTTTGCCACTGCCGGTCCAGGACCGGGTCGTCGGCCTGCGGACGGGTACCGGCCATGAGCTGTGTGGTTGCACAGAGGGCGATCAGGAGCAGTTTGGCCATACTGCCTTTGCTGGCCCTGTGAGCATAGCCATCCAGGGCCTGATGCATACCTGGCAAACCGTGTGCGGCGCCCCGCAAGCGTGCAAGGCAGACTAGTCCCGGAATTCGTTCTGGCAGAATCATGGCGATTCCAGCTCCAGTCCCGTGATCGCCTCAATCCGTTCTTTCAGGGCAAGGCGTTCCTCCTCGTCACGGTAGCTGAAACCGACTCGGTATTGCCCGGATTCCAGCCGGATGACTTCTACCGGCACACTCGTTGTCACGCGCAGGCGTTCGGCAAAACCCTGTGCCGCCCATTCGCTCCGGAAGGGGCTCCAGAAGAGGTGAGCCGCTGCGTGGATGGAATCCCGTGAATCTGCCTCGAGGTCTCTGCCCGGATTCGTAACGGCCACAGGGGCACTATCCGCTACGGACGGAGGATCCGGTTCGGACGGATCATCCTGCGCGGTTTTTGCCGTATCGCCAGGTTGTTTCCCTGCCGGAGGCGTGTCCACACCGGAGACCGGATCTCCGGAAAGGGGAGGTACTCCAGTCTGACTGGACAGGACTGCGTCTGATCGGGCCGGTTTGCCGGATGGGTCAGCGACTTCTGTTGCCGGCAAGGGGGACAACCATTGTGCAGTCTCGGGTTTGACCAGTAGCACAAACAATACCGACATCAGGCAAACACCGATGACGAAACCCGTGGCTCTGATCATGATACAGTCTCCTTCATGGCAGCCGTCTTGCCGTCCAGTCGATGCTGTTCCGGTTACTGGCAATCAGGCGGTCGAGCGTATCAAGCCAGCCCTGCAGTCTGGCGCCATCCATGCGCGTGAGCGGTGTTTCATTGCAGGCATCGGGCAGAATCCGCAGGTGCCGTGTGAATGCATCCCTCGACTCGGGACCGTTGACGGCTATGGCGTAGATCGTCGGCCAGCCGGATGCGGCTGGATCGTTGTCCGGAAGATAAACGGTATACATGGATCTGCGGTCATTACCGGGGCCGCTATGCCGCCGGCAGGATCCCGGAGACAGACGCAGGGGGCCGGACCTGGCGCTGTGCGAAAAAACAAACAATTGCTCGGCATCCTCGACGATCATCTCCAGGCTCGGGCAGTTGGCGGCAGTATCGAATCGATCTGCTCCATTGCAGTCTTGTGCTCCTGGTACAGGTGTCTTGCGTCTGAGTACTTCCATACTCGTGATCGATGGCTGTCGATGACCGCTTCTTTCGGCCAGGGCCCTCCCTGCCGGTCGCTCATCAGCGGGCGGTCCCAGGTGGATATAGGTCGCCGTGTCCATGCCGGCAACATGCTCGCCGGAGTCTTTTGGATGAAGCACCACCCATACCTGGTAGGTACCGGACTGGATCAGGTGTGCCTCGCCGCGCAGGATATAGTTCGAATCCTTGCGGGTATCCGTTATCTGCACCTCCTGATAGCGGGACAGGTTGTTGGCGATCAGTTTCAGCAGGGTATGCAGCCCTGTGCTGTCCTCCCGCGATGGTTCGACGTGGATGACCAGGTCCTCTGCATCCTGCTGGCGCAACAGGCAACCGAGATTATTGGCGAGATAGTCGGCGGCCAGGTCCATCTGGCCGGTGTGGAAGGGCAGCACCCTGAGCCCACGCAGGGACTCATCCCTGTGCCGCTCCTGCAGTGCGCGCTGTTCCCCTGCCGTCAGCCGACCCGACCAGTTTTTTCCAAATCCACTTACCCATTCTCTCTCCCGGGTGTCCAGGGCACGGATCGAGACCCGGAACCGGGAATCCGTGGTGCGGTGGATTTCAATCCCCACGAAGTAGGGGGCATCGCCGGTCTTCCCGCACCGCAGCTGTCGCAGTCGACGATGGTGTTCTTCCCGTCGCTGCTGTGGTTGCCAGGGTAGCCGGATGCCCGGGGATGACAGGAGTCCATCCAGTATCCGGTTTCGTATGTCCCGTGTGAGGCCATCGATCTCGGGGGACAGCTCGGATCCCTCCAGCCGGACCAGCAAGAGTGGCTCGCCCCTGAACCGTGGGTGTTCACCAAGTTGCCGGGCGAGATAGGGTGTCAGTTCCTGTTCGATCCATTGGTGCAGGGTAGAACCCTGATCCTCCATTCTGCGTACCGGGCCCTGGACACACGCGGCCAGGATCAGTGGTGCCAGCATGAACAGGGGCATTGTGGGTCTGTTCATCTCAGTTCATCTCCCGGCCATCCGCAGTCTGTAACCTGATCTGACCGTCACTCTCGATGATGAGCGTGCCACCCCGCCTCTTTCCAGCCAGTCTGCTGATGTTCTGTTCCATCCCGGGTGTAAGCTGTACACCCCAAACCACGCTAACCGGGGCGTCTGTGGTCTGATCCAGCGCCCGGGTATAGGCTGGTGGTACCGTGGCGGGATCCATTTCATGCCAGGTACGGGGGAACGAACCCGGGGCAAAGACCGGTGCATTGCCCTGGAGCGAAAGGCGCCAGGCTGTCTTTCCCTGCAAGCCATACAGCTTCACAAGCCTTGCGGTGACCAGCCGGTTCAGTGCCGTGGCTGACGCAAAGCGGAGGGTGAATCCTGTTCCTGCGCGTTGGTCGTTCCGTGGTTCGGCTGCTGCGGGTACGGTCTGCCGCTTACGGTCCTGTCGCTGTGATTTTCCCTCTTCGCCAGTCTGATCGATCAGTACCGCTTCCCGGGAGAGGCCTTGCTGCGATTCATACCGGCTTGGGTTCTTCTCCCGCGACTTCTGACGGATCTTCCGCAGTTCCTGGCGGCTTTCGGCAAGACGCCGGTTCAGGTCATCCAGATCGTCCCGTAGCCTGTCCCGTTCTTCCCGGATCTGTTCTGTCTCCCTGGTGAGCGAGGAAATTTGTACCCGGGTTGCCTTGATTCCCTGCCTTGCCCGTTCCTGTTGTAGCCGCCTTGCCTCGATTTCCGTATTCAGATCATCGAGTTCATTTCGCAGTTCATGAATACGGATCTGCAGGGATTCGCTCTCCTGCCGGGATGCGGAGTCCCCGGGAGATTCCTCTTCATCTGAGACCCTGTGGAACGGCATACCCTGTATCAGCGCGAAGATTGCGGTCAGGCACAGGCCGATGATCGCCATAAAGCGCATGACATCGCTCTGCAGTGATTCTGTTTCACTGCAACCGCCAGGTCTTGATGCGGGGTAGGCCCCCTTGTGGTGGCGGTGGATCATCGTTCCTCCAGCCATTCACAGGAGGCAGGGATGGATTGGACGGAAAGATCATTGATGGAGGTTCGGATGTCACTGAGCAGTCCCTCTACACGGGCTGCCTGGATCCGGTCCTGGTGCTGGTAATACCGGCTCAATCTGGTCCCCAGCCAGGCGCTCTTGAATACCCGCATCAGGTAGCCGCCGATGCCGCCGGCAATGGTGGTCGTCAGCGCCGTGAGGATGCCGCCTTCCACCAGGCGTTGCAGGACAACATAGGCACCGGATACGCCCGTGAAATCCGGCTCGCCCAGCGCATGCAGGAGGGCGCTACGCATACCGATGGCCGTCCAGATAACCCCGATCCCGAAGAACAGGCTGATCCATATATCGGTCAGTTGCTCCAGCTGGGCGATCTCGTCCTGCGGCCGATTGTCCCTCAGACCCCGCGACAGGGCCTGCAGGTTGTGGAGATACAGACCGATGGTCACTGCAAAGGGCAGGATCGAAAGCCCCAGGTTGTACCGGGTCCATTCGGTCAATGCCTGAATACGTGGCGCCTCGACCACGGATACCGAGATGAATTCCATGGCAATCAGCAGGTATAACCCAAGCACTCCGAAGATGAGGCTGAAGAGCATACCCAGCAGCATGCCGGACAAGAAGCCACTGCCACCCCGGGTTTTCATGCCGGCTTACTCGGCAGGTCCGCAGGCTTCGCAGGTGGCCTCGAGGACCAGTTCGGCCTCCTGGTAGAGCCGGCTGGCCCTGTGGTAACTTCTCCGATCCGCGCTGATCTTCAGTAACCCCTGTTCCTTGTCGGCAAGTTCCCTGTCCATATCCCGCATTACTTCGGACTGCTGCGGACAGGTCTGGGTGCAGACACTGTAATCACCGATCAGGGAGACATATTTGATACCGAAGTAACGGTTGTAGGTTTCCCTCGCCTGGCGCTTGCTCAGCAGGCCTTCCTCGTTGGCCCATATCAGGAACTCACTGAAGCTGGCCTTGTTCTCCGGTTTTGGATCGCCCTCGGCGATGCTCAGCAGACGCTTGAAATAACTGTCGAAGCGGTGTTCACATCCCGTCTTCAGGTCGAAGCGGGACTGGCTGATGGCGCGGTCCAGATTCGGCCCCTCCGGCAGCATGCAAGCGGTATCTTGCGGTGGATTGCTGCCACAGGCAGCCAGGATGCCTGTCATCACACCGGCGGCAATCAATCCGGTAGTCCTGAATCGATGGTGTCTGTTCATGTCATGTCTCCCGGTCACTGGATATCAGAGTTGCAGCGGGCTTTCGTATTCGAGGCTCGCCGGGCCGGCGGGCGGTGGCGCCATCGGGATGAATTCTTCCGACTCTCCGAACAGGATGGCTTTTACGCCCGCAACCACCTCCTGCATCTCGGGGGTAATCGTGCCGAATGACTGGTTGAGTTGTTCCATCAGGGTGGCCCTGCCGATCTCTTCACGAGTACGGGCGATCAGGCTCGAGGTCTCCTGCATGTCGAGATAGATATCCGCTGCGATTACGGCAAGAGAGGAGTTGACCTGCCCGCCGGAGCGGGCGACGAGCTGGTAGTATTGATTGAACCGGTCACTCAGCCGCATGCCGGAGCGTCCCCGAAGGGCGGGGCGCTCACCGTTGCCCCGTTGCGATTCCTGGTTGAGCAGCAGTTCCTGCAGGGACCAGGGGGTCTTCTTGTGACCCAGCTCCTTGCGGATCCGTTTTTCCAGGCTGGATGAGGTGGAATTCACCGCGGCCTCCATCTCCGGCAGGCTTGCCGACATGATATCCAGCATCTCCAGGTAACTCTTGCCCAGCTGTCTGGCAATGCGCTCGCAGCCCGGATCACCCTCGTTGCCCTCGCATTTGCTCTCGATATAGAGTTGTTGCTGTTCATCGAGACGAACGATCACGGCCTGCAGGCCGGTCTCCATGTCTTTGGCGACAGTGCCTGTGTGCCTGATTTCTTCCAATACGGTAGTCGGGAACAGCCGGATGGTTGGCGCCTGGCTGGCTGATATAGCGTTTATCGGTATTGCGAGCAGGTATCCCGCTATCAGCAGGCCCGTTAATCTGGTTGTTATGGTGGAAACACGAAATCTTGTGGTCATGATGGGAACCCTCCACGCACTTTCCTGTTGAATCTGTTGCACCTGAAACGTCTGCACGGTTTCCAATATAGGGAATCGTTCCTGAACGGAAGCTGAACGACTTGCAGGGAAACTGTTTTCGGTGAGATCCGTTGGTGCCGGATTCCGGCTTGCCGGGCAATCCTCAGGAATACTTGGTGAAGAACCGGACAATCTGTATATTGCATATGGTAGATATGCCGGGAACGGATGCGGGCACTGCGTTCACTTGTGCAGCCGCTGGAGGAAGGCATCGATCGTCTGCGAAGCCGGATCGAAAAGCCGCAGGAGATTGAGGAATCCGAACCGGCAACGGCGGGTTGACCGGTGAAAACACATCCCGGACCGGTTCCGCTGGATATTGGATTCAGGAAAGGTGTACTGTCTGCGGAAATAATGATACCGACATGGAAATCCTCGAAGTCCATGGTTTTGTTTCCTTCACACTGGCCATCATCCTGCTGTTCATCGGCAAGGGACTGGTCATGCGTGTGGAGATCCTGCGTCGCTACAGCATCCCCGAGCCGGTAATCGGCGGCTTCCTGTGTGCCGCGGTAGTGGGCCTCGCCTATTTTCTTCTGGATCTGCAGATCAGCTTCGATCTCGAGATTCGGGACTGGTTATTACTGTATTTCTTCGCTGCCATCGGATTGAAGGCGGACATCCGCACCCTGATCTCCGGTGGCAAGCCGCTGGTTATTCTGCTGGCACTGGCCACCGTGTATATCGTGTTGCAGAACTTCGTCGGTGTGGGTGTCGCCTCTGCCTTCGGGATGGAGCCCAAGGCCGGCCTCATGGTCGGTTCCATCTCGCTCATCGGCGGGGTCGGGACCGCGATGGCCTGGGCTCCCACTTTCGTCGAGAATCTGGGCATCGGCAATGCCCTGGAGATCGGGGTGGCCGCCAACACGGTGGGTCTCATCTCGGCTGCCGTCATCGGTGGTCCCATCGCCCGGTACCTGATCGTAAAACACAGGATCACACCTGGCGGAGAGGAGCAGCTGGACGTCGGTGTGGAACACAAGGACCTGCACATCAAGGTGGATTACTACGGGGTGCTCTGGGCCTGGCTCTGGTTGAACATCGCCATGATGATCGGTTACCTCATCGATCTGGAACTCGAGTCACTGGGTCTGCAGTTACCCCTGTTCGTATCCTGCCTGATTGCCGGGATCCTGATCGGCAATGCACGAAACCTGATATTCAGGAAGCAGGAGCTTTGGCCCGGTTCGGGAATCGGCATCTCCCTGATCTCCGATATCAGTCTCGGCATGTTTCTGACCATGGCATTGATGGGTCTGCAGATCTGGGAGTTGCAGGGCTTGCTGGGATTCATCACCGTTGCCATGACGATCCAGATTATCCTGTCCATCGCGTTTACGATATTGCTGGTTTTCCCCTTCATGGGGCGCGACTACGAGGCCAGCGTGATCAGTGCGGGCTTTGGGGGCATCACGCTGGGTTCCACGGCTACCGCCATCGTCAACATGGGTGCTGTGGCCAAGCAATATGGCGCTGCGCACCGTGCGTTCATCGTGGTTCCCCTGGTGTGCGGGTTTTTCATCGATCTGGTCAATGCGCTGATCATCAATTTCTTCGTCAGTATTTGACGGACCGGATACCATTCCTCACAGTCCACGAAGTTATGTGCGGATGCTGATTCGATCCGCAGCAATCAATGGTCTGTAGAACCGGCAAATCACTCGGGTACTTGCAACCGGACCGTGTGCCCATTTGTAACACCTGAACAACCTTCACGCCTGCGCAGTCCTGCCGGTAATCGGATCGCTATTGCAGACCCCACCAGAGCCAGTACAGCAACAAGGGAGGGATAACAGCTATCATGAGATGCGTCAGGATAATGTAGATGCACTTGAATAAACGGTCACACATCTGCAATCAGCCCTTCTCATCCTGACTGGCATGCGGTAGGTGGGCAGGTCTGATCAGGATCTGCCGGATCCGGTCGTCTGGTCCCGCCAGATACCATGAAACCAGGATATCGGAACATGCCAGAGGAGATAACTAGAATGTTAGAGTATTCTAATATACACCATAAATATTACAGATACATGAAGCCGGTACCGGCGAAGATCGCCGTCGAACCATGGCATGGGGCGCTTACCGTGCCTGCAGGGGCAACCGGAATACTTTACCGCCTTGAATCAGTTGCATTACGGTCAGTAACAGACCCGGACCGGTAATTTCACACAAGTTTCATCGATCAGAAAACATCTTGTAATCAACTCACTCTATGATCCGCGCTGTCGATCAAGTCAGGTGGACCTTATGCCGGCTACCGGGCGTTACCGGGCAATCTGGATTTCGGACACACACCTTGGCACACGTGGCTGCAAGGCAGATTTTCTCCTCGATTTTCTGCGACACAATGACTCCGATTACCTCTATCTGGTAGGCGATATCGTTGATGGCTGGCAGCTGAAACGATCCTGGTTCTGGCCACAATCCCACAATGACATCCTGCAGAAAGTACTGCGTAAGGCCCGCAAGGGTACGCAGGTAATTTATGTACCAGGTAATCATGACGAGTTCGCGCGGCAGTATGTGGACGCAACGTTCGGGGGTATCAAGGTGGCCCCATGGGTCATTCATACCACGGCGGATCATCGACGCCTGCTGGTGCTGCACGGCGATCAATTCGACGGGATCGTTGCCTGCGCCAGATGGCTTGCCCTCCTCGGAGATCAGGCGTACAAGGCAGTACTTGTTATAAACCACTGGTTCAACTATTTCCGGCGTCGTTTCGGCTATCCGTACTGGTCCTTGTCTGCGTATTTGAAACACAAGGTAAAAAATGCATTGCAGTACATCGACGATTTCGAAAATGCGGTTGCCCAGGAGGCGGCGCACAGAAGTGCTCACGGCGTGGTGTGCGGGCATATTCACAAGGCGGAAATCAGGCGAATCGGAGATATCCTCTACTGCAATGATGGTGACTGGGTGGAAAGTTGCACGGCACTGGTGGAGAAAAATGACGGCAAGCTGGAGATTATCCATTGGGGGCATGTGCTCGCTGAACAACCGGCCGAGGTGATTGAACTCGAGTCGGTGCTTGTACGCGAAGCGCCGGAACTCCATGGGGAAGCTGTTCACGAGCCGGTGCGGGAACGCAGTACCAGATGAATGTCTGCATGATTACCGATGTGTATTTCCCGCGTGTAAACGGGGTGTCAACATCGATAATGACTTTTCGCCGATCCCTGAAAGAACTGGGTCATACCAGCACCCTGGTGGCGCCTGATTACGGGGACGAGTCTCATGATGCAGAGGTGGTGCGAATTGCTTCCAGGCACCTGTTCATGGATCCGGAAGACCGGTTGATGAAAATCCGCCGGATCAGGGACCTGACCGCGTGCCTGCGCAGGCGGAATTTCGATATTATCCATATCCAGACCCCGTTCGTTGCGCATGTTGCCGGAATGCGGCTGGCCAGAGCGCTTGATCTGCCTGTTGTCGAGACCTATCACACACACTTCGAAGAATATTTATACCATTACATGCCGTTATTGCCGAAGCGATTCATGCGACTACTGGCACGCATGCTCACCCGTCACCAGGCCGGCCAGGTCGATGAACTCATCGTTCCATCGCTGGCGATGAAAGAAGTACTCCGGAGTTACGGTATTCGTACCCCGGCGACGATTCTTCCCACTGGCATTGAAGTGAACGGATTTGGTGAAGGGGACCGGAAGGCGTTTTCCCGGCGTTACGGGATTGATCCCCGGCGACCGGTACTGGTTACCGTAGGTCGGGTGGCCCTGGAGAAGAATATCGGTTTTCTGCTGGATGTTGTCGCAGAACTCAGAACGAGGCTGCCGGATGTGCTGTTGATCATAGCAGGGGAAGGACCCGCACAAGCCAGACTGGAAAAAAGGATCACAGAGCTGGAGATCGAGTACAACGTAATGATGATCGGTTATCTCGAGCGTGGACAGGATTTGTGGAATTGTTATGCGGCGGGTGACTTGTTCGTCTTCGCCTCGAAAACCGAAACGCAGGGGCTGGTGCTGCTGGAAGCGATGGCACTTGGCGTTCCGGTTGTCTCGACCGCGGAACTCGGAACCCGCGATATCCTCTGTGCCGGCAAGGGGGCACTGGTTTCCAAACCGGATATCAACGACTTCGTGGAAAAAATCATGCAGATACTCTCCAGTAAATCGCTGCGTGAGCGTCTCGCAGCGGAAGGCCGCGAATATGTGAATTCCTGGTCCGCTGAGTACATGGCGAAACGGCTGATCGATTTCTATTCCCGGATCATTCAGGAGCGGGGGACGCAGGCCTGTCGCAGACAATCTGCTTGATGCCTGAAGCCGGTGTTATGCTCCATAGCTGTGTAACCGAACTCTATATGTCCAGTGCGGTGAGCTCCAGTTCATGAGAACTGTCTTCCACCTCGGCGCGGCTGAAGAGTTCCGTACCCGGGTGGGAGGCCGTCGCGCTGCCACACAGAATTCCATGTTGCAACATCGACTCCGGTCGATAACCGGAAAGGGCGGCAGCGACCAGACCTGCGACCAGGGAGTCTCCACAACCGACGGTGGACTGTACGTGTACCCGGGGGGCTGTGCAGTGATAGCTGTTTGCCTCATCCACCAGAACAGCGCCTTTCTGACCAAGGGATATACAGATGAGTGTGACGCCTCCATTCTGTATCTCGCGTGCGGTCCGGGCAATTGCCTCTGTGTTCTCCAGCCTGCGATTTGTGGCCATCTCCAGCACATACTGGTTGAGGCGCAGCAGGTAGGGTTGCGCCTTCAGGGCTTCCAGCAGCACCGGTCCGTGGGCGTCCACGACGGCCCTGCCGCCCTGAGATTTCACCTCTTCGGCAAGGCGGCGATAGATGTCCTGTGGCACTCCCGGAGGGGTGGATCCGGTCAGCACCGCGATACCTTCCCTGCAGCTGTTCAGCAGGCAAGCGGTGACATCTTCCAGCACATCGGCAGGGATCTCGGGGCCGGTGCTGTCGACCTCATACTGGCTGGGCGGATTTTGCTGCAGCAGCGTGGCATTGAGCCTGGTCTCCCCCTGGACCCGGAAATGATTGTGGTTGGGTTCCAGGGTATCGCCAAGCAGGCGAAGCAGCAGATCGCCGCTTTCACCGCCGGTTACGCTGCAGCAGTGGACGTCTACACCCAGTTCGGCAAGCCCGCGCGATACGTTGATCCCGTTGCCACCCGGGTGAAACCATGACTTTCCCGCTCTTACCTTCCGGTCGGCCAGAAGCTGCGGGATTTCGTAGCTTACGTCGACCGCTGGATTCAGCGCGAGTACACCGACAGCTTTCTGCTCTGATAGACTCATCTGTGCCTCTTTGTCATAGTAGTCCACCCTTGAGAATCAGGCTTCGCCCGGACATCTCCGGTGGTCGCGGTATACCGAGCAGGTCGAGGACAGTGGGGGCGATGTCGGCGATGCCACGCCCGATGCCCAGTCGTACCGGCCCCTCACCCATGATCAGGAGCGGGACGGGGTATTCCGTGTGCTGGGTGTGCGGTTCACCGGTATTCGGATTGACCATCTCATCACAATTGCCATGATCGGCGGTCAACAGCACGCGCCAGCCCTGATCCAGTGCAACACGGAATACCCTGTGGCTTTCCCGGTCGATGGCTTCGACGGCATCGATTATGGGTTGTCTATGTGCGGTGTGGCCAACCATATCGGTATTGGCGAAATTCGTCACGATGAAATTATATCGATCTTCCTGTATCGCCTCGATCAATGCATCGGCGACCCCGGACGCACTCATCTCCGGTTTCTGGTCATAGGTCGCGACCTTGGGAGAGGGAATGATTTTTCGTTCTTCGCCGGGGTAGGGGAGTTCTCTTCCGCCATTGAAAAAATAGGTCACATGGGCGTACTTTTCAGTCTCCGCGCAGTGTAGTTGTTTCAGCCCGGCCTCGCTGATGATCTGCGCAAGGACCTGATCGGGTATCTGTGATGCAAACAGGACAGGGAAGGGATAGTTGGCATCGTATTCTGTCAGGCACACCAGCTTTTTCAGCTGAATGTGATTACGGTCGAAGGCATCAAACTGTGGCAGGCCGAATGCGGCGGATAACTGGCGGGCACGGTCGCTGCGAAAATTGAAGAACAGCACGGGTTCTTCCGGACGTATGCCACTATAGCCCTCGATCACCGTGGGTTGTATGAACTCATCACCCTCTCCCCGTGAATAGGCCTTCTGAATTGCCTCGCCCGGGTCGGCGGCGCGAATCCCTCTGGCAACGACCATGGCTTCCCATGCCCGTTGCGTCCGGTCCCAGTTATTGGCGCGATCCATTGCGCAATAACGTCCAACCACCGTGGCGATGAAACCCTTGCCCAGCTTGTTCAGCACTTCCTCGATTCTCTTCCGGAATACGTGTGCTGCCCGGGGTGCGGTATCACGCCCGTCCGTGATCATGTGCAGCACCGGTTCGATTTCCGTCTTCCGCAGGAGTTCCAGGATACCGGTCAGGTGCTCGATGTGGGAATGCACGCCCCCGTCAGACACCATGCCGACCAGATGAAGGCGCCTGGCGCCGTCCAGCATGGATTGCCAGATGGGATTACCGGACAGTGAGCCGTCATAGATCGCGTTTGCGATCCGGATCAGGTCCTGCTGCAGGACACGGCCGGAACCCAGGGTCAGATGACCGACTTCGGAATTGCCGAACTGGCCGTCCGGCAGGCCGACAGCCCTTCCGGATGCCTGCAGCACGGTATGGGGCCAGGAGGCAAAGTAGTGATCGAGATGAGGGGTGCGGGCCTGGGCCCACGCATTGTATGCCCGGCTGGGGTTGAGGCCGAAACCGTCAAAGATGGTCAGTAAAACGGGTCTTGGATTCATGCCATCATGAACATTCAATTTTGACCACTGTATTCCCTGCGGATGAGCAGGCGGGACGGAAGCTCATGGTACTACCGATATTGGCAGGCCGGCAAGCATGGTGCCAGTCGCTACATCAGCCCCATTGCAACCGCAGCACGCCCCCTCCGGTCTGTGTTACCCGCGAACCCAGGACCTGGCTCACCCGATCCAGGGTGGACTGCAACCAGATCCTGTCCTCGCGGGCAGCATGATTCAGCCTGAATTTCTGCCGCTGCATCGGAAACAGATCCAGGCGGAGCAGTTCACGCCTGCTCCGGTCGTATGTGATCAGGTAGAGCAGGGCCAGATCGACCCGGTACTCTTCATGGCCGCTGATCCCTTCATAATCGTTGATGAGGTCACCGCACCCGTACACAACCGGTTTGCCCCGATAGACCTCGATACCCAGAGGATGATGTGAAGAATGTCCGTGTATCAGGTCTACACCGGCCCTGTCGATGAGTGCATGGGCAAACCGCTGGTGCGCCTCGGGAATCGGATATCCCCAGTTACCTCCCCAATGCAGGGAGATTACCACCAGGTCATCGTGTTCCTTGTGTGCATGGATGTGTGCGGCGACATCATCAATGGTCTCATCCGACAGGTCCGGCAGGAGGCAGAGTCCGGGCCTGCTCGCGGTGGCCGCCCAGGCCCCGGGTATGCCGCTGCTTGGCAGGCCACAGGCGAATATCAGGATCCGTCCCCGACGACCCGCCGGGCTAGTGATTGCCGGAATCTGTACACTGCTACGGTCAGCGCCCGCACCTGCCGTTGTCAGTTTTGCCTGGCGAAGGGTCGCTAGGGTATCTTCAAACCCGGTATAGCCCCAGTCCAGGACGTGATTGTTGGCCAGCACGCAGCAGTCAATCCCGGCAGCGGTCAGGCAGGGGGTGTTGTCCGGGTGCATGCGATACTGGATCCCCTTGCCTGGCCAGGGGGTACCTCTGCGGGTCACGGCTGTTTCCAGGTTGATGATGCGCAGCTCAGGGGCGGCCTCGTCCAGTATTGTCAGCGCATCTCCCCAGATATAGGGATAATCTACCTGTCTCGGTATCGGACCGCTGGTCCGCTCGGCCAGCCGAACATAATCCAGCGCAGAACGACTGTAGGGCTCAAAGATACGCGGGTCACCAGGATGGGGAAGGATCTGGTCGATCCCTCTGCCCGTCATGACATCACCGGCCACAAACAGGGTTGTGATAGCCGAGGAGCGGTCTTCCCGCAACGCACCCCACGCTGGCTTTGCGATGGAATTTCCCATCGCAGGCACCAGCACAGGCGTGAGCGAGAAATAACGCAGGAAACTTCTGCGTTTCACTGGCTTGCCAGACCTGGTCGGGTGGGATGTTCAGGTGCGGTCATGTGTAGGGATAACAAGAACGGGGCGTGCGGATTTTTGCAGGACTCCTTCGCTGCTGCTCCCTACCAGCAGCTGATACATCGCTCCCCGTCCATGGGAACCGGCGATAATCATGTCCACGTCGAGTTTCGATGCCTCCTTGAGGATGGTTTCCACCGTATCGCCTTCCACCAGGAGGGCAGTTGTATCTATGCCTGTCTTGCGAAATCGATCCGCAATTTCCTGAAGTTGACGGTGTTCGCCGTGGTATCTTTTCGCAAGTGAATCCCGATACGATTGTGGATCCATTTCAAATCCATCGGATTCAGGCTTACGCCCTCCTATGTAGAAGTCTGCCGGCTCGGGGTGCACAACATGCAGAAGCCACACCCCTGCTGAAAGTCTACTGGCGATATCTTCCGCCTTTTTCACAATCTTTTCTGTGGATTCAGAAAGGTCTACAGCGATCAGAAGTTTCATATCCAGTCTCCAGCGGTTACCCAGGCAGCTACCTTGACGATGATATTGCGCCTTAGGCACAGATTAAATCAAGCAGACCGGCAGTGCGGTTCCGGAAATGGAGGAAAGAGGCTCCGGACAATGACCGGATCGAGGCACACTCCCCGGTTCGGTCCCGGGAGTTCCGGTTTCGGTTGCCGGTTCAGGGGTGGTATCCAGGACCGGTGCACGGGGTTTCGCAGGCGGGGGCTAGTCACTGGCCACATCCTGCCAGATAATGACCCCGGGTTCCGAGTGCGGCCGCCCGTATTGTCACAGAACCTTCATCTGTCGAAAGTCAATACATACCGTATCCTTGCACACCAGTTGAAGGGGCGGGTGACCCGATCTCCGGGACCGGTACGCCGGAACGCAGGGGCAGGGGGTGAAACCGGCAACACCGTTTGAACCTAAATTCCGGGAGGGGGCAGCAGGGCCCCGGAGATCTCCGCACACCATGGTTCACATGACAGGCTGATGGATGGAAATGGAATGAAATACGACACCGTAGACGCAGACATATATCCGCAAGGTCAGCTGGATGTTCTTTCCAGGCTCGAGGTCAGTAAACTTCTCGATACCAGCCAGGGGGGGCTGTATACCCTGTTCCGGAACTGTTCTCTCGCTGTACTCAATTGCGGAAACCACCTGGATGACGGCAAGGAGCTGCTGGAGCGTTATCGGTCCTTCGATATACGGGTCATTCAGGAGGAACGCGGGATCAAGCTTGCGGTAACGGGGGCACCTGCCAGCGCATTCGTCGATGGCCGTATGATCCAGGGTATCAAGGAGCACCTGTTTACCGTCCTGCGCGATATCGTCTATGTGAATGACGAGATCAATGACAATCCGCATTTCGATCTGTCCGAATCCAGCGGCATCACCAATGCGGTGTTTCACATATTGCGCAATGCCAATGTCGTACGAGCCCTGACCGATCCGAAACTGGTGGTGTGCTGGGGCGGGCATTCCATCGGCCGGGTAGAGTACGATTACACCAAGGTAGTGGGCTATGAGCTGGGATTGAGAGGGCTGGATACCTGCACCGGTTGTGGTC
>JARFQV010000277.1 GCA_029287615.1 Pseudomonadota bacterium | reverse complement strand
CGCCACGTGATCCCGGACTACAATCGGCCCGTCGAGCGTATGCGGGAGATTGATGGTGAGCTTCACTTCAAGGCCACGCGCCTTCGCACAGCGGCCGGGGATCTGGGCGATATCCACTTCACGGCCACGTTGCAAGACGGCGTGTTCCGGATCGACCCATTCCGTGTGCGTGGCTGGGCAGGCGCCCTGATCGAATCCGATATCACCATCGATGCCTCGCAGGATCCCCCTCGGATTGCCTGGCAATGGGTCGCCCGCCAGCTCAATTACGGCGCCCTGCTAAAACAGGCCAGGTTTGCCAGGACCGTTGAAGGCACGCTCGATATCACCTTGCGCCTGTCAGGTAACGGTCGCACCCGCCATGAATTCCTTGGCGATGCCGACGGGCTGCTCGTCATTGTTGGCCAGAAGGGACGCTTCGGCAGCCGCTGGCTGGACCTGTGGGGCTCCGACCTGGCGACCATCGCTCCCCGGCTGTGCACGTTCCGGGCAACGTCGCGATTAAACCCGAAGGCCACCTTCAGGGAGACACGCCCGATAATACGCCTCAGTTCCTCTCGGGTACCGGCTGCGCCGTCCTGGTCCGCTTTGCGCAAACGGGCGCACAGCAAATGTTCGCCGCAGAAGATATACAGGGGCAGGTAGCAAAAACTGCGATAGTACCCGTGAAAGAATTCGCAGAATCGTTCTGCCATGAAAAACAGCCTTATTCCATATCCTCAGTGAGAAATTCGGGCTAGTGCGATCATTGCGGGCTATTCACACCGTGCGTTAGAGCGTATGACATTTGTCGTTTTACGCCCTTTCTTGTCTGTCCGCTAACTTCCTGATATTTTTTGTATCTGTTATACATAATCAAGCATCTGTTCGTTCTTTTGCGGATTGTTTGTCAGCCTGGCAATCTCGCGTTCCGCGCTCGGTAATCCCCTGCCCGACATCTGGCGGGGCTGGAGAAATCCAGTCGGGGAATTCACATTTCATCCAGGATTGGAAAAATGAAACTCAGACTTTTTCTATTATTACTGCTACCACTCTGTACCACGATCGTCATTGCCCAACCACAATCGCAGTCCAACGATACGGTTTTCCCGCAAAGGCTCAGTGCACAGGATCTGCTCTATACCTGTAACGCCAGCGCCCTGACCGCACGGGGGCGTGAACGCCGCAGATACTGTGCGGGCTTTATCAGCGGTATCGAGGAACTGGCTCGCCTGCTCGGAGCCGGGAAGGAATACGGGGGAGATCAGGGCCTCTGTATGCCGGCGAATACAAGCTCGCGCCACCTGGCGAAGGTCTATACCCGCTACGCCGAGCAACACAAACCCATGCTGGAAAAACCGGCCGCAGAGATTGTACTGCGTGCCCTGGCCAGTGCATTTCCCTGCACGGACAAATCTGGAAACTGATGGTCGACAAGCTGCCTGACCAGAATTTGCGGGACCGCCTCAACACCGGTCATTGTAAAAACGTCTGCGGTGGGTGTGCTCAAGGTGCGGTTTGGTGATCTCGCCTGAACCGCTCTATGCTGAAAGGCGCTATGGGCAGATCTGTCTGTCCGTCCAGTATCAGCTGCGACATGATCTTCCCGATTATCGGAGATAACTGAAAGCCGTGTGCCGAGAAACCAAAGGCATGGAAGGCGTTCGGCGAGGTACTGCTCGTGCCGATAACGGGCAGGTTGTCCGGCATAAAGGCCTCGATACCGGCCCAGGTGCGTACGATTCGCGCATTTTCGAGTTGCGGAAACAGGGTCATGACCGTACGTGCACTGACGGCAAGCTTGGCCCAGTTCATGTCGGTACGCTGTTTTTCGATATCCAGCGCGGCCATATGGGCGCCGCCGATCAACACGGTACCATTCTGCATCTGCTTGAAGGACAGTTTGCGGCTGGCGGCACCGATCACCGGCTCCAGGAACCGGGGCAGCCGTTCCGTGATCATCAGCATCGGCGCACCCGGTCTGACCGGCGCCGTGTCGCCAATAGATGCGGCGATACGACCGGCCCAGGCACCCGCGCAGTTCAGCACCATGGGTGCGCGGAACTCGCCCACCGGCGTAGTGACAAGCCATTCATCTGCATCGCGTACCAGTGCGTCAACCCGGGTTGAGGTACGGAATTCGACCCCCAGGGAACGCGCCTTGCGGCGAAAGGCGTGCAGCGCATGGTAGGGACGGCCATAGCCATCATTGCGACAGATCAGGGCACCCTTGCAATGCGGCGCCAGAGCGGGCACCAGCCGGTACAGTTCCTCTCGGCCAATGATTTCCTCATGTTCAAATCCCATGGCGCGTACCATGGCCGCACGCTCCTCGAGCGCGAGCATGTCCCGGTCGTTTTCCGCGACCCGAATCTGCCCCGGGAAACGCGTATCACAGCTGGAATCGACCATCGTATCGACGTTACGCCACATCTCTGCGGAGGCAACAGACAAGGGTATTTCGGCCGGGTGGCGGTTGAGCTGTCGCAGACCGCCGGCATTGACACCGGAGGCATGGCGGCCCGGACTGTCCTTGTCCAGCACGATACAGCGTGTACCGCGCATTGCCAGTTGCAAGGCCGATGAGAATCCCATCAGACCGCCGCCTATGATGAGCACATCGCTCTTCATTCCCTTTCCACCGGGTAGAGACTGGCGAGTTGACCCAGTGTCAATGGCGTCACCGGCGGGCGTCCCCGGTACTGACCACCCTGAGCGATGTCGTGGTCTCCGGCCGCGGCGACGGTGTGGGCAACCGCATCGGCACACTGCCGGCCCTGACAGGGCCCCATCCCACAACGGGTCAAAAACTTGACCTGGTTGCTGTCGCCGAGTCCGTCTGCGACGGCTGCGCGTATCTGGCCTGCCGTGACTTCCTCGCAACGGCAAACGATGGTGTCATCGTCCGGTACACTGAGCAGTTTGCCGGGGATATGAAAAAATGCCTCCAGAAACGGCCGGATATGCAGATCCGCACGCATCCACTTCCTGTCTTTTCGGGCCAGGTGGTCGCGTTCGCTCCGGCTTACCCGGCCAAGTGCATGTACAGCCTGCAAGGCAGCCAGCCGCCCCGCATGTTCTGCCGTACGTGCGCCGCCGATGCCGGCGCCGTCACCGGCGATCAGTATCCCATCGATACTGCTGTTGCCCCACTCATCCAGTCTTGGCCGCCAGCACTGCTGCCCCCTGTCCCAGTCATGCCGGCATCCGGCGGCAAGGGACAGATCCGTCCGGGGAATGATCCCGAAATGGACCAGCAGGAGGTCTGTCTCGATGGTGCGCTGCCGGCGCTTGTGATGGAAGCT
>JARFQV010000262.1 GCA_029287615.1 Pseudomonadota bacterium | reverse complement strand
TCCCACACGAAGGAATAGATGGCCTGGGCCGCCAGGTCGAAACGGTAGTTTTGCATGGCGTTGTGCAGCTCTTTTTCTGTATCCTGCAGGCGGCCCCGGATCCAGCGGTCTGCTGTACTCAGTTCCAGTGTGGTGCTTGCGTTCCCGCAATCTTTGCCTTCCGTGTTCATCAACACATATCTGGCTGCATTCCATAATTTATTTAAAAATTTTCTGTATCCCTCTATGCGTACCAGTTCAAAGTTTATATCTCTTCCGGTTGATGCGAGGGCGGCAAAGTTGAACCGCAGAGCATCGGTACCATAGGCCGGTATACCATCCGGGTAGTCCTTGCGGGTGGATTTTTCGATGGCCTCCTTCATCTGCGGCTGCATCAGGCCGGTTTTCCTTTTCTCAACCAGGGCTTCCAGATCTATGCCATCGATCAGGTCAATCGGATCAAGCACGTTTCCCTTGGACTTGGACATCTTCTGGCCATGCGCATCACGAACAAGGCCATGTATGTAGACTTCATGAAATGGAATCTTGCCTGTAAGCTTGATGCCCATCATTATCATTCGTGCGACCCAGAAGAAAATGATGTCAAATCCGGTTACCAGGACACTGGTCGGGTAGAAATTGTCGAGTTCATCTGTCCGCTCAGGCCATCCAAGCGTACTGAATGGCCATAAAGCCGACGAAAACCAGGTGTCCAGAACATCCTCGTCCTGGCTAAGCCGGGTGGCCGGGTTTATGCCATGTTGCTCGCGCACGGCGGCTTCGTTCCTGCCAACATAGACATTGCCATCCTCATCGTACCAGGCAGGTATGCGGTGTCCCCACCATATTTGTCTCGATATGCACCAGTCCTGGATATTACGCATCCATTCGAAGTATGTGTTTTTCCAGTTATCAGGAACAAAACGAATGCTGCCATCCTCTACCGCCCGGATAGCCGGCTCCGCCAGGGAAGCGGTCTTTACGAACCATTGATCAGTGAGAAGCGGTTCGATAACGGTACCGGATCTGTCACCTCTCGGTACCATCAGTCTGTGTGGTTCGGTCTTTTCCAGCAGGTTGCCGGACTCAAGGTCGGCGATTATTTTTTTACGCGCCTCGTAGCGGTCAAGACCCTGATACCTTTCCGGGGAATTTTCGTTGATGGTCGCATCTATGGTGAAAATATTGACGACCGGCAGGTCGTGGCGTTTTCCCATTTCATGATCATTGAAATCATGTGCGGGTGTTATTTTAACGCAGCCGGTCCCGAATTCGGGATCGACATAATCATCCGCGATGACGGGTATGTCTCTTTCCGCCAGTGGCAGGCGGACCATCTTGCCGACGATATCACGGTAACGGCTGTCTTCCGGGTGCACGGCTACCGCGGTGTCGCCAAGCATGGTTTCAGGCCGGGTTGTAGCGACTATCAGGTGACCTGATCCATCCGCCAGAGGATAGCGCATGTGCCAGAGATGACCGTTCTCTTCCTGCGATACCACTTCAAGGTCCGAAACCGCAGTATGCAGGACGGGATCCCAGTTGACGAGTCTCTGGCCTCGATAGATGAGTCCCTCTTCATACAGGCGCACAAATGTTTCATTGACTGCATCGGAAAGACCTTCATCCATGGTGAACCGCTCGCGTGACCAGTCCAGTGATGCCCCCATTCTCCGCAGTTGCCGGGTTATCGTGCCGCCCGAGGTATTTTTCCAGTCCCAGATACGCTCCAGAAACATTTCCCTGCCCAGATCATGTCTCGTCCTGTTCTCGGCATTGAGCTGGCGCTCAACCACCATTTGAGTGGCGATTCCCGCATGGTCGGATCCAGCCTGCCACAGGGTATTGTCACCACGCATACGATGAAAGCGAATCAGTGTATCCATCAATGTGTCCTGGAATGCATGTCCCATATGCAGACTGCCGGTCACATTGGGCGGGGGAATCATGATGCAGTACGGATTGCCTTCGCCAGAGGGAGAGAAGTAGCCCCGGTTTTCCCATATTTCGTACCAGCGCTGTTCAATAGAATGCGGATTATAGGTTTTATCCATCGAATACCAGTTCCCGGTGTTTAAGGCAGGGTTATACGCAATATTTACCGCAAGGCGTTATGGTTCGAACAACGGAAACCGGGGATCCGGATTCTGGATCGCTGGCAGGAAGAGATACTGCCATTCAGCCGGAACCATGCCGGGAACAGCGTCAGTCCCTGCTGGGTGCGCGCAGGATTCCGGTCTTGCGTAGCGGGCAGCAGCGTTCACGATTTACGGATTATCCGGTCCGGAATCATGCTTGTCTGCGGCTGCAATCAATAGTGGTAAAGCGGCATTCAGCTGGTTTCTTACGCTCTCGATGATTTCCGGAGTACTGCGCTTGATCACGTCATGAAGGGCCTTGCTCAACACATTCTCCAGCATCCCTTCTATTTTCCAGCTGATTTCGGATTGTAATTCCCTGGCCAGGTCGTCCAGCTGCCGGTTGATGGACTCGTCATCCAGCAGTGTATTGGACAAGGTAGGAACAGCGTTATCGGGATACATGTCCTGATCGATGCCGGAATTGTCATCGTTCAGCAATACCTTGTCATCCAGCAAAGGGACACCGTCGTTATCCATGGTGACGTTGTTCATAGTGTTTTCCGTTTCAGTGGGAACTGCCCGTATCCGTTTCCCGGCAAAGGTAACAGATGGTCGGGCTGTCCCGGGTATAGTTACGTGAATCTGTTCGCGGCGGTTGTTGCTGCCTGCGTGTCCGGTAATCGAACAAATGGTTGAACATTTTCCGGGGCAGTGACCGGCCGGTTTTCACTATCCATTGATTTCATGAGAATTTATCTGGTAACCCTGCTCCATATAGTACTTGTAGCGTTTCCGTGCGGCCTGCTTGCGTTCACTTTGTTGATCAACGATCTCCGTCAGTCGTGAAAATTGGCCAAAAAAGCCGGGAATCTCGTTGTCCAGGTTCAGAAGTACATCGCATTTTGTGTCAGGGTCCTCGCTATGTCCTATCAGCACGGGCGGTTTGGCGTCCTGATCCGGCATATAGACGGAATGGGGCACGAAACTGTCCGGACTGAAGGTCCACAGCAGCTGGTCCATGTAGTTGCTCTGGGCGCTGGAGCCGGTATTTATATATACTGCATGTCCCTGGCGGTACGCTTTTTCTGCCAGCCGGCAGGCAAACAGGGGGCGAATCCCTGCATCCTGTCCCTGCAGAATATAAAAATCGATGCGGGTCATCTGAACCGGGTCAATCCAGCGGGCAAGTGTGAATCGGAGCCTCTGTCACCTGCATTGATCAAGAAGGTACTGACTCAGCAGCGATACGGGGCGACCGGTGCCGCCTTTTTCCTTGCCGCCCTTCCAGGCAACGCCGGCGATATCCAGATGTGCCCATTTGTAGTCTTTGGTGAACCGGGACAGGAAACATGCCGCTGTGATGGTGCCCGCTTCGCGCCCACCGATATTCGCCATATCAGCGAAATTACTGTCGAGCTGGCTCTGGTAATCATCCCACAAGGGCAATTGCCAGGCCCGGTCTCCGGAGTATTGACCTGCCTCCAGCAGGTCTTTAACCAGTTCATCGTCATTTCCCAGCAGGCCGGCGGCATTTCCGCCCAGGGCGATCACACACGCACCGGTCAGTGTGGCAATATCAACGACGACTTTTGGCTTGAACCGTTCGCAATACGTCAGCGCATCACACAGAATCAGTCTTCCTTCCGCATCTGTGTTGAGAATCTCGATCGTCTGACCGGACATGCTGGTAACAATATCCCCCGGTTTGCTGGCATTCCCGTCCGGAAGATTCTCGGTAGCCGGTATTACACCCGTGACATTGATGGGTAAATCCAGTTCCGCGCAGGTCTTCAGGGTACCCAGGACACTCGCGGCGCCGCACATGTCAAATTTCATTTCATCCATCGCCGCCGATGGCTTGATCGAGATTCCGCCGGAGTCAAAGGTAACTCCCTTGCCGACCAGCACAACCGGCTTGTCGCTTTTCTTTCCCCCGCTGTGCTTGATGGAAATCAGCTTGGCAGGTTCACGGCTGCCCCGGGCAACAGAAAGCAGGGAGCCCATGCCCATTTTTTTCATTGCGGCTTCGTCATGTACCGTGACGCTGACGGATTTGTATTTTCTGCCAAGTGCACGCGCTTCTTTCGCAAGGTAGCCGGGGGTGCATATATTGGCAGGAAGATTGCCCAGTTCCCTGGCGAGAGAAACGCCTTTGGCAATGGCCTGGCCGTCCTTCAGGGCAGTTTCAGCCTCCTTCGGGCTGTCCGTGTCGCTCAGGGCCAGGATCATTTTCTTGAGCGGGCGCGACTCCTTTTTCTGCCGGCTTTTCTGTTTGCCGGTCCGGTAGAGTGCATGCAATGTGCATTCGACCGATTGCCGGACTTTCCAGTAGCTGTCCCTGTCCTTGACCTCCAGCTCGGGAAGATAACTGGCGGCATCCCTTGCCCCGGATTCGTTGATCACGCACGCTGCCCTGGCATTCAGCTCGCAATAGCGTTTCGGGCTGAATTCACTTTCCTTGCCACATCCGGCCAGTAATACCCGCTCACATGCTGCACCGGCGGGGGAATGCATGATCAGGGTTTGTCCAAACTCGCCATTCATGTCTCCCCGGCGCAGAATATCCGAGAGCAGGCCGTCGGTCGCCTCGTCGAAGAGGCTGGCTGCAGGAGAGAGCTTTTTCGATTCGAAAACGCCAAGTATGACGCAGCCCGTCTTCTGCTTATCAGGATTACCGCTTTTGATACTGAATTGCATCCAGAACTCCTGTGATTTATTGGTACACTTCCTGAAGTTAATGGTATACGCTTGGTGTTCGCGCTCCCGGGCACGGGTTGCCGGGGAATGCGCAATTTTGCCGACATGAGGCCACGGGGCTGCTTGCACAGGCACACCCGTACACAGGATCATGCGTCATGTTACGGACCCACCAGCGTTACAGGGGCTATCGGTGGTGACGTAAGCTGGCATCGGCTGGCTTGCGAGCTCATCGGTAATTATAAAAAAAGAAACTTGCACGTCCATGGGTGCCGGGTCCGGTGGTAATGGATCCTCGACGGTTTCGGCATAACCCGGGTATGCCGCCCGGCATCGATTGATCACTATACGGACTTTCATTCTTTATTGGGTGCATTCTGCTCCGGACCACTGTGTAGAGTGTCATGACAGTCTTGATCTGGCCCTGCTTCAGCACTGTAAAATCCTGCGGATTGCCGGGATTGTTTCATGACACCGGTTTTTCCGGTTAGTTTACTCGATGCAATCCTGATTTTCATGCCAAAGCCGGACCGTAATCTGCTGATGTTGCGTTGTTTCGACCGTTACCTCTTGAAGGAAGTCCTGCAGGCCTGGATTGCCATATCATTTTTGCTGTGGATTATCCTCCTGGTCAGCAGGTTCACCCGATATCTTGGCGAGGCCGTATCGGGAAATCTGGCCGGAAATACCATTTTTGTGCTGCTGGGTCTGAAAACCCTGATTTTTCTTGTTTATATTCTGCCCTTCACGCTGTCTCTCGGTGTCATGCTGGCGCTTGGCCGATTGTACCGGGACAGGGAAATTCCGGCTTACGCGGCCGCGGGGGCCGGGCCTGTCGATTTATTCAGGCCCCTGGTGTCACTTGCCCTGCTTGTTTCGCTGGTCCTGGGGTGGATGGCGCTGTTCCTGATACCCGATACCGCGGCAGTCCGTTACCAGATCAGGGACAGGGCGGAGAATACCACGGATATAACCCTGCTGGGCGCGGGCAGATTCCATCAGATCAGAAGCGGTCAGGTGACCATCTTTGCAGAGAAGGTATCAGAAGACCATGGCAGCATGGAGCAGCTGTTTATCCATGACAGGCAAAAATCAGCAGACGGATACCGCTCCAGGGTTCTTGTTGCGGATCGGGCAAGCCTGGTCACAGACGAGCTGTCCGGTGACCGGTTCGTTATCCTGAGTGATGGCCATCGCTATGAGGGGATTCCAGGGAAGAGCGACTATCAGGTCATGGAGTTCGAAAAGCACGGGATACGTGTTGACGTTCCGGTCGGAATGAAGACGGGTGTGAAGGCCGATGCGATACCGACAGCAGAACTGATTGTTTCGGATAGTCCTGAACATCAGGCAGAGCTGCAATGGAGATTATCGGTCCCTTTGATTACCATCAACCTGATGCTACTGGCTATTCCCCTGTGCAGATTTACAGCCACTCATGGTCGATATGGGCAGCTCGTATTTTCACTGCTTCTGTTTATCGTTTATTACAACCTTCTGGCGATCGCCAGGACATGGGTGGAACATGGCGTATTGCAGTCCTATATAGGTGTCTGGTGGGTTCATGCCATTGTGTTGCTGCTGGCAATCCTGTTGCAGAACCGGGACAGAATCGTCTGCCGGATTCCATCATGAGGATCCTTGATCGTTATATTGCCCGTACCGTGGTTGGCGGAACCGGTATCGCGCTACTGATCATTCTCGGGCTCGATATATTCTTCAATATTATCTCCGAGTCGGCTGACCTGGGCAGAGGTAATTACCGAGTGCCGCAGTTACTTCAGTACATCGGAATGGGCATACCCGAAAGCCTTGTCGAATTTTTTCCGATGGCGGCCTTGATCGGGACCCTTGCCAGCCTGGGCCTGCTGGCCAGTGGCAGCGAACTGGTTGTCGCCCGCGCATCCGGTCTTTCAGTGGCCGGGATTCTGCGTCCAGTCCTTTTGGCGGGGTTTGTCATGCTTGTGCTGGTTGTTCTGGTGGGGGAACTGATTACCCCTTTTGCCAAGCAGCATGCGCAGCGTTTGCGTACGGGCGCAATCTACGAAAATGTTATCCAGGGGCAGCAGGGCGGTTTATGGCTGAAGGAGGGAAATCGTTTTGTCAACGTTGGTAACGTTCATGCAGGAGGCCAGTTCAGTGATATCACGATATTTGAGTTCGATGACAACAAGCAATTGAAACATGTATTGCATGCCGAAAGACTGGTGTTCAGTGATGGCCTGTGGTTTCTCTACGAAATCAGCGAGAGCGGGATAGAAGGGGATGCAGTACATTCGGGTTACCGGCAAAAGGAGGTCAGGGATACCCTGATTCCTGCTGAAATGCTGGAGATCGTTATAACAGAACCCGAGAACATGCCGATTATGACCCTGCATCAGTACATCGGTTACATGGAAGACAACCAGCTGGATACCAGTCGCTATCGATATGCATTCTGGTTGCGGGTGTTTTCCCCCCTGGCATCACTCGTGATGATATTCCTGGCAGTCACGATCGTACTGGGTTTGTTTCGCCATGCGGGTACCGGAAAACGGCTTTTCGCGGGTATGCTGGCTGGCCTGGTGTTTTATTTGCTGAACCAGTTGCTTGCTCACCTGGTGTTTCTGTACGGAATCAGTCCTGTCCTGAGCGCGTTGGGTCCCGCTCTTTTTTTCCTGCTTTCAGGGATGGTCATACTCCGCTACACCTGACTGGATCAATACTGTCCGTGGCTGGTCCTGGCCACGACAGTTGCGGATAACCGGTCATGCAGTGCCATCTTTTCCCGGTCAGCGAGGATCCAGAGCATACCCGCTCCCAGTAACAGCCATGATGGTATTGCCGCCAGAAACCGGAACAGTGCCTGTTTCCATGTGATGCCGCGTCCATCCGGCTGCTGAACCCTGATCTTCCAGGCCCGCATTCCTACCGTCTGGCCACCATGAACCCAGAACCATCCGTAAAACAGGAAACAAACAAGCAGCAGGTATGCCCTGAACACGGCAGAGCCATGGTCGAGTTCACCCCGGGCTACAAGCAACGCGAGGGCCGTGGCCAGCATCAGGACCGCAAGCAGGATCAGCAGGTCATAAAAGGCGGCTGCAGCGCGCCGTAGCAAACCGGCCGCTGTATAGCTTGCAGTCGCGGTTTTCGATCTGTCGGTCCGCATGCTGTGAAGTGCGCCGGTCAGGAATCAGGTATCCCTGAACGGGAAAACAGGGTGGTGGTTGCGTAAAATGCCGTTCCTGATCATGGCAGGTTGAGTGGCGCTCCCTAGGAGGATCGAACTCCTGTTACCGGCGTGAGAGGCCGGTGTCCTGACCACTAGACGAAGGGAGCAAAACTGTCCCACACCAGGGTGCGAAGCGGTGGTATTATACGCCTACCGATCAATTGCACAAGCAT
>JARFQV010000252.1 GCA_029287615.1 Pseudomonadota bacterium | reverse complement strand
CGGATCGTTCTTAAACTCCACTGGCAGATTTTAATCGCACTGGTCCTGGCGGTCCTTATCGGGCGCCTGACCGGTACGGACGCCAGCCTGTTCGGCATCACCTTCTATTCCATCTATGAATTTATAGGTACCCTGTTTCTCCAGGCACTGAAGATGCTGATCGTTCCCCTGATCATGTCATCTATTATCACCGGGATAGCCGGTGTTGGACACAGCGGGGCGCTCGGACGGCTGGGTGGAAAAACCCTGTTGTACTACATGACGACCAGTCTGATTGCCATCATGATCGGTCTGATACTCGTCAATGCCACAAAGCCTGGCATCGTGGACGGTATGCCGGCCCGGGATATCATCGGTCTGGGTGAGGCGGGCAGTGAAGTACTGGAAAGGGTCGAAGGGAAGGGCGCTGGAGATGTCGTGGATATTTTTCTGCGCATGGTCCCCACCAATATTGTCGCAGCCGCAGCCGAAGGAAAAATGCTGGGGCTGATCTTTTTCAGTCTGTTGTTCGGTTACTTCATGACCCGGATATCCGCCGATCAGTCGAAGATACTGGTGAAGTTCTGGGAGGGTATCTTTTCGGTAATGATGCGAATCACCGACTGGGTCATGATGTTTGCGCCCATAGGTGTATTCGCACTGGTGGCAAAGGTCGTGGCGTCTACCGGCTTTGCGGCATTTGAGCCATTACTGACCTTTTTCATGACCGTACTCGGGGCACTGGCTGTTCACATCTTTGTGGTCATGCCCGTCATCCTGCGGGTTATTGCCCGGGTCAATCCGTTATTGCATTTCAGGGCCATGTCACCGGCGATCCTGACCGCTTTCTCCACAGCCTCCTCATCGGCGACCTTGCCGGTGACGATGGAGTGCGTGGAAAAAAATGCGGGTGTATCCAACCGTACCACCAGTTTCGTTCTGCCACTCGGCGCCACCATCAATATGGATGGAACGGCATTGTACGAGTGCGTGGCCGCTATGTTCATTGCCCAGGCCTACGGGCTCGATCTCGGGTTTGCCGAACAGTTCACCATTGTGACAGTCGCATTGCTGACATCAATCGGGGTGGCCGGTATACCGGCAGCCAGTCTGGTGGCAATAACCATTATCCTGACAGCAATCGGTCTACCGGTTGAGGCAGTCGGCCTGATACTGGCAGTGGACCGGATTCTGGATATGTGCCGGACCAGTGTAAACGTGTTCAGTGACTCCTGCGGGGCCGTTGTGATTGCACGCCTGGAAGGAGAAGAGGATATCCTGACCGGTAAACCAGCAGGCGTTCGGATCAGCTAAGAAAAAACTCAGTCACCGGGCGCTTCAATCGGTCCCATGCCAACGATATTGTATCCGGCATCGACATAGGTGATTTCACCGGTGATGCCGGCGGCCAGGTCAGAGCACAGGAAAGCGGCTGTGTTGCCCACATCATCGATGGTGACATTGCGTCGCAGGGGGGCATTCCGCTCAACATCCTCGAGCATCACGCGGAAATTGCTGATGCCTGCTGCGGCCAGTGTCTTGATAGGGCCGGCCGAGATTCCGTTCACACGGATCCCGTCCGGTCCCAGGCTTTGTGCCATATAGCGTACATTGGCTTCCAGACTTGCCTTAGCCAGTCCCATTACATTGTAGTTCGGTATGGTCTGTACTGCGCCCAGATAGCTCAGCGTCAGCAATGCCCCATCCCTCCCTTCCATCATATTTCGTCCGGCCTTGGCCAGTGCGGCAAAGCTGTAGGAACTGATTTCATGCGCGATCCGGAAGCCTTCCCGGGTCACATTGTCCAGGTAATCCCCGGTCAGTTCATCACGGGGCGCGAATGCGACAGAATGAATGATGATATCCAGGTGGTCCCAGAAGTCATCCAGATGTTCGAAAACGGATTCGATTTCATCATCACTGGCGACATCGCAGGGCAGGGTGATTTCCGAGTCACATTCCGCCGCCATTTTTTCCACTCTTCCGCGCAGTTTGTCATTCTGGTAGGTGAAGGCCAGTTCAGCCCCCTCTCGCTGCATAGCCCGGGAGATTCCCCAGGCTATGGACCGGTTACTGGCGAGACCAACGATGAGAGCACGCTTACCGCTCAGGAATCCCATAATAGCTACCTTGTGCTTTCTGCAATCTGCTGAATAGAGGTTTTCTGCAACCCGCCGGCGTCAATTGCCGGTGAGCATACTGGCCCGTAAAATTTACAAGATCCAGGTTGCTAAAGGTACCGGAATTCACCACGTACGGAAAGGGGTTGCGACGGTGAAACCACGATCTGCAATCGATATACTACTGACAACCGCTCTGGTCTCATAGTTAGGCGGGTGCACTCGAAGTACACTGCTCCTGATGCCTGTCATGATGCACTGTGAAACCGACACTACCCGCAGCGGCTGGATGAACGCTATGCCACGATTTTTTTCAGCTATTTCCCTGTGCCTGATGCTGGGCGCCTGTGATGGTCATCCCTGGAATAGCCCCTATCCCGCAGGCGAACCCGCAGAAAATATCCTGTTTTCGTCATTTCGCGAACGCCCCAACCACCTGGATCCGGCGCAGTCGTACAGTTCGAACGAGGTTACCTTCACGGGGCAGATCTATGAATCTCCCTTGCAATACCACTACCTGAAACGCCCTTATCAACTGATACCCCTGACAGCGGACTCGGTACCGGCCCCGGTTTACCTCGATTCCGATGGTAACGTGTTGCCCGATGGCGCTCCGGATGACACCATTGCCTGGAGTGTCTACGACATCCGGATCAAGCCGGGTATCCGTTACCAGCCTCATCCGGCATTTGCCAGAAATGCCGATGGCGGCTTTCTCTATCACGACCTGAAACCGGAAGACCTGAGCAATGTTCATACCCTGGCCGACTTTCCGGAAACAGGATCCAGGGAACTGGTGGCAGCTGACTATGTTCACCAGATCAAGCGTCTGGCACACCCCCGCCTCAACTCCCCTATCTTCGGGTTGATGAGTGAGTATATTGCAGGACTCAGTGAATTTGCCGAGCGGTTGAAGGATGCAGGGCCCGGTTATCTTGACTTGAGTGACTATGACCTCGAGGGAGCGATGGTCACAGACCGATATGCCTACCGGATCAAACTGAAAGGGAAGTACCCGCAGTTCCTGTACTGGCTGGCAATGCCGTTTTTTGCCCCTGTCCCCCCCGAGGCCGACCGATTCTATTCCCAGCCGGGTATGGATGAAAGGAACATCACGCTTGACTGGTATCCGGTAGGAACCGGTCCTTACATGCTGACCGTTAATAACCCCAATCTCCAGATGATCATGGTTAGAAATCCCAATTTTCATGATGAATTTTACCCGCAATCGGGTGAGCCCACAGACCGGGGAAATGGACTGCTGGTGGATGCGGGAAAGAGGCTGCCCTTTATCGACAGGATTGTATTCAGCCTGGAAAAGGAGGATATACCGTACTGGAACAAATTCCTGCAGGGCTATTACGATTCCTCCGGCATCAATTCAGACAGTTTTGACCAGGCTATCAGGATCGGCTCCGGGGGAGAGGTCGGATTGACTGACGCCATGAAGAACAAGGGAATCGATCTGCAGACTGCCGTCTCTTCCTCTATTTTCTATACCGGTTTTAACATGCTGGACCCGATTGTCGGTGGTGATGGCGAGCGGGCCGCTAAATTGCGTCAGGCGATATCCATTGCAGTCGATTTCGAGGAATATATCTCGATCTTTCTCAACGGGCGCGGTATCCCCGCCCACGGGGTGATTCCACCGGGAATCACTGGATTTACAGAAGGGGAAGAGGGTATCAATACCCATGTCTATGAGTGGTCAGCGCAGGGAGCGCAGCGCAAAACGAATGAGGAGGCCCGAAGGCTGCTTGCCGAGGCAGGCTATCCGGAGGGGCGCGATAACGAGACGGGAAAACCGCTGACCCTGTATCTGGACACGACTGCGCGCGGTCCTGACGACAAGGCCCGACTGGACTGGCTGCGTAAGCAG
>JARFQV010000142.1 GCA_029287615.1 Pseudomonadota bacterium | reverse complement strand
GCAGTAAGGGGAAACGGCTGGTGGGCGCTCGGGGTATTCGGCAGCTGCTCGTAATCACCGTGCCGGATCAGGGCAGCGATCAGTCTGGCCACGTCAATATACCCGTGTGGTTCCTGTGAGGGGTGAATTCTCCGGCGGTATTGTCGCCGGCGCCCCTGTCGGCAAGGGAGTTCAAACCAGCAGTTCCCGGAGACAACGCCTGGCGAGTCCGTCAAAATCGATCCTGCCGGTAGCCTCGTGGATTCGCACACCTCGCAGGGCATCCAGGTAGGCCTGTTCATCAAGGATAGCGTCATCCCGGTGGAAACGACCATCGGGATACTGGTAGAAGGGGCCCGGTGATTTCATGATTGCGGCCAGTAAATCCGGACGTTGATCCAGTTCCACGGGCCTGATTTCGACCGCGGCCTCGCTGTCGCGGCGCCAGTTCAGCACCAGGAATCCCGACAGCAGCGCCTCGGACACCACCCGTCCCGGCCCGTACACCTGGTCCAGGAACACATCGTACTTGTCCTCCAGGTGCCAGAGTTCATCGGGTGGCAGTGCCAGCAGGTCGGCACGCTGTTGTGCGGTCAGGAGCCCCTGCAGCCTGGTATTGTGGACGATGGTACCCGGATTGACGCGTGGCAGCTTGGGAATACCGCAAGCGTGGGTGATGCCGTTCACCTTGCGCACGAACAAACGGTCATTGCTCAGGAAAGACACCTCGTCGCGGTCCATCAGGTGCAGCATAAGGGTCGATTTGCCACCCCCGGAAAATCCGGCAATGCCCAGGCACTTCCCGTCGAGAACCAGACCCGCGGCATGGCAGATCACCCAGTCGCGATGCTGCAGCCAGTTCATATACTGGGAATTGATGAAATTGATGACCTGGTTATCGTATCTCTGGCAGGGCCCGGCAGCGATGCGCCTCGTTTCACTCTGCAGAAACACCATCCCCGTGCGTACCTTGCGTACTACCCGGCCGCCGGGTATATCGAAATAGGAATCCTTGCGCCCGCTCTTGCCGGGTTCACGCGCCCAGTCCACGAACCCGATCCCGGTATCCGCTGCCTCCCGTTCGATGGCGATGACCTCCAGGTCTGGCTGACCGCTGGCTGCGGGGACATGGGAAAAATAGTGACGCAGCCCGTCAATCAGCTCCCTGGAATTCGAGCGCACAAGCAGCTTGCAGGAACCGAGGCCCAGAAACAGGGCGTCATCATCGAATTGGGTATCGCCCTGCAATTCCGCGGCGACAGACTCTACATCATATTTCATGTCTTTTACCGGGCCAGTTCTTTCAGTACATGCTCCACGTACAGGCTGGCGGCATCGATCCCGATGCCTTCCATTGCCCCGCGAAAACCGCCAAATGCCGACACCTCGAATACAATCGGCCCGGCACTTGTCTCAGCAACATCCACCGTGGTGAAATCCATGCCAAACAGTCCCTGGGCGCGGTGTGCCAGCTCGATTGTCCCGTCGGGAGGGGTACCGGCAGCATAGCGGCCACCACTGTGAATCGTGGTATTCCAGGCATCCCCCCCGGAGACGCGTGCGTAGCTCCCGAGATAGTTTCCGGCAAGAAACACCATACCCAGGTCCTGTCCCGGTAAATCGATCTTCTGCTGGATATACATCACTGGATTCCTCTGCCGGAACTCGTGGACCTCGGCCCTGATCCGGTCAGCAGATTGCTTCCCGTCGATAACACACATGCCACGTGCCTTGGTCGAATACAGGGGCTTGAATACGGCACTACCGAAATCCTGCACAGCGGTAACGGCTGCATCGACATCCTCGGTAACCCGGGTATCCGGCATGGGAATTCCGGCATTGCGCAAGCTAACGGTACAACTCAGCCGGTCGATTAGGCGCAGTACGCGTTCTGCCCGGCTGAATACCCGCACACCGGCCTGTTCCGCTACCCGGAGCAGTTCCAGGCGGTCCAGCGTGTTCGGGCTATAGGTGGCGCTGATCTTCTTGATAATCAGCGCATCCAGCCGGCACAGGTCCTGTTTCCGGTATTCCAGACGGCGCTTGTCCAGGTCAAGACACACCCCGGCCATGTCAATCACCAGGCGAAAGCCGGTCGCAGCCTCGACCGCATCGGCCAGAACCTCGGTGGACCATTTTCCGGGGATGCCCACCACCCCGATTCTTGTTTCAGCCAACGAAGACCTCCTTGACGGGGACGCGAAATGACTTCACCTCTTTCGGGCCGGTGGCCAGCACCTGCTCGAGCAAGTAGCGGGAGCGCATGAACATGTCATGCGCCAGCGACTTGTCGAGGATAAACCGTGTCGATGTCACAAAGGAACGCGCCAGCCCCAGTGCCAGTCGCATCTCGAATGTCTTGTCTCCGGCCTGTCCCGCATAGTCAGCGGTAAACCGGTAGAAGTCCCGGACCTGCTGCAGTATCCGCCGCCGCAGCGGCGCATCGAGGATCTGCAGCCGGTAGTTGGACACCATGAAAACGGATACATCCTGAACGTAGTCCATGTAACGCGAACGATGCAGGTCGATGAAGTTGATGCGCTTCTCCACGGGGTCATAAATGATATTATCGACGTTGAAATCACCGTGGATGTAGACCGAGAAAGGCGCACTGAGTTGTTTCTCGCGCGCCAGCGCCTTTTTTACCAGGGAATTGAATCCCCCCACCGGGCACCCGCAAATGCTGCTGTTTCCCTGCCTGAATTCCGGATGGATACTGTAGACATCATCGAGACGTTTGGCGAGCTGTTTCATGTAATTGGCACAAACCGGCTTCGCGGTACGTGTTTCCGTCCAGACGGACGCCAGTGTACTGTTGAGGCTGTTCATTGTTTCCCGCAACAGTTTCGGTGGTTCGTGCAGCAGTATCTGTTCATAGGTCTGACCGGCGAGATGCTCGATCAGCAGTGCCGCTGACTGCCGGCGCTTGTGATAGGACAGAATCCTGGGTGCCAGACCCGGGTAGATCTCATGCCAGTTTTCCAGGCCCTGGCGTTCTTCCTTCAACTTGCGCTTCTGGCCATCCTTGAAGATAGCCACATATCCTTCTTCCTCTCGATCCTGTGCACCGATACCCGAGATGGCGCTACCGGAGCGGGTCTCAGCAAGGGGTTCGATGACCAGATCGGCAGCGGTATCCTCCACACGCAGATTTTCGATCGAGGTCTGCAGGGAATGATAACGCTCACTGTTGATGATGTGCCCCAGGTTGACCGATATGATGGCCTCACTGATGTTCAGCAGGGTATCGCCCATTTGCTCGATATAATGGGACACCAGCAAGGAGGAAATCAGGTCCTCGGTGTGTTTCCTTTTCTGTTTCAGGGCCAGGGTATATTTCTTCAGCAACTTCCCGCAGGCCCGGCCCAGCCTTGGCTTGACGCGACCGATCTTGAGTGCAAGCGGGGTGTCATTGTTGCGAACGGCGGGCTCGATCCGGTCGATTCCCTTCGCGACCCGGTTGAGCAGTGGCCGGTAGGATGCGGGGCGCAGACAGCTGCGCTCGTACATCTGCTCCATTTGCTGTATGCAGTTACGGGACAGTTCGGTCAGATGTTCCAGATTAGTGGCAATGGACTCCAGCGCACGCAGCGAGGGGACGTCATTATCGCCCTTACGGGGGCGGACAATGCGGTCCAGACAACTCTCGTGGATACGCAGCTTGAGGTTGTAAGCATAGCCACTGCGATCAAGGATGCGCTTTGCCAGGGTATCGGAGGGCTCGCAGAAATAATCGCGCAGATTGGCAACCTGGGAACCGGCCTCGGCAGACAAAAACCGGAGGTTATCACGAATATTCCTCGGGATATGCATGCTCAGTCAATCAGTCCCAGGTAGACCAGTCTGCCGGCGCCCTGCATGTCGGTCAGAAACGCCGCCAGTGATCTCGGATAGAGCGGCATGTCACCGAGCCTTTCGAGACCTGCCCAGACAACATCCACCTGGTGCTTGTCGGGCCGGTGTCCATTCGCCGGCATATAGGTCTCGGGTACATCACAGCGGAACAGAAATTCCACCAGGTGGCGCGTACTGGGCGGATCCGTATCCCGTTGCTTGAAATAATCTGCGACATGAACCAGGTCCCTCACCTGGACCTGCGTGCCAATCTCTTCCTGGCACTCGCGCAACAGGGTCTGCATGAGAGTCTCGCCCGAATCCTGCCCACCGCCCGGCAGCGCAAAGCGTTCTCCGTCTTCGTAACCCGCCTTGCGCAACAGCAGGATGCTGTTGTCACGCACGACCAGGGCACGGGCCGCATTACGTATTACCGGGTCAAGATTTTCCATGGGCACTCCCCAGGGTGCAGGTTGGAATCAACTGGCTATATTTATTGTCGACCAGAAGGTGAGTCCTCTGTCTGTGTATCAGGACAGGCTGATGTCTGTGATCCTGACCCGGATCGTCATTACCGGGTACGTAACGGAAATATAACGCAAACCCGTCGCGCTATCTAATGAAGACAGCGGGAAGCCTGAACCTGTACACAGGACAGAATCCGGGAGATGACAGCCCGTTCGCCCGTATAGATTGACCCATGAGGGAGAATAGAGGAGCAGATATCGAGCTTATCGATTCCTGTCGTGATCTGTCGGCAAGATTGACTGCCGGGTTTACAGCCGCCGGCTGCGCCTCATTATTACTGGCTGATTGAAATAGCAGGACGAGTGAGAGGGGGTTCTACTCGCCCCATTCCCGGTAGGGATGGGTTGACAGGGATACGTTGTAATAGCGGGCATCGACCGAGACCTCCTTGCCCAGCCAGTCGGGTCTTTCGAATGCCTCCTGTTCATCCTGAAGCTCGATCTCGGCGACAACCAGACCCTGGTTGTCACCTGCAAACACATCGATCTCCCAGGTATGTCCGCCATGCCGGACGAAATGCCGGGTCTTCTCGACAACTGAACCCGTACACAGGTTGTCCAGCATTTCGACGGCTTCTTCCATTGGAATCTCGTATTCATACTCCAGCCGGCGAATGGACAGCTTCCCGCTCTTGATATTCAGGTTCGCCCGGTCGTCGGCGACTCGCACACGGACCGAGGTCGGCCCGCCCAGAACCAGGTATCCCTGCCGATACTCCGAGGAGCGCTGGATATCCCGGCGCCACCCGTCACCATTCACCAGAAACTTGCGCTCGATCTCTATACCCATATCCCGGCCACACAGACTGTATTGAGAAAGCCACGAGTATATATCTCGCAGACCTGTGAATGGTACTGGATGGAATGAAATCATCATTCCTGACCACGGATCCCGACAAATTGAAGGAAGCTTGATCTATGTCAATGTCGGGACAGGAGAAATACACTTAGATCTGCATTTATTGCATATCTGTCATAAAAATGTAATAAAACACGATTACCCAGCGTTTCTGTAACATAGTCGTAACATTCAACAAGCTAGAATTCGGCCGTTACTACATAAGTTACTGATAAATCTGGGATGTAAATGGTGCGTCGGTCCTGCTGACCGCAACCCGTCTACAAAACCCTGTCATTCCAGTTACGGAGCAGACACGATGAAGAAATGGAAATACATGCTGGCAACCACTACCTTGTCTCTCACCATCAGTCATGGGGTCCACGCCGAGGATCGCACACTCATCCAGAACAAGGGATCCGACACCCTGGTTAATGTGGCCCAGGCATGGGCAGAGGCCTACCCGGCCGTGAATCCAGACGTCGCGGTCTCCGTCTCCGGTGGTGGCTCGGGTACCGGTATCGCGGCCATGATCAACGGTACCGTGGACATCGCCAACGCCAGCCGCAAGATGAAAGAGAAAGAGATAGCGCTGGCGGAGAAACAGGGCCAGCAGCCCATCGAGCACGTGGTCGGTTATGATGCCCTGGCGGTCTTCATCCATCATGACAACCCGGCAGAAACACTCTCCATCGAACAACTGAAGGATATTTACGTCCGCAAGGGGAAGGTAACCAAGTGGTCGGACCTCGGCATCAAGGTACCCGGCTGCGATAGCGACAAGATCGTGGTGGTCAGCCGCCAGAACAACTCCGGCACCTATGCCTACTTCAGGGACGCAGTGCTGGGCAAGGGCAACAAGTACCGTCAGGGTACACTGGATATGCACGGCTCCAAGGATGTCGTGGACCTGGTCGAGAAGACCCCTTGCGCCATCGGTTACAGTGGCCTGGCCTATGCCACGGACCATATCAAAATGGCCTGTGTCGAGACGGATGCCGGCGGATCCTGCGTAAAACCCAGCGTC
>JARFQV010000065.1 GCA_029287615.1 Pseudomonadota bacterium | reverse complement strand
ATCCGGTAGTCAGAAAATTACACATAGGGGGTCGAATTCAGGCTCCAGACTGGGAAATACTGAATGCAGTGCCTGGCCCGCAAGTAGACCATGTTGGGACTGCAAAAGACCTGTCACAATTTGATGACTGTGCGTTTTCGGTCATTTATGCATCGCATATAGCCGAGCATCTGGACTACAAGGACGAACTGTTGCCCGCGCTTGTCGAGTGGAATCGTGTTCTCCGGTACGGGGGCCGGTTGTTTGTCAGTGTTCCGGATCTGGATGTCCTGGCCAGATTATTCATTGATAAGGACAAGCTAACGTTAGATGAAAGATTTCATGTCATGAGAATGATTTTCGGTGGACATATCGACGAATACGACTATCACGTTGTTGGATTGAATCAGGATTTTTTAACCAGGTATTTGCAGGATGCGGGATTCGCGAGTGTTGAAAAGGTGGATGAATTCAGGATTTTCGATGATACGAGCAGCATGAAATACAAGGATGAATTGATCAGTTTGAATCTGATTGCTACCAAACCCAAACCTGCGATCATGCTATAGAAAAATCGCTCGTGCTGGCCCGGGAAATCCTGTTCTGTTCCGTCCATCCTGCGTGTGTGAATCATGCTGGGACGGTACTGTCCGAAGAAAGAGCCATCAGTAAAGAGCGGGTCAGCACATCAAGTCCGGGTCCCGGGCAGGTCTGATTCTGTGAACCACGCCCGCCAGATATCAAGGTAGACCATCTCGAGGTTTCTGGTGAACCGTTCCGCATCCAGCAGGGGCGAGGCGGCCAGGCGCTCGCGCATGCCGGAACGGAGCGTCTGAAGATATCCGGGTTTTTCTGCAAGTGCTGCTGCAATATCTGCATATTGATCCGGCGTTTGCGCCACGAACTCGTCCAGTCCAATCGATTTCATCTGGCTGACGCCTACCCGGCCGGCATGCACCCTGCCTGCCAGGGTTATAACGGGTACACCCATCCACAGTGCTTCGCAGGTCGTCGTGGTTCCACTGTACGGGAAGGAATCCAGGGCGATATCAATTTCCGCGTACCGTTGCAGGTGAGCGGTCCGGCTTGCATCCTTCCCGACCAGTTCAATCCGGGTGGCATCGATGCCGGCTTGCCGAAAAAGTCCCTCTATCCTTTGCCGGCTCGCTGGTTCCTGAAACAACTCCGCCTTGAGCACAAGCCGGGAACCGGGGGATCTCTCCAGTAGCCGGCACCAGACTTCGATCACCGGTGGCGTTATTTTGGCAAAGTTATTGAAAGAGCCGAAAGTGATGTACCCGTTTTTCAGTACCGGTGGTTCCGCAACCCCGGGGCAGGGATCAGGAGGGCTGTAACAGGAGAATGTATCCGGCAACCGGAGGAGGCGTTCGGTATGCAGGTGCTCCGTAGTGCCTGGCGGATCTGCGATAGCATCGGTAATGCGGTAGTCCATGGCCGAGAGGCCGGTCGTGTTCGGGTAACCGATCCAGGTGATCTGGACGGGGGCGGGCTTTGCGGCAAAGACCAGCAGCCGGTTATCGGCCGTATGTCCGTTCAGATCCACCAGGATGTCGACACCGTCGCTGCGGATGAGCCTTGACAGCGCATCGTCGGATAATGATTTCACCCTGTACCAGCGGGAAAAACCGGATGACAGGCACTCCGTCATCGGGTCGGAATAGTCATTATTGTAATAACCATACATCTCGAAACGATCCTGATCATGGTGATCAAGAACCGGCTTGATGAAGTGTGCAACCGAATGCTCGTAGAAATTCGAGGATACATAGCCGACCCTGATTCTCCGGTCGGGATCCCTGCTGTTTGAATGGGTTGCCGGGTCTTTCCCGGCCTCTCTGGCGTGCGCGCGCTGGAACGAGGTATGTTCCCGGAAAACCTCTTCCGGCGAATGTAGACTCGAATAGTTCAGTGCCATCAGCAGATTGGTATGTTGTTCATGCCTGTCAGGCAAAAGCTGCACTGCTTCCCTGAAAGAGGAGATCGCCTCGGGGATGTTGCCCAGGGATTGCCTGCATACCCCGATATTCGTGTGAATGAATGCCGGATTCCCTGATCCGGGATTGCGCAGGGCGCCTTCATAGAAGTCGATGGCTTCCTCGAAGTATCCCTTCATTCTCAGTGCGTCGCCCAGACCGGAACTGGCTGTTCCTGACGCCGGCCTCAGCCCGCAGGCCTGCCTGAAGGACTCAATTGCCTCATCGAACTTGCCGACGGTGATGTAGAGGGATCCCACTGCAATATGGATATCCGCCATATCAGGATTGATGCTTGCCGCCTTCCTGTAATGTGCAATCGCTTCATGTGGCCTTTCCAGGCGGGTGCAGCACTCGGCCATTTGCAACAAGGCATGCAGGTTTCCGGGATCCAGTTCCACGGCCTTGCCGTAGCAGTCGAGGGCCACGTCATGGTGATTCAGGACCTTGTGCAATCCACCCAGATTGACATGGTAGGCCGGTACTGCGGGATTGATCGTAATGGCCTGATTGACGAGGGCGACGGCCTCCTGTAACTGCCCGGTCTGGTGCGCGATTCCGGCCAGCATGACGAGAGCGCTATCATTGCCAGGATCGGATTGCGCAATGGACAGCAGAATATTTCTGGCCTCATCAATGCGACCCTGCTGGAGCAGGATCGCGGCATTGTTGAGATCTGCCTTGTGTTTCCCTTTCCTGCGGGTGCGTTTTTTCGCAGTTAGCCTGCTTACAGAGCCGCAACACTTCTTATACGGTTTCCCGCTGCCACAGGGACAGGGTTTGCTGCGCATTGCGTTCATGTCATATCACCGCTATCCGATGAGCGCCTTCAAGGGAGACAGCCAGGTCTCGTAGTTTCTCCAGCGGCCCATCGAGGCGGTGTACATCGGCTGCCTTACCTGGCTTGCGCTCGGTGTCCGAACCGCCCTGTCTGTCTTGTGGAAGCTGATGCAGTTTTGGTC
>JARFQV010000100.1 GCA_029287615.1 Pseudomonadota bacterium | reverse complement strand
CCGATGCCGAGGTATTTGTCAAGGGTGAGGGGGATCATTTCGAGGCGATCGTCATCAGCGCAAGCTTCGAGGGCGAATCCAGGGTCAGGCAGCACCAGCGGGTCTATCAATCCCTGGGTGATCTGATGCAGGCGGAGATCCATGCGCTCGCATTGTTCACCTATACGCCGGACCAGTGGGCGGCGCAGCGCAGGGTTCAGTAGGCCCCGACCCGCATGAACCGTACCTTGACCATTGCCCTGTCTAAGGGGAGGATTTTCCGGGAGACCCTGCCGCTGCTGGCGCAGGCCGGTATAGAACCGGCGGACGACCCGGATACCAGTCGTAAACTGATCCTGGATACCAGCGATGAAAACGTCAAGCTGGTGATTTTACGTGCCGCCGATGTGCCGACCTATGTCCAGTATGGCGCAGCAGATCTCGGGGTGGCTGGAAAGGACGTGCTGATGGAGCATGGCGGGGACGGTCTATACGAGCCGCTTGATCTGGGGATTGCCTGTTGCCGGATGATGGTCGCGGGTCCTGCAGGGGGACAGGAGCCTGGAAAGGACCGCCTCCGGATTGCCACAAAGTATGTCCGCACCACGCGCTCTTTTTACGCAGAAAAGCGCGAGCAGGTGGAGATCATCAAACTCTACGGTTCGATGGAACTGGCCCCGCTGGTCGGTCTGGCAGACCGCATCGTCGATCTGGTGGATACCGGAAATACCCTGAAGGCAAACGGACTGGCGCCACTGGAGCACATTGCCGATATCAGTTCCCGGCTGGTGGTCAACAAGGCCTCCATGAAAATGAAGCATGATCGGGTCAAGTCATTCATTAACAAGATTGCGGAGGCTCGCAGCTGATCATGGTAGACATCACCCGCCTGAATACCACTGATTCCGGATTCTGGCAGTCGCTGGAGACCTTGTTGTCGTGGGAACAGGTGGACGAGCGTGACATCGAGTCCACTGTGCGCCGGATACTGGCCGATGTTCAGGCGCGCGGTGACGAGGCGGTCATCGAATACACCAACCGTTTCGACCGCTTGTCGGTACAGTCGGTGGCGGAACTCAGCATGGACATGTCCCGTTGCCGGAAGGCAAGCGATACACTACCGCTGGAGCAGCGCGAGGCACTGGAGATTGCCGCGGACAGGATCCGCAGCTATGCAGACCATCAGAAGATGGAATCCTGGTCCTATACCGAGCCGGATGGTACCGTGCTGGGGCAGCAGGTAACCGCACTGGACCGGGCCGGACTGTATGTACCAGGCGGCAAGGCTGCCTACCCCTCGTCCGTACTGATGAATGCCATCCCGGCAAGGGTTGCCGGTGTGCCCGAGGTCATCATGGTGGTCCCGACACCGGGTGGGGAGGTGAATGACATGGTGCTGGCAGCCGCACACATTGCGGGTGTCGATCAGGTGTTCACCATCGGTGGTGCACAGGCGGTAGCAGCCCTGGCCTACGGCACTGCCGGCATACCCCAGGTTGACAAGATTGTAGGTCCCGGCAATGCCTATGTGGCAATGGCCAAGGGCATGGTCTTCGGGGCAGTGGGAATCGACATGATAGCCGGTCCCTCGGAGATACTGGTGGTGTGCGACGGTAATACGGATCCGGACTGGATCGCCGTCGATCTTTTTTCCCAGGCGGAGCACGACGAGGATGCGCGAGCCGTCCTGGTCAGTCCCGATGCCGGTTTTCTCGATCGGGTCGAGGCAAGCATCGATCGTTTGCTTCCGGGTATGGCACGCGCCGGTGTGATCGAGGCATCCTTGAAGGGGCAGGGGATCCTGATTCAGGTACAGGATATGGATGAGGCGGTACAGGTGACCAATTTCATTGCCCCCGAGCACCTCGAACTCTCGGTTGAGGAACCCCGGGCGATGTTGGGGCGTATTCGTCATGCGGGCGCCATCTTCATGGGACGCTACACCGCGGAGGCGCTTGGTGACTATTGCGCAGGCCCCAATCATGTATTGCCCACCTCGCGTACGGCACGATTCTCCTCGCCCCTGGGGGTCTATGATTTTCAGAAAAGATCCAGTCTGATCCAGTGCTCGGCGGATGGTTCCCGGCGTCTCGGCCAGGTGGCCTCGGTACTGGCGCGGGGGGAGGGGCTGACCGCCCACGCACTGTCCGCGGAATACCGTATCGGGCAGGATAAATGACCCGGTTTCTGCCGGTACGGGGACGGGCAGGTGATGCGGGCTAAACCCGATAGTCTGATCCGCCCCGCCATTCGCGCGCTTTCCGCCTATCATGTCCCGGACCCGGTGAAAGGCATCAAGCTGGACGCCATGGAAAATCCCTACCGCTGGCCGGATACACTGGTGAACGAATGGCTGGAGCGCCTGCGTATGGTGGAGGTGAACCGTTATCCGGATCCTGCCGCCCGTCGCCTGCGGGGACGTCTGCGTACTGTCATGGGTGTGCCTGAGGGTACCGGGATTTTACTGGGCAACGGCTCTGATGAACTGATTCAGATGATCGCACTGGCCGTGTGTGAACCCGGGCGCACGATACTATGTCCGGGTCCCACCTTCGTGATGTACCGTATGATCGCCGCCGGCACCGGGATGCAATACATTCGTGTCCCGCTCGGCCGGGACTACGCCATCGATGGCGAGGCGATGCGGAGCGCCATCGATCGTTACCGGCCCGCGGTCATCTTCCTTGCCTATCCTAACAATCCCACCGGAAATCTGTTCGCTGCCACGGAGATCCATACTATCCTGGAATACGCACCGGGCCTGGTGGTGGTGGACGAGGCCTATGCCCCTTTTACTGACGCCAGTTTTCTGTCTGCCCTGGAAAGGCATGATAATCTGCTGGTGCTGCGTACCCTGTCGAAGATGGGGCTGGCCGGGTTGCGTCTCGGCTGGCTGGCCGGCGCTCCGCACTGGCTGGATGAATTCGACAAGATCCGTTTGCCCTACAACATCAGCATACTGGACCAGGTCAGTGGTGAGTTCGCCCTGGATCACCTCTCTGTCTTCGAGGCGCAGGCGCAGGAGATACGCCGGGAGCGTGCGCGATTGTTTGGTGCCTTGCAGTCGCTGGAGGGCATTAGCCCCTGTCCGAGCGAGGCCAACTTTATACTCTTTCGGGTGCCGGCCGGTCGCGCCGGGGAACTGCACGCCAGACTGAAGGATCGAGGGATACTGATAAAGAACCTGGATGGGTCAGACCCGGATCTCGCGGGTTGCCTGCGGGTGACGGTCGGGCTTGCGGAAGAAAACCGGTCCTTTATCGAGGCGTTGCGAGATTCCCTTTGAGATCAGCGTGTTGGTACCGGCCGCTGCCCCACGCGAGCCCGGGTCGTGAAGGGCTTACCCTTGCGTTCGCCCTTGATGTCAATCAGGGAATCCGGTGCCTGTATGGATATGGTGTTCATGGCATCGCGGGCATCGGTGATCCTTTTTTCCCCGATAGCGGTAATCACATCTCCCGGCTCCAGTCCTGCCTGGTCTGCCGGACCGTCACGCATGACACCGGAGATCAATACTCCTTCGGTACCGTCCAGTCCGTATGAATCGGCGAGCGTGTGAGTGATATCCTGGGCCTCGATGCCCAGCCAGCCGCGCACGACATGACCCTGTTCGATGATCTGTTTCAGCACATCCTTGGCGATACGGACCGGGATGGCGAAACCCACTCCCTGTGAGCCGCCGGATCGGCTGTAGATCGCGCTGTTGATACCCACCAGTTCTCCATGCGCATTGACCAGCGCGCCACCGGAGTTGCCAGGGTTGATGGCTGCATCGGTCTGGATGAAATCCTCATAGGCACTGATGCCCAGCCTGTCCCGACCCTTTGCGCTGATGATGCCCTGGGTCACGGTCTGGCCAACACCGAACGGATTTCCAATGGCCAGCACCACATCACCGACACGCAGGTTGGTTGAGTTACCGATGATGATGGCAGGCAAGTCCTCCAGGTGGACATGCAGCACAGCCAGGTCGGTGTCCAGGTCGACACCGACCACGCTGGCATGGGCGCGGCGGCCGTCCGCGAGCAGAACCTGGATATCGTCGGCCCCGTCGATGACATGATTGCTGGTCAGCACATAGCCCTGGTTACTGATCAGAACACCGGACCCCAGACTGGTCTGCAGCTGGTGTTGAGGGCGTTTGAAGCGATTCCCGAAAAAATGATGGAAGACCGGATCATCCAGCAGTGGATGGGACTGGCGGGTGATGATCCTTGCGGTATGGATGTTGACCACGGCCGGTGCCGCGCGCTCTACTGCTGAGGCATAGGAAACGGGCCCGGTATTGCCCGCCGTGCGGGCCTCGGGTACGGCGTTCGAGTCGGGAATTTCAGTGACATTGATCACAGGTGGAGGCTGCCGGATCCATTCCGGATTCAGCATCAGCAGGACAAAGGCAAGCGCGAGCCCGGCCATGACGGCCTGCAGCAGAAAAGCAAGGTATTTGCCTGGGTTCATTGTGGGCCTGTTGTTCCTTCTGTATAAATCCGGTTACTGAGCTTTCTTCAGGTTGGGGCGTCATCTGTTTCGGCGATCGCAGCGATGTGGGTACCGAAGGGTGAAACGGTCTGTGGACCTGATGGGAATACCCTATCATGCACAGGCCTTTTCGTCAGTATTAATCTCTATAATTCAGTGGGTAATGCTTACATGGCAGAGCTAGTGGAAGTGGTTGGCTACGCAGACAGTTTACTGTCGGCAGACAGCTTTCAGGACTATTGCCCGAACGGGCTACAGGTTGAGGGCAGGGCATCGATCCGGCGTCTGATCAGCGGCGTGACAGCCAGCCGGGCTTTCCTTGAAGCCGCGCTGGAAGAGGGGGCGGATGCGCTGCTGGTTCACCACGGTTATTTCTGGAAGGGTGAGGATTCCCGTGTTACTGGGATGAAGCGCGAGCGTCTGAAACTGCTGTTATCCGGGGATATCAGTCTTCTGGCCTATCATCTACCGCTGGATGCCCACCCGGAATACGGTAATAATGCGCAGCTGGCCCGGGTGCTTGATTTTACGGTGGAAGACCGTTTCGAGGGGGATCCGCAGGGCACCGGTCTTGCATTGTACGGCAGACCGCCAGGCCCGATGGATCCGCATGGACTTTCCGCGCATCTGGCATCCAGGCTGGGACGCATGCCACTGCATATCGATGGCGGAGGGAAACAGATCCGGACCGTGGGCTGGTGTACGGGTGCCGCACAGTCTTTCATAGAGGCAGCGGTCAAACAGGGTGTGGATGCCTTTGTCAGCGGGGAAATTTCGGAACCCACGGTTCATGTGGCGCGTGAATGCGGTATTCACTATTATGCAGCCGGTCATCATGCCACGGAACGCTATGGGGTAGAGGCCCTCGGTACCCACCTCGCGGAGCATTTCAACATCGAACATCGGTTTTTTGACATTGATAACCCGGTCTGAGCAAGGGAATACGGACAAAATGTGTGGTTCCCCTTGACCTAGCTCCTGTCTTGGACCATCCTATGCCGGCTAAGCAGGAATGAAGCACTAATTCAGAATATTCGAATTTTTTGCAAGGAATATCCGGTGGTCCTCCGGCCGCCAGTAGTAAGCAAGTTATGGATATACTTGTAATTTCTGGAGATACCTTGTAATGAGTAGCGAAGAGGTCAACCTGAAGCGGCGTCGTTTCCTGATTGCCGCGACAACCGTAGTCGGGGGTGTTGGTGCTGCCTTTGCGGCGGTCCCCTTCATTTCCTCCATGCAGCCGAGTCAGCGCGCCAGGGCCATGGGTGCCCCTGTCGAGGCTGATATCAGCAAGCTTGAGCCCGGCCAGATGATCCGCGTCAAGTGGCGTGGCAAGCCGGTCTGGATCGTAGAGCGCACACCGGAAATGCTCGAGGATCTGCCCGGGCTGACCGGCGAACTGCGCGATCCCGAGTCCCTGGAGTCGGAACAACCCGACTACGCCCGCAACGAATACCGTTCGATCAAACCCGAGATTCTGGTGTGTATCGGTATATGTACCCATCTGGGCTGTTCGCCCACCTATCGTCCTGACGTTGCCCCTGCGGATCTGGGCGCGGACTGGAAGGGTGGTTTTTTCTGTCCCTGTCACGGATCCACGTTTGACATGGCAGGGCGTGTCTACAAGAGCGTGCCGGCACCACTCAACCTGCCGGTGCCACCGCACCGCTACCTGAGTGATTCCCAGATTCTGGTCGGTGAAGACGAAGGAGTGGCGTAATGAGTAACAATTCAAACGGACTGCTCGCATGGATTGATGCACGTTTCCCGCTGACAAAGCTCTGGAACGAGCACCTGGCACAATATTACGCACCCAAAAATTTCAATTTCTGGTATTACTTCGGATCCCTGGCGCTGCTGATACTGGTGCTCCAGATCGTGACCGGCATCTGGCTCACCATGAATTACAAACCGGATGCCGAACTGGCCTTTGCATCGGTCGAATACATCATGCGCGATGTAAACTGGGGATGGCTGATCCGCTATATGCATTCCACCGGGGCATCCGCCTTCTTCATCGTCATCTACCTGCATATGTTCCGCGGCCTGCTGTACGGTTCCCACCGCAAGCCCCGGGAACTGATCTGGATCTTCGGTATGCTGATCTACGTCTGCCTGATGGCCGAGGCCTTCATGGGGTACCTGCTGCCCTGGGGGCAGATGTCCTACTGGGGCGCACAGGTGATCATCTCGCTGTTTGGTGCGATCCCGGGCATTGGTGATACGCTGGCCTTGTGGATCAGGGGCGATTACGTGATATCCGATGTCACCCTGAACCGCTTCTTTGCCTTTCATGTCATTGCCGTGCCGATTATCCTGCTGGCCCTGGTGGTGATGCACATCATGGCCCTGCACGAAGTTGGATCCAATAATCCCGACGGCGTGGAAATCAAGAAGCACAAGGATGAGAATGGCGTGCCCCTGGACGGCATCCCCTTCCATCCCTACTACACGGTCAAGGATATCGTCGGGGTAGTGGTGTTTCTCATCTTCTTTTCCATCGTGATCTTCTTCATGCCGGAAATGGGGGGATGGTTCCTCGAGAAAGACAATTTCATCCCGGCTGATCCGCTGAAGACACCCGAGCACATCGTGCCCCTGTGGTATTTCACCCCGTTCTACGCAATCCTGCGCGCCATCCCGGACAAGCTTGGCGGGGTCATCGCCATGGGCGCGGCCATCGTTGTGCTTTTCTTCCTGCCCTGGCTGGATCGCAGCCCCGTCAAGTCAATCCGTTACAAGGGAATACTCTACAAGATTGCCCTGGCGATTTTCGTTGTCACCTTTATCGCCCTGGGGTATCTGGGTACGCAGCCTGCTACACCGGTACTCACCAGCTTTGCGCAGGTGTTTACCTTTCTGTATTTCGCTTTCTTTCTGTTCATGCCTATCTATACCAGGATCGACAGGACGAAGCCGGAACCTGAACGGGTGACCTGGAAATGAAGATGAGACTACTTGCCTGCCTGTTACTGTGTTTTCCCCTTGTGTCCCTGGCCGCCGGGGGCGGGGCGCATCTCGACAGGGCCAATATTGTTCCTGATGACCGGCAGTCGCTCCAGCGTGGTGCCCGACTGTTCGCCAACTACTGCCTCAGCTGCCACTCGGCTTCTTATATGCGCTACAACCGGTTATCGGAAAGTCTGGGTCTCACCGAGGCACAGATTGTCGAAAACCTGATGCCGGCCGGTGGAAAGATCGGCAGCGTGATGAAGGTTGCGATGAGCGCCGAAGATGCAAGAGAGTGGTTCGGAACCGTACCGCCTGATCTTTCCGTGATTTCACGCTCACGGGGGGTGGACTGGTTGTACACCTACCTGCGTTCCTTTTATGTCGATGAGTCACGTGCGATGGGTGTCAACAATGTAGTATTCCCGGATGTCGGGATGCCGAATGTGCTGTGGGATCTGCAAGGCACGCAGAAGGCGATCTATGCGAAGCACGACGGTGATCACGGTGAGGTCCTGGAGGGACTGGAAATCACCGAGCCAGGTCAGCTGACACCCAGGGAATTCGACCGGGCGATACGTGACCTGGTGAATTTCCTGGCCTTCATGGGAGAGCCGGCAAAGCAGGAAAGAATAAGCCTGGGCATCAAGGTCCTGCTGTTTCTCTTCTTCTTCCTGCTGGTTGCCTACTTTCTCAAGAAGGAATACTGGAAGGACGTGCACTGAGCGGATCCGTTTGATACGCCAGCGATTTGGGGTTCCCGGTAGTCGGGGATAGAGAAAACAGAAACAGGAGGGATCTTGATGGCACTAGTCGCCAACCGACGCTCGGTGATGTCGCTGTTTTCGACGGCTGGCTGTCCGCAAAGCCACCGGGTTCGTATGGTATTGGCGGAAAAGGGGATTACGGTCGAGATACTGGATGTAGACCCTGCCAACAAGCCCGAGGACCTGATCGACCTGAATCCATATAACTCGGTGCCCACCCTGGTGGACAGGGAACTGGTGCTCTATGATCCGCGCGCGATAATGGAATACCTGGATGAGCGGTTTCCCCATCCGCCGCTGATGCCAGTGGATCCGGTCTCCCGTGCCAGGACAAGACTGGCCCTGTTCCGGATTGAGCATGACTGGTATGAGCTCATTCCTGACCTGGAATCAAAGACCGATAAGACAGTCAACAAGGCCCGTAAGGTGCTGCGCGACAGTCTGACGGCAAGCGCGGAGGTTTTTGCCGCAAAGCCCTATTTCCTGAGTGACGAGTTCTCGCTCGTTGACGCCACCATTGCACCCATTCTGTGGCGCCTGGAGCGTTACCGGATTGACCTGCCGGCCCAGGCCAAGCCTGTCCTGAAATATGCGGAACGAATCTTCGAGCGCGAATCCTTTCAGGCCAGTCTTTCCGAGGCGGAAAAAGAGATGCGAGAATAGCGGAGCAAGGGCCGTGCGGGGATCCCCGGCGGGCCTGACTCCAGCCGAACAGTCTCTATCAACCCTGGTGCCTATTACCCTGTCTCCTCCCTTGTCGTGACCAGTACCCGCCCTTATCTGATTCGCGCTATCCATGAATGGCTGCTGGACAATGACCTGACTCCCCACCTGCTGGTTGATGTCACGGTCGAGGGCGTCGATGTGCCCGTGGAATATTCGAAAGACGGCCGTATAGCCCTCAACATCAGTCCGGGTGCCACCGAGGCGCTGACAATGGACAATACAGGTATCGGCTTCCGGGCACGTTTTGGGGGCGTTGCAACCGAGGTCTATCTACCGGTCGGGGCCGTGCGCGCAATCTATGCCAGGGAAAACGGTCGTGGCATGGTCTTTGGTGAGCAGGACGATGAGCCCGAGCCTGGTGGTGATGATGATGGTGGTGGCACAGCACCCAGGCGTCCCGCCCTCAAGGTCGTCAAGTGAGTGTTTCCCCGGTTACGATGTGATGTAACGACGGGGCATGCCCGTCATGTCCCCGGATACGGCAGAATCTCCAGGGAAAGCTGTTTGCCGGGCAGGCCGTTCCTTCTGAGGAAATCGTCGGTGAGTGTGACCCACGGTTCCTGGCCGGCGACATAGAAATCGAAGTCACCCAGCCTGCCAAGTCGGCCGGCGATTTCATTCAGTTGTTCCCGCACGGTGGTTTCATCGGGCGCCTGCATGGAGTCGGAGTGAAAATTGTCCAGTGCATCGCTCCAGGAACGACACAGGTTATCCATGTACCGCGGGCAGGCATCGGTAAAAAAGCGATTGAGATAGATGTCTTCCGCGTTATCCAGTGCCATGGCATGTTCGATCAGGCTCTTGACCGGCGCGAAACCGGTATCGAAGGCGATAAATACGATAGACCGTGCCGTATCTTCCTGCAGGGTGAATGTCCCCTGCGGGCCCTTGATCATGATGGTTTCGGATGGCTTCAGCTCATTGAACACGCAATCGGAGAAGGGATCTCCTGTATTGTGCGGTATATGAAACTGGATGTTCATATCATCACAGGGACAGCTGGCAATGGGAAGCTCGCGGCGCTGGCCGCCGGCCAGTTCAACGATTACCCGTTGCCCTGCCAGAAATCGCAGACGTCTGGTCCTTGGTGTCCTGACATTCAGTATCGCCAGGTGCTCTGATGGATATTCGATCTTCTTCAGGCGGACATCAATGGTCTGTTTCATGATGTCACTGGCATTTCCGGCGACATCCGCTTCCAGTACCACGTCGGTTACCGCGGTATTGGAGCACATCAGGATATAACCCAGCCCTTTCTCCGCCTCGCTGAATACATACTCGTGGTTCTGCGTCCTTCTGACCTCCCCGGAGACGACCCTGGCCTTGCAGCGTCCGCATTGACCGTTACTGCAGCCGTAATCGAGCGCAAGGCCGGCACGCAACCCCGCCTCCAGGATATTGTCTGCTCCCTCGACCAGAAATTCCTGATTGCAGGGCAGTATGCGAATTTGGGCTTCCATTACTCGGAGAAACGCCTCTTTGGCCAGTAATTGCTCCGGGATATCTGTGTCCCTGGATTGTCGTGCCCCGGCAAACCACTCGCCGAGTTCCCGGGTCCTGTTACGCAGTTCGTCGTCGCCGGTATTTTGCAGTTCCGCCACTTTCTGGCGGGCTTTGTTCAGCAGCACCTCCAGCTGGCTGGTTCTTGTCCTGGCCCTTGCCAGTTCATCGCTCAGCGACATTATACGGGCTGTCAGTGTTTTTACATCGGGGGGGGAGGTCTGGTCACGAATAATCTTGGTTACGGCCTGTTCCATGATCTGCTCGACGCGCTCGAGCATACTGCTGTCTTCCAGCTGCGTCTGGGGATAGGCGTGTAACAGGTCAGAGAGGACGATCTCGCCCTCAAAGGTCTTGAGTTCCCCGTCACGGATCCTTTTCTGGAGCGTTCCCCGTTTGACCCCGACCAGTCGGGCGGCCCTGGAAAGTGTGATCAGACGTGGCATGGGATATCCGGGGTGAATCGGTGCGATACGGCGATAGTGTTCAGGTGAATGGCAATTCGGCATAGGATAGCACCGATACCCGTTCTCAGTACAAGAGGCGATGGTTTGAGTTGCCGCAGTGGTACTGTTGTACAATTGCCGGAATACAGGGGCGAGATATGATCAGGGTTATCCGGGGTGACATCACCCGGCTCGAGGTCGATGCCATCGTCAATGCGGCCAACTCCAGCCTGCTGGGCGGTGGGGGTGTCGATGGTGCCATCCATGCGGCCGCCGGGCCCGGGTTGCTGGCATGTTGCCGGACTCTCGATGGCTG
>JARFQV010000056.1 GCA_029287615.1 Pseudomonadota bacterium | reverse complement strand
ATCGCCGTGTTCGGCTTGTGGCTGCCTGCTGGACTGGTGCCCTCGTACTTGTAGTAGATGCGCGCCGGCGTATCCAGCGCCTGCTCCAGACGCCGCGCGCGGTACAGCGGTGTCGGCCGCCATTGCCGGTAGACATCGCGCACCGGCTCGGGAATTCCGATCTCGCGTTCCGTGCTGACCTCCTGCTCGATCACCGCCCGGGGAAAGATCGGCGCCAGGTCGTCCGGGCCGACCGGCTGTTGTGTGCCCGGATGCAGGACTGCGGGTGGTGGGCTCGGCAGGTCCGCAACGATGTTGTACCAGACCCTGGGGATATCCCGCTCGCCGAGGGTGTACTTGATGGAATCGGACATGATGCGCCTCCGGATCGTATCGCGGCATGACTGCCGCTTCCTGCAACGGAGTATAACGCCGTGCGACGAATCAGGCGGCATTTCGCCGGCAGACCAACCGGATGGAGTGTGAATCCGGTACCACGAGGCCGGATTGCCAGGGCCTGTGGCACACCCGCGACAGGAGACAGGCGCAAAAAAAAGACGGCCCAAGGGGGGGATGGGCCGCCCGTCGGTGACCTTGTGGGTAGTCACCAGGTAGTCACTGAGAATGAGGACTACTAGGTAAAAAATAAGTCAAAAACGGTTATTTTGCAATACTGGAAAATGCGAAAAATGGATACCGCTATCCCGCCTCGACATTGCCATGCAATCCGGGAGGGTGAGCCGCTTGCTGACCCGGAACCGAGAAGTGCATTCACACAGGGGTTGCTTGACCATTGCAGGGTCAACTCATACATTGTGTTGATTCGGGCAATCAACAAGTAAAAATTCAATACGTCATCATTCCTCAGGGAGGACTCTGCATAATGCTGAACAAGAACACCGGAACTGTCTTGGGTCTGTCGATGATCACCATCCTGGCTGCTTGCGGAGATTCAGGGGATAAACCGGATCCCTTGAACGCGGGAGACACGGATAAGGCGCGCAGCGTTCAGAGAATACCTGCACCTCCGGAGGAAACCACCGGTACCGATGGCCCGACAGCAGAGGCAGTCGAACTCGCACTGGATGGATCACCGGTTGACATCAGCCAAATCCACCAATGCGCAGCCACGCCGGGGCGTGGTCTTGGCTTTTCTTCCTGGACGGATGATCACGTCGGCGACGGCAGTGCCGGCGTTCGCGTAGGTGGCGGTTTTGAGTACGAAAAGGGACGGGTTCTCATCAACTACCAAAGTAAAAAATGGGTGGCCGAAGAAGGGGTGGGCTCTCTGAGCTTCAACCGGATCGATACGCGAACCAGCGATGGACACTCCTTCGTCACGGTCGAGGCAACGGGAAAGGCCGTAGCGGGTACCGATGAACTGCCGTTTTCCCTCACCGTAACGTGTGAACCCGGCGGCACCTGAACCGGGGATCCGGGAGGCAGGGAGCCACCAATCTGCCTCCCGGCAGCAATCCAGATGTAAATAGTTCACAAAAAAGACGTCTGAAATGCCACAGCGCCGGAGCCGTTGGCAGGCTAAAGTCTACTCACAAACCGAGTTCAGCTACTGTCAGCCGAGGCGCCAAGATGCAAACCGACAACGTCATTTACCTGCGATTCCCTGCAGCTCCTGTTGCCAACCCGGATCACCCCGGCGACCTGCCGGAGAATACAGATGAGCCGGTATCGCCCGCTTCCCGCGAGGCATTCGATCAACGGGATGAGTTCAGTCCGGAGGAACTGGAGGAACTCAGCGGTATGCTGATCTGGTAGGACCACTCGGGGTGTAACACAGCCGCCCATACCCGATTATGAGCCTCGCTTGAACCGCACCTGCAATGGGCGCAACCAGACGGCCGCGCAGTCCGCGCGCCCCCTGGGCGTCACTGCAAACAGCGGCACGGGAAGACAGGCAACCCCGCCTCACGCCATGGTACACTGCAGCGACCATCGCTATGGTACCTGCTGACTCCGTTGATTCTTTTTCCATCGCCATCGCAGGGTCCCGGCATGCGAAGGATCGACCCACCGCTCTGTCCATGGTGTCCGGACTGTTCCAGAGCTGCACCCTCTTGCACCGCGAGACCCTGGCGCTACGAGAACAACCGGGAATGTGCTTGCTCTGAAACCGAAGCGGCCCCACACAGGTAATCGACCACAGAGAGACCCGGATGCCTTTTGTCTTCGACAATACCTACATACAACTGCCCTCGTGCTTCTACGCCCGGCAATCACCGGTTGCCGTCGCCGAACCGAGGCTGGTGAAGCTCAACCAGGCACTCGCTGTTGCGCTGGGGCTTGATCACGACCGGTTGAATTCGCCTGACGGGCTTGCCGCGCTGGCCGGAAACGCCGTGCCGGATGGAGCGGAGCCCCTGGCCATGGCCTACGCCGGTCATCAGTTCGGGAGCTTTGTGCCACAACTCGGCGACGGACGGGCGATCCTGTTAGGCGAGATCCTCGACCCGCAGGGCGAGCGCTTCGATATCCAGCTCAAGGGTTCCGGGCGCACGCCCTATTCGCGTGCTGGAGACGGCCGGGCGTGGCTCGGGCCAATCCTGCGTGAGTATATTGTCAGCGAAGGCATGCACGCGCTCGGCATTCCTACCACGCGTGCGCTGGCCGTAGTTGCGACCGGCGAACCCGTCCACCGCGAGACCGCGCTACCGGGGGCCGTGCTCACACGCGTGGCACGCAGTCATGTGCGCATCGGAACCTTCGAGTATTTCTCTGCACGCCGGGACAGCGGGGCCATGAGGCGTCTTGCCGACTACGTCATTGCCCGGCATTACCCCGAAGCCGCGGCAGAAGAACGACCCTACCGGGCGCTGCTCGATTCCGTCATCGACCGGCAGGCCCGCCTCATTGCGCAATGGCTCGGCGTCGGCTTTATCCATGGCGTGATGAATACCGACAATATGTCAATCGCCGGCGAGACGATCGACTACGGCCCTTGCGCATTCATGGATGCCTACAACCCTGCCACGGTTTTCAGCTCGATCGACCGCGGTGGACGGTACGCCTACGGCAACCAGCCGCGCATTGCCCAGTGGAATCTCTCCCGCCTGGCACAGTCATTGCTGCCGCTCATTGACGAGGACCAGAACAAGGCCATCAACGAGGCCCAGGCAGCGATCGATGCCTTTCCCGGGCGTTTCGAGCAGGCCTGGCTCGACCGATTTCGGGAAAAGCTGGGAATGTTCGAGACACACTCCGACGATGCCGATCTCATCGAGGAACTGTTGCAGACGATGGAGGACAGCGGCGCCGATTTCACCAACACCTTCCGTGCGCTGTGCGACACGGTTGAGGGAACGGACAGCGGCTTTCGTGACGAACTCGGCAACAGCGACGCCGGCAATGGCTGGCTCGACCGCTGGCGCGCGCGCCTTGCCCGGGAAACAGTCGAACCGTTTACCCGGGCAACCGGAATGCGGCGGGCAAATCCCGCCGTTATTCCGAGAAACCACCGCGTCGAGGCAGTGCTTGATGCGGCAGTCACCGGCGATCTCGCACCCCTCGAAGACCTGTTGCGGATCCTCGCCTCACCCTGTGAAGATCTCCCCCACAGCTCGATTTATCGATACCCGCCCGAGCCGGACGAGGTAGTGCACCAGACCTTCTGCGGGACTTGAGCCGATTGGGTCTTTGAATCGGCATTCCACATTTACCCAACCGAATCCTGATAATTCAACGAGTTATTGTGCCGATCGGCACAGAAACCGCGTATCGGGTCACAAACGGCCGGTCATCAGGAATACCCGGTATGTGATTATCGGAAATGGCAACCGGGGTGCACGGGCCGCGTCCGGGCACCGTCCCATGTGATCGGGATGGAACCAATAGCAATGTCGCCTGTCACCAGAACCATGGACCCCGTTCTGATCCTGTTATTGATCTTACTGCTCGCGAGCCTGCTGGCATTCTTGCTGGGTATTATTCCCTACCCGTTCGGCCTGATCGTGCTGCTGTTCTTCATTGCCGGCCGCATCCTGTACCGGCAGGGACCTGGCAGGCGCGGCGGTTGACAGACTCGACACCGAGATGAGAGGCAAATACCGGAGGCGATGTCCGTGCTGCATCAACAGGAACACTCTGAGGATTCTGCCCTTGATGTCGATGGTGTCGTGCTTTGCCGTATGAAAAACAGGGTGTTTTCGGGAACAGGTACACCCGGCTAGCCGAACTCCGACCAGTAGACACTTCCCGAGTATCACAGATGGAATGCTACCGGCTTGTCCAGGCTCTCTTTCAAGGCTGCATGGTGGATGCAATGCCTGCGTGCCTCTCCGGTACTGAATTTTTATGCGATGATTGACCTGTAGTTTTTGTCATCTTGACTGGATGGGCAATTGAAACTCATGTCATATACTAGGAGCAGTAGAGAGCGTGACGATGAAAATTGGCAAAGAACTGTTGCAACAAGTCCTGATGCGCCGCAAAAAGTCCGATTCGACGGCTCCTGACCAGGGTGCTGCGGAAAAAACGGCGAAGTATTGCTACTACTCGCTTCTTAGCGGATGTTCTCTGGAGATAGATGAGAAAAGTCGTCTTGTCATTCTCACCGGGCGTGGTAATCGACACACGCGGCAGATTGGTTTTGATGATATAGCCACTTGTGAGGTTATCGTCAACGAGGCTGCTATCCTCAAAATTGAAAGGCACGAAGAAGATGCCTTCGATCTTGAAACCAAACATCGCCTGCGCACTACTTTGAGAGAACTGCAACATGAACAAATGGGACCCGAGGCAACGCGGCAAATCGATATCCGTATCAGTGGCCTGCCGGAGTCTGGATTCCTGTCCACGGTGAATTTTTATTATCGGGAAGGAAACCGGCGGTTGACCGACCATTCCTACACCGATACGGTGCAGGATATAGTGAAGTGGTGCGGCATGTTGACCACCGCGATGCATCAGCCAGCCTCACAGTCCGAGGAACCGGAAATCAACGAAGAGGCAGTAACCGAACAGGACGAAACGACTACTGAGCCGGAGACCGATCGTCCATCCCCGACCGCATCCAGAGCAGAAGACCCGGACACCGAAGAATCCGCAGAAGCAGCCATCCAGGAAGACCGGAATTCTTCAGCTGAAGGAGACTCTGTGGTCAGCGAGCTTACAAAACTGGTGATGCTGAAAGAACAAGGTTATCTAACCGATGAAGAGTTCGAAAAGGCGAAGGCGAAAATCATCAATTGATATATCCGGGGCCAATCCCGGGAAAGAGGAGAAGCACAACCAGATTCAACCCGCATGCATCATGGCTGTGTGTGTCGCATCACTGCTATCCTCATCCTGGTCAGGGGCCGGTATTATCAGCAACTTACCAGCAAAGATATCGTTGCTTTCCAGTCGGTTCGCCTTGCGCAGACTGGCGACGGTCGTCTGATACGACCGGGCAATCTCACTGAGCGTATCACCCTGGCGAATCCTGTAGCGGATGGCCCGGATCCGCTCATCCGGGGGTAGTTCCGCGAGTCGTTGGAGAAAGACCTTTTTCTTTGCGACGGGAACGATCAGTCTATGGGTGCCGGCAGGTGGTGTAATCGGTCGGTTGAGACCCGCATTGAGTCGCTGCAGTTCCTCTACGGAGGTTTCGGCCAGACGGGCGGCGACATGAAGATCGATCTGCCCGCCGATGTCGACGATATTGAAATATCGGGAATTGTCGATCACCGGCAATCTTATGTTGTAGCGCTCCGGATCGGAGATTACGTATCCCAGCGCGATCAGTTTCGGAACATAGTCTCTGGTCTCGGAGGGTAATGGCAGGTTCCAGAAATCAACCGGCTCTCCCCTGCTGCGGTTGTACCGGATGGCCTTGTTCACTCGTCCGCCCCCGGCATTATATGCAGCAAGTGCCAGTAGCCAGTCACCGTCGAATCTTCGATGCAATTCAGTCAGGTAATCGAGAGCGGCCTCGGTCGCATCGATGATATCCCTGCGACCGTCATACCAGCCGCTGCGGCGCAGTCCGACATGACGAGCCGTGGCAGGCATGAACTGCCAGATGCCCATGGCGCCGGCCGGTGACCGGGCATAGGGATCGAATGCACTTTCGATGACCGGCAGCAAGGCCAGCTCTGTCGGCAATCCGCGTTCTTCCACCCGGCCGAGGATATAGAACAGGTAGGGTTTCCCCTGGTGCAGCAACTGCTCGACATGACGTGGATACTTGCGAAACCTGTCGAGCCGTGACTCAACCAGCGGTCGCATCTCTCGAGGCAGGTTGAAGCGGCTGCGCATTCGCGTCCAGATATCACCCGAATCATTCTCCCGTGACAGGGTGGTGTCTGCCGGTGGTTTGGCGGTAACCGGACCGGCATCCGGCACTGGCACCGGGAAATGATCCATCGGTACCAGGTGGGATGAATCCAGAAAGTTCTCCCATTGATCCACCACGTGATCATCGGCCTTGCGGATCTCGGGTACCAGCAGGTGATGTGTGAAGATTGCGGATACTACCATGGCAATAGCCGGAACCGACAACGTCTTCAGTATTTGAACAGACATCGTTTTAACTCCAAGGTGTTGCTATTTCTGAAACCCTGCCCACCCTGGCAGCCATCCTCGGCATGTCCGGGCACCCTGAATGGATGCCGTATCTTTAGCTGTTCGCTTGAATATAGAGACTATCGTTGTGTCTGGAAGAGAGAAATTGTACCTAGGTCCAAGCCCGCATCTCTCACCGCGGAGCGAGGTGAGAAATGCGAACTAGTCGGATCCCTGGGGACGTAGGACCAGAACCGGCTGCGCGCGGTACAGGTGGAAGCCAGATAGCGGAATTTCTGTTACTGAAGCCGAAGCGTCATCCGGCATGCGTGTGGGAGTGAACAACAAATGATGACTGCGGTTGTACTGCCTTGACAACCGAGCGTGGATGTCTGTCCATCTAATAAAAGCTTAACCGACCGGACCGGAATGACGGGATTTTATCTGCACCGCCATCATGTTGAGTGTGCCAATGGGGGGATGTAGTACTCTTTCTCTCGATACGGTCAAAGTCAGGGAGATAGAAACGGACAACCGATCTACGTTTCCATTCCTTTACTATCTGTTGATAATCAGGACCGGGGTTAGCTCCCGCCAGTCAGATGATGCTCCCGAAGGAACGCGCGATTGTGAATTGCTCAAGATACGTCCAGACCTCACTTTCTCGCCCTGGGTGGCGGTTCGTAGTGTTCGTAATCAAAGTCGCCTGTCGATTCTCTCCACAATCGTAATTCATGCGCCATTTCCGCTACCACATCCTCGTATTCAGGGTTTCCCGCCAGGTTGATGTAGTCCACACCCTCATCACTTACTTTCAGGAGCTCTACCTTGTCGCGCGCCTCGGCGAAACAGACTTCTCCTCTCACACCCAGTTCTCCTCGCTCATGCGCCTTGAGCAGAGCCTGAAAAGGGGCGCCTGAACGCCACATGCCGGTTATGCAATCACCATGATCGGGATACTGGTTTTCCTTGTACAGGAAATTCGCCGATCGCACGGCCCGCTCATGCGCATTTTTTCCATGCCAGTTTCGCTCGGCATGGACATAGCGACGCAGGACATGGTCCCTGTCAGAAAATACACTCGTAAATGACCGGCCCTGCATCGCCTGTGGTATTTGCGCACCAGCGAGCTCGAGTACCGTTGGTGCAATATCGATAGCACTGACGAGGTGTTCGTACTCTCCTGGCTCTCCCATTCCACGTGGCCAATGCACGATGAAAGGCGTCTTTATGCCATCGTCATAGATTTTCGTTTTACCGGGATGAAACGGCCGGCCATTATCGGACATCACCAGGACGAAAGTATTATCCAGCACCCCCTGTTCTGTAAGCTCGTCAACAACCCGCCCCACATCGTAATCAAACCGACTGACCTCCAGGTAGTAGTCCAGTAGTTCTTCACGAACGCCCGGACCCTCTATAAACCCCTCGGGAAGATCAAAATCCGACAGGTCATATTTCTCGATGAACTCCTTACCGCCGTCATGCGGCCTGTGTGGATCCCGTGATGCCAGCCAGATAAAGAAGGGCTGGTCTCGGGGACGTTCCCTGAGAAGATCAAGCCAGTAGCGCGTTGCCGAATCCTGCTTGTCTTCACGGACAAGATCAAAATCTTTCGCCGCTGCACCACCTATATGCCACTTTCCAGCGGCACCCGTGAAATAGCCCACAGGTTTCAGAAAACTGGCAATCGTCTTCTCTTCCACGGGTAGCGCCTGGTGCAGGTGCACCAGTCCATTGCTGTGCGGGTACTTCCCCGTGAGAATGCTGGCGCGACTGGCACTGCAGGAACTGGTGGTCAGAAACGCTTGTCTGAACTGGACGCCCTGATGTGCCAAACGATCGATATTGGGTGTATAGACGGATGCATTACCATAGGCACCAACATCGTTCCAGCCAAGATCATCGGCGATGATGATTACAAAATTGGGCTGCATCCCGGTCTCGACTGCGACCCCGGCCTCTTCCTGATTACCACTGCCGGTCTGGTTCCCGCACCCCTTCAGCAAAAGGACAGTCAGTATCAGCAACCTGGACCCTATGCCGAGAGTCCCGTTCAGCTTTTTCATGATCACCCCCTACCTGAGTTGCTCGACCATGTACCGGACAGCTGCTCTGATTTCAGCATCGCTGCACAGGTCGCAAAGCCCTTTGGCTGGCATCGTGCCAAACCCGTTGATCGCATGTTCCTCTAACACCGCTTGCCCCTGTGCCAGTCTGTCGATCCATGCGTCGGGATCAGCTAACTGCGGAAAAATATCAGACCCGTTGCTGTGGCAGGAAGCGCAAACCACCCGGTAAACACGAGTACCACTTCTCTCCCGGGGATGCTCCAGTTCCTCACTATCGGTGTCTCGACGCAAACGATAGATACGACCACCCGACTGAGTCAGTATGTAGATGGCCTCATCAGGCCCGATCTTGATGTCCCTGATACGCCCCCCTTCCATCTCCTCAAGGATCGGCTGTTCAGATTTGATAACGCCATCCACGAGATCCAGCTTGTGGATCCGGCCGCCTTTTAACGGTCCAACCAGCAAATCTCCGTCCCACTCCGGGAACATTGAGCCTCGATAAACGGCGATGGGAGATGTCGCAACAGAGGGTAAAAAGTAATAGAGGGGCTGCTCCATACCCGCGGCAGCCGTGCCGACACCAATTCGATGAGTGGTATAGTTGGCGCCATAGGTGATTACCGGCCAGCCGTAATTGCGGCCTGCCTCGATTATGTTTACCTCATCCCCGCCCATTGGACCATGCTCTGCCTCAAACAGCCTCTGCGTGGCAGGATCAAAGTAGAGTCCCTGTGGATTTCTGACACCAAGGGCGAAAATTCTGTCATCCGTACTGTCATCGCCCACAAAGGGATTGTCGGGGGGGATTGCTCCTTCATCAGTAAGGCGAATGATTTTCCCGGTGAGAAGCCCGGGATTCTGGGCATTATCGCGTACCGAGCGGTCACCCGTTGTGATATAGAGATAGCCCTCGCTGTCGAATGCCAGGGCTCCGCCAAAATTGGAAGTGGATTTACCAAAGGGCGTCGCTACAAATATTTGCTCTACCCGCGAGAGTTGCCCCCCGCTTAACCGCGCACGGCTTACGCTCGTAGCACGCATTTCGGGATTGCTCGCGTCCTCTACAGCATGGCTGAAGTAGATGATGCCGTTACTGGAAAATTCCGGGTGCAGGGCAACATCCATCAAGCCGATCTGGCCCTTGCCTGAAGGTATATAAGGAAGGCCCTCGACCGGCAGCATCTCCCGGCTCTCGATGTTGAATATTTTCATCGCACCGGAAAATTCGGTGAGCAGGAGTTCCCGATCCGAAATAAACTCGAAGGCCCAGGGATACTGGAGATCCCTGGTCAACTCCTCCAGTACGGCGTTGCGAATATTGACCTTTGCGAGCGAGGGAAAGTCGCCATAGTAAGGCTCTGGCTGACCCGGCTTGCGCTTCGATTTTGCCGGGGGCGCGGGCGACTCGACGCCTTTCTCCTCACTCGAATCACAACCCGGCATCAACAATGCAAGCGGAAAAGACGCAATAACAATACGCAGTAATAACCCGATCGGGGCACTGTTTTTCATGGGAAGTCTCGCATCTGGTTGCGGCAGCCAAACACAATCAGGAGATCCGGATTCGCTGCGGCTGGAAGGATCGGGTACCGGAAGCTACGGTAATCTGAATAATGGGGAAAATCAAGCTGACGCCTGACTCTCAAATGACGATATCAAAGACCTCCCGTGATCCGGGCAAAACAAGAAGACAGGCCGCTCAGCGCCCTGCCCCGGCGGGGCCGACCTTGATCTTTGGGCTGGTGTGGCCCGGCGCAAACAGTAAGTTACAACCAAAAAAGCGAGCCTGCGCCATGACGCAGGCTCGCATACCAGATCATAGCAAGGTTACTTACAGCTGTTATTCGTGCGGGGCGTTGTTACCAGGCTCCCATCCTTTGCTATGGAATAACATTCGCCCTGCGCCAGTTCCTCGTCCGTCAGCCCAATGAAACCTCCATCAGTATAGTCTGCCTGACCTTCGGGGCTTCGAACATAGTCGATGAACTGCCTGGCGAGCTTGCGATGCTTGCCATTTTCCGCTGTTGCCAGTACCGCGATGGAATAGGTGGCCGGGTTGTTGATAGCCGGATTCGCCGTATCCGGACCAACGACGCCAGGCGGAGGAAAGGCACCCGGCACCATACCCTCGACCGCTACATTACGAACCAGCTGGTAACCCAGTTCGGAGATCCACACCGGACCAACATCAACCGGTTCAAATCCGGGCTCCTCCAGGATACCGGCAGGGGTCTCGACGTGGTGCACACGGGTTTCATGGGTATTTGACTTGTTCAGGATAGCAAACTCGCAGAATCGAAGCGTCCCATCCGCAATGTCAGGATGACCACTGTAATGGCACTCCGGGTTGGTTGACAGATTGAAATCGGTAGTAATGCCCTCCTCGATCGGCCTGGTTTCTCCAGGGGAGCCCGGTTGGGGCGTCGCCACGTCAGCCAGGGCCGCATCCAGAGCAGCGATCTCTTCCGCCGTTCCGTTCTCCCGAATGTACTCGTCCATCGATTTGTACATATTATTTATGGCCCGGTGAATGCCTTCGTTGATATGATCCACCTCGGAGACCCGGATAGCCGGGTCCAGCAGGTCCATGACAATATCGACAATATGCTCATGCGTACCGGTTGCCCCAGCAGTACCGATGCCCAGGGGATTCCCTTCTGCAACCATAAGATCCAGTTTGTTCTTGATGTACGGCAGCGCCTCGGTAACGAACCCGTTAGCTGCCAGGTCGCGCATCAGGTTATAGTTGGTACTGGTGAAGACATCAAAATCCACCTGGATGTTCAGCGGCATGAAATTACGTTCCTCATCATTACCCAACACCATGCAGCCGCTCTTTATCTGATTGCGGATCTGGCCGGGCGGAATCAGCTGGATATAGTACTTGCGTGCCGTGTCGTTGAGTTCAGCCAGGCTGTAAAAAGGATTTTCATGGTATTGTGGTTCGGTCCCGTCACCCGTACCACGCTGTACGTTGAAACCCTGCATGACCTTGTCGAACACGACCCACTGGTTTCCGGCCATGCCCAGAAGCAGGTCGGCGTCATCAGGGTTGCCGTGGAATTCCGTAGCGCGATCGGCCGGAAGGTAGGCACAGGGACCGCCTAGTACCGGTTTTCCGGCAAACACGGTCACCGATGCCACGCTCAAGCTAATTGCCGCCAGCGCCGTGGTCAGCATTTTACTGGAACATCTGTTTTTGCCACCCATTTTGTACTCTCCTCTGCTCGTATTATCGAATTGTTCGTATTACCGAATGATCTGTGCTACTTCCAGAGATCAATGGCTACCGCTCGAAACTTGAAGACAGTGAGGCCTGGTTATAATTCGTTGCGGTCAACAGGCATCATGAAATCAAGCACACCTCCCATCCAGAATCATTACCGGCCACTTGTTCAATTCCACACATGCTCCTGTCCACACGCGCCAGATTGTTATTAACGTCTCGCAAGGCATATGCGGAACCGCCTCATTTCGACGCCAGGCTGCTTTGCCGGGCTCATGCCTGAAACACCGGTAGTTCCTCATCATTTTGCTTGCAGGCAGGACTTCGACAGGTTGCCGGGTCCTGCCTGACATCAAGGCTGTACGTACCGGTAACCGCGATTCTGGAATTCAGCAATGGCGGTTACACCAGCGGTTGTGTATTTCACACCCTCGATGAGTTCAGCCGTTGCTCCACCTGCGGTTTCCGTTGCATCCGGCAGACGATTGCTGCGGATGAAACCACGGGTGGTGTTCTGGCAGAAGTAAAAATCGACGCCCTGCGCAATGAGATCCTTTACCTGCCCCTCGAACTTGTTTCTGCCCGTAACCGGGTTGCCGCTGCCATCGAGACCCTCATCCTTGAGCATCTGCCAGCCACCACCACTGTGCACCACGGCCACGATCCTGTAATCCTTCCCTGCGACCATACCATGCGTGACTTCATAGTCCTTGATCATGTTACGGATATTGCCGAGTGCGTAGGCACGATTATCGGCACAATCGGCATTGGAAACGGCGTCACGGCAGAATTGGTTGATTTGCATGACAACCTTCACATTGTGCCGGCGGTCAAGGCATTTCGTTGTATCAGCCGTCCCCGGGCCAAACTCATCATCGAGTGTCAGATCATTCACCAGTCCCACCGGACATTCGTTATTGCTGCTACCGGCATTGGCAATGCTGCTAATACCGAGTCCGGTTATGATGATGGCAAGCAAGCTGACCGGGACAAGAATGGATTTGAATTGCTCTACGAAGAACATGGTTGATCCCCTTTATGATAGTTGGAATTGGAATGTGTTGCGCTTTTGTTATGTACACCTATAACGCTAGACGCCCTGCCATCTTGTTCAAATAGGGAAATTCCCTAATCGTGCTGCGTACAAAACCGATTAGAAAAAAAGGATATCCTGATGTACCGGTGATGCGGGTATGCCTAGGGAGTGATGATGCCGAGACGAATCGCCAACCGGGTCAGACCGGCAACATTGTCGATATGGAGCTTGCTCTTGATACTGGTCATGTGATGACCGACGGTTTTCGGACTCAAATTCAGTAATTCGGCGATTTCGTTGACGGACTTGCTGTCTGCGAGCAGTCTGAAGACCTCGAATTCGCGCGGCGACAAACCGACAACCAAATCGCTATCGGGTGTGGTGGTGCGCTTGACCAGGGAAGACATCATCTCCTGACCGACGTACACCTCACCCGCGGCAACCCTGCGCACCGCCTCGATCATGACCGCCGAGGCGCTGCGCTTGGATATATAACCGAGCACCCCGGCATCCAGCGCACGGTTTAACATGACCTCGTTCTCATGCACGCTGAACACCAGAATCTTTGCGCGGCTGTCATGCGCGATAATTCGGCGACTTGCTTCCAGCCCGCCCATGCCCGGCATGGTGAGATCCATTACCACCACATCCGGGTGCAGATCGCAGTAGCGGCTGTAGGCGTCCTCACCGCTGGCTACCTCGGTAATTACCTCGATGCCCGTGCTATTTTCCAGCAGCCGACGGTATCCGGCGCGTACCACCTCGTGGTCGTCGGCAAGCAGGATTCGGATCGGATGCATGTGCCAATCATGCCCCGATAGTCGCCGGCGTCAAGGGTAGACGGATGGATATGGTCGTCCCCTTACCCGGCCCTGAGTCCACCGCAAAGTGGCCACCGAGCCCGTCGACGCGCTCGCGCATCCCGATCAGGCCCAGGCCGGCCCCACGTCCGGCCGGTACCATGCCCATACCGTCATCCCCTATCCGCAAAAATACCGCGGGCCAAATGTCACTATCCTGACCATCTGTAGAACCATTAGCGATGCCGAGAGTGATCACAACATGCCGTGCCTCGGCATGCTTTGCAATATTGGTGAGACATTCCTGCACAACCCTGTATAGCGTTATAGTAACTTCCTCACCAAGACCGGAAAGCTCACCGTCAAATCTCAGTTCAAAGTCAGTATCCGGGTATCGTACACGCCAGACATCGATCTCTTCCTTCAGGGTATCGACGAGACCGAGGTCATCCAACAGACCCGGACGCAGCCGCTCCATCATGGAATGCACCACTTCATAGATATGAGACGCTACCTCCTGAATCGCCGTCGCGCTGTCAGACAGACGCGAATCACACGCCGGGGCACGCTCACCGATGATCCTGGCATCGGCCTGGATGGCCGCAATGCACTGCCCGAGTTCATCGTGGAGTTCACGTGCCAGATGGTGGCGCTCATCCTCCTGCACAGCCAGCGATTTATTGATCAGGAAGCGATTTTCATCCAGTAACTTGCGACTCTCATCCTCCGCGCGCTTTCGTTCCGAAACTTCACGGGTAAGTTCTGCGGTGCGCCTCAGTACCTGGCGCTTGACCAGGATATTGAACGACATGCTAAGCAGGACGGCTAACACCAGCAAGGCAAGCCAGTACCAGTAGCGCCTGACGACATCCGCAAGTGTAAAACCGTCGGTCCTGGCGTAGGGACCGATTTCCAGCTCGCGAAACAGGTCATGCACCGGTTGATAGGTAAGCGGCACCGTCCAGCCAGCATAACCACCTGCCTGAGCTGCCGTGTGAACGGCCGGCATCTGCAGCAAGGCGATGGCCACCTCGCTCGCCAGGTCATCAGGTGTCAGCCGTCCTTTGGCAAATGCCCACTCGGGGTACAAACGGGTACTATGCAGGAACGGGAAGTCATCACCGGTCTGTTGATTCAGTATGCGAAAATCCACCAGTTTGATCAGCCCCTGTGTCGCCATGCCTTCGAGGACATCGGTCCGCACGGTGCCAGCATCCACCTTTCCGCCCAGCACGTCAAAAACAATGCTGTCCTGGGGAAATCCGGCAAACCGCAGTTCCCCAAAGTCACGGAAGGGATCGATACCGGCGTCCCTGAGTTCACGCCAAGCCATCTGGAAACCGCCAAAGGCATCCTTGTCTACGGCAGCAAATTTTTTCCCCTTCAGATCGGCAAGTGTCCGGATGTCAGAATGTCGCTTGTGCACAAAGATCACCGCACCGAACCGCTTCGAAGGCTTGCCGTGGCGCATGTTCATCAGGGTCGCAATGCGGGTGATGCCGTAGCCGGCTTCCAGGTCTACGTAGTTGCCCGGATTGGTGAGGATGAAATCGAGTTCGCCATGCTCCAGCGCGGCCGACATACCATGCAAGTCGAGTGGCGACAGCTGGAAGTCACGATCAGCGATTCGTTCAGACAGGTAATCAATCGTCGGAGTCCACACCTGGATCGCAGTTTCGACACCTCGGGGAGCGAGTACTCCTACCCGGACCTGCTGCGCATAAAGAACATCGGTCAGAATCAGCATGCATGCCAACATTACAATCAGGCATCTTACAGCTTCGACGATACGTACCGCTTTTCCAGACTTGAAGACCCGGTATTGCAGTGTCACCAGATCAGGCCGTATTGGGAGGTATTCCAACATCACGTAATCGAGTCACCCATGTCCAGGCACCTGTCCTTGAGATCAAGGAGATGAGATGGCTTCCATGCGTGCCTTTGTCACATCCCCTCGTCGAACGGCTGACAGGGACCATTCGTCGTGAATTGCCTGTTCAGGCACGGTTCTGGAATGACACTGACCTGAACCGGAAATTGGCGGATTTCCGTCACGATTACAACTCATATCGCTCTCGTAGTGGACAGGATGGCCACACGCCTGCTGAGATATCCGGAAACAGTCAAAGCCGCCACGCTGACCTTGGTCGATTCAGTTTGAAATCACACTGCCTTGGCCTGTACCCCTTGGCTGCATGAAAAGTAATTCGCCATGAACATGGCTGTTGTGCGTGTACAAAAAAATAGCGGCGGGCTTATAGAAAGAACCGCCGCTGATCGTTTGGCTAGTAGACCACAGGGGGGAGTACAAACCTGAATGGCCACTGAGTGACGACCAAATCACCCTAACCAAAACGCAGTTGATAATGATTATTACTATACTTTATTGTTGAGAGTTTGTACAGGGTGACTGTTAATGCGGGTAATTACGTACTGGTTTGCAGGAACTCTCTTGTTAACAATGAGATACGGATAAACCCGTTCAGCATGCCATTTTCTGCGCGCTGCTCTTGGTCCACACTTACACAAAAAACCGGCTGATTGCCGGATTTCATTGCTTGCTGATCAGATGGTGGCCAGGCCCTGGATCGCACCAGGAACCTCAGCATCATGAATGGTATGGTTGGACAGTATCCCATTGTTTAATTTGGGATTTATGGAGCGCCCGCTGCTTCATTTGCATATCAGTGCAGAACCGTGCACGACCGAATTCCGTAGAACTCCCAAAGCGATTGCCCACTTTCTTCAGACCGAATGCCATGAAAGCAGGGGAGCTGTACATTTCTGGCTATATCAAACATGTTCAATTCATGCACAGCATCAAGATCAGCTCAAAGGTTGAGGAGGCCACCTGGAACGAAGTCAAGGCACTCGCCGCCAAGACTCATCAGAACGTGTCAGGACTGCTCACGGACGCGGTCCGCGAGTATCTCTCCCGGAAGCGTGTACGGCCTGTCGTCCTGACCCACCTCAAGCACTCCATCGCCGAAAACGAAGTACTTTGCAGACTCCTTGCCAAGTGACCGCATTGCCGGCCTGACCACGTCACACCGGTGATATTCAAGCGCAAGATATCTTGCCCACCTCTGCTCCAGGCGGGATCGGCAACATTGGCGGCCTGACCAGAAAGTGAATGCCACTGTTCGTCAGGCCGCCACATGCTTACCAACACCGGTTCGTAGCGGGGGTTTATCCCGTCGAAAACGAGTTGTTGGAAAGTCCCATCACCGGCCGACCCCAAAAGGGCGAACGGCCGGTTGTTTTATGGCTGTTTCGGGGTGGCGTATTCGGCCTCTTTCTGCAACGACTCCCAGATGGTTTCGTAACCAACGAAACCCTTTTCGTTTGGTTCTTTTTGACGGGTTGTCACGTAGCGTGTTTTGCCCTCGGGAACCTTGGGCCGGCTTTTAGGTTGTTCGCTCATAATTCACCTCAATGGTATAGGGGGTATAAAAAAATACCGGTGTCAGCACCCCTGTTCACTGACAAACCCGGCTCTGTATTAAACCCGGCGGGGTCAATGCATAGCCAATAACCCGAGTCCTCTCTCGCAAGAGAAAACGATGATATCGATCACTGTGCCGCACGGCGTATTCGCGCCTCAACGCGTATTGTCGCCATCAGCTGCTCGTCCACGACATCGGGATACAAGGGGAAAAACCGCTCGACCTCGAACACCTCCTCCCTGGCCGACTGCTCCAGCCGGCGCCTGTAGTCCCGTGACAGCCCCTGCAGCATCAACAACCGGGGTGCCTGTCGCTGGATGTAGCGCTGACAGAGCTGATAGTGTTCCTCCTCTTCCCAGTTTTCCGTCAACAGCAACGGCGGAAACTCGTTTGTCAGATCCTTGCGCCGCCTGATCCAGGATGCGCTCGGATTTCGTCCGGCACGTTCATTGACCATTTGCTGCACCCGGTAGTTGACGGGTGGCACGTAATACTGCATTTCATCGGGTGTTCGCCTGATTTCCATCCTCGCCGCGGACAGGGCCGTCCACTCCGGCCGGAACGGGTACAACGGCATTTCTTCAGCCTCGACACAGGAATAGATCAGTGCCAGTGGTAATTCGTGTTTCTCATCCAGCAGCCAGAATTCGTAATCATCGGCTGCTGTCAGTGGAAGACTGACAGCGGTGAGGTGTGCAGAAAGCTCCTCGATGCTTTCCTCGACCTTTACAGCGTCCAGACCCAGCGGTGGCGGGATCCGTTCTATCCCGGAGTCCCTGATGACGGCAATGCGGCAATATCTGTTACGCACTGCCTTGCCGTCTGGATTCTGAGAATGAATTCCACCGGGCTCGTGCGGCAACCTGAACTGGATCTCCCACTCGGCTCCGCCGAGAGTAAGCGCGCGTGCCATTTCCGACTCGACAATCTGTACCTGGCCGGTAAAGGGTGACAGCAGTCGTTTCGAATAGGCCTGAATCATGGATTTCTACAGCAATCAACTGGCCATGCTGCCTGTAATATTCCGGTACGTGGTGCCTGAATCACGATCTGAAGATTACAGGTATATCGGGTACCCGGTTCTGCGAGGCGTATCAGCTGAACAACTTTTTCAATACATCGTACACGAATGTATTGATGCAGGAGTTCTCACCACAATGCAGTAACTCCTCGTCGCCCGTACGGAATGTCATGTACGGCCGGACTTCTGTACCGTCAGATTCGATTGCCGCCAGGTCATCGATCACATTCGCTATGCTGAAGGTGATACTGGCAGTACACTCCTCTAACTGTTCTCCGTCCATACCGGCTTCCTGCAGCTTGATCATGACCCGTTCCGCGATCTCGGAAGCGAGGATCGCCTGGTACTTGTCGAATTGTTCGGTATCGAATTTGAGATCCATCCTGCTCAGACTGCCTCATCGGTTTTCAACGAATAGCGTTTCCTGTCCGGAATGACACCACGCACATGCCCTTCGGGATTCTCCACATCATCCTTGTATTCCTGGAATGATATGAATGTGCAGGTGATGGATTGAACAGCACTCTTCATCAGCCGTAATCCTGACTTCTGTTCCACTCAGTAAACTTTGCACCCCTGGCAAGATACTGTCGACATGACAAGTATCATTGCAGCGGTACGGCGCCAGGTATATCCGGGCCTTGCTCGAGCTTGCCACCATGCGCCATTTCTTCCTCGGTCGCATCGCGCACGCTCAGGATTTCCAGTTTGAACACGACTTCCCTGCCACATAGCGGATTATTACCATCGATGACGATAACATCGCCGGCAATACGCGTTACAGTGAACGTTTTTGTCTGTCCCTTCTCGTTCTCCATCAGTATGGCAGTACCGACCTTGCGGTACTCGTCCGGCACGTTATGAATGTTTTCTGTTATCACCAGTGATTCATCCCTGGGGCCATAGAGCTTGTTGCAATCGATCGGGACTTCGATCGTGTCACCGGCTGCCTTGCCCTCGAGTTCCATCATGACCTGGGGTGCAAGCACTGTATTGACCCCGTGGACATAGCCGAGCGGGAACTCGACTTCGGTCAGTACACTCCCGGTCTTTACGTCGATGACCCTGTATTTCAGTTCGACGTACTTACCTTCACTGATGATGTCTTTGATTATCTCTGACATGTCCGAAACCCGATTCTAGAAGATGGATGCCGCAAAGATCCTGACCTTTCCCTTCTCGTAACCGAGCACCATGCGACCCAGCCATTCACCTTCCTTCTTCGTGCTCCTGATCCGGTACAGACAGGTGACATGTTGTCCCCGACGGATTAATCCAAGGAAATCGTAGTCCGGTGACAGGTTGCGGGTGAGTTCACTCCTGGCGAACTGCTTGCCGACCTCGACCTCGTTCAGGCCGCGCAGGAGATCGCGTGAGAAATGCTTGATGAACAGTCCGTACTTGCCCTCATTGGAATACTTGATCAAGTCATCCCACATTGGCTTCGCGAACCCCAGGATCTCTTCGTCGCTGTGGTCGATGATGTTCCTGAACTCTTCTGTCTGCTCTGTCGCTTCAGTCGTCATGTTCTTATGCCTTGCACGTCATGATATCAGGTACATCTAAAAAATGAAAAAAGACCAACATGTGTTGATCTTTCGGTCCCTGCCAGGATACCGAGGGATCTCTACATGTTATAGAGATCCCTCGTCCACATTCCTGTTGAGCTAGAAGCTATTACTCATCAACGAGATGATAACAAGGCGCCTTCTCCATGGTGTACTCACCGCTCTGCGGATCACGGCGAGAGACGGTCAGTACGTGCCAGTTGTCGTCATCCACCCTCATGCAGTCACCACGGTAGTAGTAACCGGGCCAACGGGTTTCTTTGCGGAACAGCGTGTGTTGAATGACGGATTCGGAGGCCATCTGGCGATGTTTTATTTCCCAGGCACGCAGCAGTTCGTGAATGTTTTCCGCTGCGACCTTTTCGAGATCTTCTTCCAGAAGCTTCATTTTCTTCAGGCCAATGTTGAGCAACTTTTCATTGGTCATATAGCTGACTGTGACGCCCCCGGCGTACTCGTCCATCAGTTTCTGGAGGCGATCCAGCGCCTGACGCGGATTGATGTAGTTC
>JARFQV010000039.1 GCA_029287615.1 Pseudomonadota bacterium | reverse complement strand
AACCCGATGCAGCATTTCGCCTGTACGTGGATACCGAGGACCCCGAAAACCTGTCTGCGCAATGGGTGATAGCGGAAGGCTATTACCTCTACCGTGACAAGATCGGTTTTCAACTCGTCGAGAGTGAACAGACCACGCTGGAACCGGCCCTGTTCCCGAGCGGGAAAATAAAGGAAGACGAGTACTTCGGGCGCATGGAGGTCTACTACGGGGATTTGAAGGTCAGGATTCCGCTGAAACGCTCCGGCACTACCGAAGAAGATATCCAGCTGAAGGTATCCTACCAGGGTTGTGCGGAGGCCGGCATCTGCTATCCACCAATCAACAAGACCCTGGAGCTGACACTGCCTGCGGCGGATACCGCAACCCTTTCGACTATCCCTGCCGTAACCGACACCACTGCCGTCACCAAACCGGCTCCGGCCCAGACACCGCCCTCGGCACGCCAGGACGATATCTCGCGTGTGCTTGCCGAGAGCGGCAAATGGTGGGTCATTCTGTTCTTCTTCGGGGCAGGCGTATTGCTGGCCTTCACCGCGTGCATGTATCCGATGATCCCGATTTTATCCAGCATCATTGTCGGGCAGGGCGAGACTATCACCACCGGCAAGGCCTTCTTCCTGTCCCTCGTGTATGTACAGGCCATGGCCATCACCTATGCCATCATCGGTGTCATCTCCGCACAACTGGGGGCCGGTGTTCAGGCCTTCTTTCAGAATCCCTGGATACTGGCCTCATTTGCCATAATCTTCGTGTTGCTGGCGCTGTCCATGTTCGGTTTCTATAACCTGCAACTGCCCGCCAGCTGGCAGGCAAGGCTCAGTGAGACCAGTAACCGCCAGAAAGGCGGTCATTTGCTCGGTGTTGCGGTCATGGGGGTCCTGTCGGCATTGATCGTTGGACCCTGCGCCGGACCTGTCCTGATCGGCGCCCTGGCCTACACCAGCCAAAGCGGTGATTACCTGACCGGTGGTCTGGCCATGTTTGCACTCGGCAATGGTATGGGAGCCCCGCTGCTGTTGATCGGCGCTTCGGGTGGCAAGCTGTTGCCAAAGGCCGGTGGCTGGATGGATACGGTCAAATCGGTCTTTGGCGTTATCCTGCTGGGTGTTGCCGTATTGATGCTGGAACGAATCCTGCCGGGACCAGTCGCCCTTTTCCTGTGGGCCATGCTGCTGATCATCCCCGCGATCTATATGGGCGCACTGGAACCCATCGCAGAGGGCACCTCCGGATGGCGTCGCTTGTGGAAGGGCCTGGGGATCGTCATGCTGACCTATGGCATCATCCTGGTGCTCGGGGCGGCTACAGGGGCCCGGGATCCGTTTCAACCATTGCGTAATTTCACCGTGGGCATCAGCGGTACGGAGACCGGCGGGTCAACCTCTCAACACCTGGCATTTGACCACATCAAGACCGTCGCAGACCTGGAGGCTGCCTTGCTGCGTGCGGAACAGCTGGGCAAATACACCATGCTGGACTACTACGCCGACTGGTGCACCTACTGCATCAAGATGGAGGACTACACCTTCTCGGACAAAAGGGTGCAAAAGGCCCTGAGTGATATGATACTGCTCCAGGCCGATGTCACCGCGAACGATGAGGCCGACAAGGAACTACTGAATCACTTCGGTCTGTTTGCTCCACCCGCCACCCTGTTCTTTACCTCCGAAGGCAGTGAAAAGCGCAATTTCAGACTGGTTGGCTACATCGGTGCGGATGAGTTTCTGGAGCACCTGGATAGTGTGAGGAGGGAGAAGTGAGGAGTTAGCTTTCCCGCTATCTTGCGGCACTGGCTCAGTAGCCGGTACCAAACGACAGTACAGTGCTATTCGCCCCGCGGTGAGAAATGCGGGCTAGGTCTTCAGATTGAACTTCCGGATCAGATCGTACATGGTCGGACGGCTCACCCCCAGCAACTCGGCCGCGTGTGAAACCTTGCCGTCGACATGACTGAGCGCGCGGACAATTGCCTGGCGATCTGCCTGGTCACGGATCTCGCGCAGATTGAAGGAGGCCTGCTCATCCAGTGCTGATCCACCGAGTTCGAGATCCTTCGCGGTGATCTGCCGGTGCTCCGCCATGATGACTGCCCGCTTGACCCGGTTCTCCAGTTCCCTCACATTGCCAGGCCATGCATAGGTTTCGATGGCAGCCAGCGCATCCTTGCTGAAGCGGTACGCCTTCTTGCCCTGCTGCTGGCTGAAACGCTCCAGAAAGACCCGCCCGAGCATGACCGCATCGCCTTCCCGGTCGCGCAGGGAGGGGATATTGATCATGATCTCGCTGATCCGGTAATACAAATCCTCCCTGAATTCGTTATTCCGACTCTTTTCGGGCAGGTCCTGGTGGGTAGCGCAAATAACCCGCACATCGACCGGGATTTCCTGGCGCCCACCGACCCGCTCCACGACCCGTTCCTGCAGAAAGCGCAATAATTTGGCCTGCAGAGGCATAGGCAGGTCCCCGATCTCGTCCAGAAACAGGCTGCCACCAGAGGCCAACTCGATCTTGCCCGGTGTCTGTTTGGCGGCACCGGTAAACGCCCCCTTCTCATAATCGAACAATTCACTTTCCAGCAGGTTTTCCGGGATTGCGGCACAATTGATGGCCACGAATCGCTGCTCGCTACGGGCGCTAAGGGCATGCAGGGATCTGGCCAGCAACTCCTTGCCGGTACCCGATTCACCCAGCAGCAATACCGTGGCATCTGCCGGTGCCACCTTTTCTATCGTACGGCAGACATCGAGCATGGAGGTGCTGGCCGTCAGCACTCCCTCCAGCGGTGACTCCCGATGCTGCTCACTGAGTCGCCGATTCTCGGCCTCCAGTTCATAGACACGGTAGGCTCGGTTGACGATGAGGCTGAGCAGGTCGGCATCGATGGGCTTGTAGAAAAAATCATAGGCACCCATGGCTACAGACCGGGTAGCATGCTTGCGGTCATTATTTCCTGTGACCACAACCACCTTGGTATGGGGTGCCTCGGCAAGGATATCCTCCAGCAAGGCGAAACCTTCACTGGTGCCATCCGCAACGGGTGGCAGACCCAGGTCGAGTGTCACAACGGGCGGATGGTGCTCTTTCAGGATCTTCAGTGCGGATTCACGATCCCCGGCGATAAGCACCTCGTAGTGCTCGAAGCACCAGCGCAGCTGTGTCTGCAAACCAGGGTCATCCTCTATGACCAATAATTTCCTATCGTTTTCCATCATGTAATAACTGTTGACCAATACGGTCTACGTTAACAGTAAAGGGGTTGTCTGTAACCCGTTGCAGCCACTCAGGATCCAGCAGAACCGGACATTGCAGAAAAATCATACTGCAGAGCGGCGCCAGATCGCGATTCGCGCCCGATGACAGCATTTATGCACGGCACGGGTGGTACAGGAACATCGAGCCGATGCCTGGCACGTGACAAAGGCCGGCACCAATGTTGATTTTCACTTCTTCCTGCAAATCATGCAACGGGCTATCAGCCCGCAATCATCCCAAACCCGGTATTCTTCATGCAGTTGCAGACTTTACGGTATTTTCATACATAGTACTGATTGGCAGACGAATCCGGAACGAGGTACCTTCACCGGGGCGACTGATCACCTCCACATCGCCACCCGCTGAACGGATAAATTCCCTTGTCTCGTAGACACCGATCCCCATACCTTCATCCCCCTTGGTCGTATCGAAAGGCTTGAACAGGCGATCACGCACGAATGCCTCATCCATCCCGCTTCCATTGTCCTGCACCTCAATGATAGCTGAACTCCCCCCCTTGAACAGTCGCACAATTACCGCTCCTTCGTCATGTGTCGCGTCCTGGGCATTCCGGATCAGATGACCCACAACCGCTGCAAGCCGCTCCCGGTTACTGTACACGTTCAAATCCCTGGCCTGGCAATCTAGGTGGGGGACGGGCAGGCCGGAAGACATGGTCTCGACGACCTCGTGCAACATCGGGCACAGATCAACGGCCTCCTCATGCCTGACCGCATGACTGTCACTGTGCAGATGGGCCAGCAAACGGTTCATCCTGGTTACGGAGTTGTCCACCGTAGTGATGACATCATCCATAAACCGGGGATTATGCTTGTGACGACCCGCATTGGTCACTACCAGTGACAATTGGGCAATCAGGTTCTTCAGATCATGCATGACATAAGCAGAGAGCCGGTTGCATGCCTCGAATTGCTGTGCCTCGGCAAGCGCACGCGAGGACTCCAGCTGTGAGAGGTGCACCGCGACCTGGCGCGCGACAGTCTTGATCAGATCGGAATCCTCCCAGTTAAAATGATGGCGTACCGGGGAATGATCGAGGACGATAAATCCGATCAGATGATCGCGCACCAGCAACGGAACAATCAGCCAGGCCCTCTGCACCCGGGTCAGCCAGCCAGGAAGGGCAAGGTTGGTATACAGGTCGGGCTCGAGCACATATTCATCAATATCGATCAGCCATTCCCGCGCCTCCATGTAACGGATCAGCGAATGATTTGCGGCTACACTCTGAACCCTGTCCAGATCCATCCGCCACCCTGCAACGGGTTCGAAACGACCCGATTCCTTCCGCAACCACATGATCCCGCCATGGCTCTCCAGAATTTCGGCAATGGAGCGAATCGCCCGTTCCTGAACACGATTATCTTCCTCGCCCGAGGAAAGAGTCCGTATGAATCGCAGCCATTCATCCCGGTAGTCGTATTTGTAGTGGAAAAAGTGCTTGTTGATCAGGACACGCAAGCGGGCGCGGAGCTGACCGGAGAACAGCAGGATCAGCAGGATCAGGGCAGACCCGAACAGGAATGTGGCCTGCGCGATTCCACCCCAGCTGCCGCCATGGGCCCGGATATAATATCCACCGACTCCCATGGCCAGCAGGTACAGCCCGGTGCCGAGCAGGGCAGTAGTGTGGAAGACCATCCTTCGCGACACAAAGATATCCAGCGACCAGCGCGTATCGCGAGCCACTGCGATCCCGAGTACCGGCACCACGAGCGCATTGACAAATCCGCGCGCCTCCCACAGCGCGCCACTGACTCCCTGAAACAGCAGGGCGTTGGAATAGAGATAAAAATCATAGGCAAAGAGGCCACCCATGCCCAGACAAAGATACTTGCAGGCCCGGCGTGATTCGGGGCGCGTATTGCGATACAACTGTTCCACCAGCACCAGACCCACCACGGCCATGGTCATGAACCCGGCCAGCAACAGATCGATACCGGCAATGATGGCCGTATGATCGCCGGAAGTATCGCGATAAACAACCAGTGACATCAGCAACAGACTATAAGCCGCGCCAATCGTTACGATCTTACGAAAATGTCGTCTGGCTACCGTGGTCTTCTGGCATGCGGCATTGGTGATGATGCGTGCGAGAAAGAC
>JARFQV010000034.1 GCA_029287615.1 Pseudomonadota bacterium | reverse complement strand
TTCACCCTGAATGGATGGTGCTGTTCGTAGACCACGCCAAGCTGCGGCATATCCGCCAGACCCGCCTCGCGAGCGTGTTCGACAAATCCCCGGTTCCGCCAGAAGAACGCACCTGGCATCGTGGTGGGGATGACCACCACATAGAAGAGCGCACGGCCGAGGATCGCTGCAGCCAGGACCACGAGCGCGAGCAGCAAGAAGGCGGCCGGGCTGGTGCCACCCGACAGGGCAATATACAGGGCCAGCAACAGGCCGGAGACCAGCAGTGCGTTGCGCAGCCAGTAGGGATACCCGTAACGGGTAAGCTGCTCATAGAAGGAGGCTGCGCCCTCGTCACCACGCGCCCGCAGATCGCGGGCATGAAATAGCAGGCCCGTTCCCTCCAGCACAACACTCAATGCGACCACACCGGCCAGCATGCGGCCGGTCTCCGGCGCGAGGACACCGAAGAGCAGGCCGACAAGCGCAAGCAGCAGCGCCCCCAGGCTCAGGGCCGTTCCCGCAAAGGCGGCACCCGTGTGCCAGTGATCCCAGAACGGGCGCGCCGGAATACGATAAAGACTGTACATGTAGTAACCACCGACAACCGCCCCCGCCAGCCCGGTGATCCCGAACAGGCCGCGCATGGCATCCGCCAGGGCGTTATCGAACAACGCGAAGAAGCTGTAGCCGGCCAGGCTGGCAAAGAATAGCGACACACCGGCGATCTCGCGACTCACCGGTGACAGACGCAGGTTGTAGAAGCCTCGATAGAAACGGTGTGGTTTTCCCAGGTGCATGTTCAGCCTGAACAGACCGAAGGCCATTATTACCAGCATCAGCGCCAGCAGCGGCAGGAATGCGGTACTTGTACTGAAAGCGGGCAAAGGACCGATATCCGTCCATGCCACGGGCACCAGCAGCAGGAACGCACCCATCACGGCCTGCGTGCTCAGGGTGAAGGCGATATGCGCGTTTTCGTGCGAACCCAGCAGCTTGTCGAGGTTCCACTGCCGCTTGAATCCATGCTTGGGATCCACCACCGGACGGAAGGCGCCGGCCTGATCGTCGCGATGATACTTCAGCGCCGTGCTGTCGACCCGCACCATCTCGTGCTGGGTAGTGCGGGTCTGCTGAAAACGGATGTTGGGCCGGGTTATATCGGCGCGGGGAAAGCCCGGTATCTCGGTCTTCGCCTGGGTACAGCCATCGGGTACGTTTTCGATCACGCCAAAGTCCAGCGCCTTGCCGAGGCAGGCAGTGACACAGGCGGGTTTCAGACCCGCTTCAAGCCGGTCCACACACATATTGCACTTGCTCACCTGCCCCTGCACCGGATCGAGCTGCGGCGCATTGTACGGGCACACCCAGGTGCAGTATCCACAGCCAAAGCAGATATCCGGATCCTGTAACACCGCGCCGTACTCGGCGAACTTGGTGTAGGCACGCGTCGGACAACCCTTGAGACAAACCGGATTGTCACAGTGATTGCAGGCCATGGATATATTGATACGCTGATAGGCGGGATAGGTACCGCCTTCGACGAAACCCACCGACCGGAAGGCAATGTGCGCCGGATTGTCGTTTTTCTCGCTACAGGCTGCCTCGCAGGCGTGGCAGGCTATACAGTTGTCCGCATTGAAGAAAAACCCATGCTGCCGGTAACGGTTCGGGCTGGTTCCCTCGGCAATCTCGCCATTGATCTCCAGGCCCTGGCCCCGCAGCGCATCCCCCTCCGGCACGGTTTCAATGGGTTGGCCGTACCGGTTTTTCTCATGACTGGCGTGATCATCCAGGAAGGCGTCATCAGGCTCATGTTTGCGTACGTCAAGCACAGTCAGTCCTCAAAACTTCCGCATTTCCATACTCATCCTGGCCGCCGCCTTCTGGTCGGAAATCAGTTCGATACGCACCGCGCCCTGTTTATAGGCCGGCTGGCGCGAGTACGGGTCCAGGAGACCCAATGTCAACCGGTTGGCGCAGTCATGGAAATGAAATGGCAGGAACAGCATATTCTTCGGCACGCGCTGGGTCGGCATGGCCATAACCACGGCATCGGAACGGCGCGACACCAGACGCACGTACTCTCCCATCGAGATTCCCTGTTCTGCGGCGGCATCAGGGTTGATCTCAATGAACGGAATGGGACTGTACTTGTTGTTGTTGCCGATCTTGCCCGTCTTGCTGCGACCATGCCAGTGCTCGATCAGTCGACCGGTATTGAGCCAGAACGGATAGGCTTCGTCGGGCACCTCGTTGTTATCGATAAAGGGCAGCGGGATGAGGCGTGCCCTGCCGTCCGGATAACTGAAGGTGGCGTCTTCCGTGTAGATCCGTTTTCCGCCCTTTGGCGGGCCCTCGCCGCTTTCTGCCTGCTCCTGCGTGTAGGGCCACTGCACGCCGCGACACTGCTCGATCAGTTCGTGGCTCATGCCGGAGATATCCGCCAGCCGGCCGCGTGACAGCACCGTCATTTCCCGGAAGATCTCGGCTGGTTTCTCCGGAAAACTGAGCGTGCCATTCGTATCGAAGCGCCTGGCCACCTGGTTGAAGATCCACAGGTCCGGCTTTGCCTGTTCCGGCGGCGGTGTAATCGGCTTGACCAGGTTGACGCGCCGCTCCGTATTGGTCATCACCCCCTCTTTTTCCGCCCAGGTGCCGGCCGGAAGATAGACATGCGCGTACTGGGCGCTCTCGGTATCCTGGTAGCAGTCCTGTACCGCACAGAACTCCAGATTCTCCATCGCCTTGCGCACCCGCGCGGTATTGGGCAGAGAGGACATGGGATTGGTGGCGATCAGCCACAGGCCCTTGATCTGCCCGCTCTCGATCGCGGGATAGATATCGGTCTGGTAGAGACCCCGCTGCTTCGGAAAAAAGTCCGGATCGACGCCCCAGAAAGCGCCGATCTCCTCACGATGCCCGGGATCCTCCAGCAATCGGTAATTCGGCAAGCCGGAACAGGAGGACCACTCCCGCGTACCCATCGCATTGCACTGCCCCGTTATGGAGAGGCTGGTTCCGCCGGGCTTGCCGATATTGCCAGTCACCAGCGCCAGGTTATTGATGCCAACCACGCCATCGGAACCGTGCGTGCTCTGGTTGATACCCATGGTCCAGATGGACATGGCGGCGCCGGCCCTGGCATAGAGCCGGGCGACGTTACGGATGGTGTCCTCGTCGATACCGCAGATCCTGGCCGCCATAGCCGGGTTGTAGCCGGCAACCTCCGCCTGCAGCGCATCTACACCGGTGGTATTCGCGTCGATGTAGCGGCGGTCCTCGAGCCCCTCCTCGAAAATGACATGCATCATGGCATTCATCAACACGACATCGGTACCGGGCGTAACCGGCAAATGTATATGTGCGTTCTGCGCCAGCATGGTGACCCGGGGATCGACCACGATCAGCGGGAAACCACGCTTCTCCTGCGCCTCCTTCATGCGCCAGTATATGATCGGATGTTGCTCCGGCAGGTTCGAACCCCAGGCGATGAGGCAGTCCGTGTGCTCGAAATCCTCATAACAGCCGGGCGGTCCATCCGAACCGAAGGAACGCTTGTAGCCGGAGACGGCCGAGGACATGCACAGGGTGGTGTTGCCGTCATAATTGTTAGTGCCGATCAGCCCGCGGGTCAGCTTGCCGAGGGTATAGAACTCCTCGGTCAGCATCTGTCCGGTGGAAATGATGGCGAATGAATCCCTGCCATAGCGCTGCTGGATACGCACGATCTCACCATGCAGTCTGTCCAGCGCCGTGTCCCAGTCGGCGGGCTGCCACGCCTCGTGCCAGTTATCACGCATGAGGGGATGCGTGCCGCGTCCGGCGGAATCGAACAGTTCATGTTCGAATATGCCCTTGAGACACAACTTGCCGCGATTGACATCGGCCTCGGCCACGCCCCGCGAGGCCACCGGCCTTCCCTTCGCATTCAGCCCGACCTCGATAGAGCAACCGGTGGAACAATACCCGCACGCGGCGTACTTCCACTCGACCACGCCCTTGTCAGCGATCCGGACCGGGTTTTTCTGGGTTCTATTGAAAAGCATTTCTGTTTCCGGACAGCGATCGTTGCGATGTATGGCCAAACCAGAACGGAAAGACCGGCCCGCAGGTCGCCTGTTCAGATCGCCTCTTCAAAGTCACCCGAATCGCCCGCGCTGCCTGTTGTGCGAGTGATACTGAAACCCGCCAGGTATTTCTTCACATCAGCAGCATCAAACCGATGCCCGTCCATGAACAGGTCGGCACCCATTGCCAGGGTACGCTCGCCGCTCTTGAGCGACCAGCCGGATTTATGCAGACCCTCCTGCTTGTAATCAGTCTCCGGGGCGCTGTAACCCAGTGCCCCGGCCGCGAAGCGAAACACATCGGGTTTGTAAACGGCCCGGGCAATGACATCCGGTTCGATATTCTCCCCGGCCTGTCCCCAGCGCATCATCTGCGAGAGAAACCAGATCGCATGGGAGCGCCAGGGAAAGTTGGCGGCATTGCGATGGAACACGTTGTAGTCCGGCGCCGCGCGGGGCTGCTCGCCGGAAGAAAACAGGAGCGTCCCCGTGAGGGACTTCTCGAGCACATCGACGGGCGCATTGACGTAGCGCCCTGAACTGAGCATCTCACAGGCCTGGTGGCGATTGCCCGGTTCGTCGAGCCAGGCACAGGCCTCGAGGAGGGCCATCACCACGGCCACATGGGTGTTGGGGTTGCTTTCCGCCCACATCCGGGTTACGGCAAAGACCTTTTCCGGATGATTGTTCCAGATGTCATGGCTGGTGATCAGGGTGCGGCCCAGCCCCTCGCAGACTGCATGGGTGTTCCAGGGTTCACCAACGCAGTAACCCGCGATCATACCGGCACGCAGGTAATGCGCGACCTGCTGGGGCGGAACCACCATCAGCCTTACATCCGCGTCCGGGTCGATACCGGCATCGGCCATCCAGTAGCGCAGCAGGTAATTATGGGACGATTCGGGAAATACCGTTGCGAAGGCAGGCTTCTGGCGATTGGCCGCCCGGTCCTGTTCAATCACCTGCCTGAGCGCTTGCGCGGAACCCTGTGCCGTATCGAGCCCGTCCACCCCGGTTGCCAGCATACGACCGTACAGTTCCTTGGAGACGGTAATGGCGTTGCCGTTCAGGTCCAGGCACATGCCGGTCACCATCGGCTGGCAATGCCTGTCGTCCAGCGCACTGGCCAGCGGCATGGCCGCCAGCATCTGCGCCCCGTCCAGTATGCCGGTGCACACCTTGTCACGAATATTGGCCCAGGAGGACTCGCGCGACAGTTCCACCGAGAGTCCGTACTTTGCGAACAGGTTTTTCTCCCTGGCGACAACCAGCGGCGCGCAGTCCGTCAGCGGGATGAAACCCAGCGACAGCTCGCTCTTTTCGAGGTGGCGGGGGTAAGACTTCTTGCCTGATACCATCTGAGCCGGCAGGGAATATACATTGGAGGGCACCTCTACCGCGCTCTCATCCGCGGCGTCTTCCAGAGACTTGTCGGGATTCTGGTGGCGTTCATGCAGGAACTTGACCACTTCAGCACGGTAGTGGTTATAGGTCGGGTTTTCAGCCAGGGCCAGCCGGTCCCTGGGGCGCTGCAGGTTGACCTCGAGAATCTCTCCGATGCTGGCCGATGGTCCGTTGGTCATCATGACGATCCGATCCGACAGCAGGACGGCCTCGTCGACATCATGCGTGATCATGATAACGGTATTGTTGAGACGCGCATGGATCTCCATCAGGGAATCCTGCATATGCGTCCGGGTAAGCGAATCAAGCGCCCCGAAAGGCTCGTCCATCAGCAACACCTTGGGTTCCATGGACAGGGCCCGCGCAATCCCGACGCGCTGTTTCATGCCGCCGGAGACCTCGTCCGGCTTGCGTTCCAGTGCATGAGACATGTGCACCAGATCCAGGTTGTGGCGGGTCCATTCATCCCGTTCCCGCCTGGACTTGGTCTTTTTGAACACCTGATCGACCGCCAGCCGCACGTTGTCGTAGACGCTAAGCCAGGGCATCAGGGAGTGGTTCTGAAACACCACGGCACGATCAGGGCCGGGATCGGTCACCTCCCTGCCTTCCAGCACCACCCCGCCCTGGCTGGCCTGCAGCAAACCGGCGACGATATTGAGCACCGTCGACTTGCCGCAACCGGAATGTCCGATCAGGGAGATAAACTCGCCCTGCTGGACCTTGAGATTGACATCACTGAGAACGTTGAGCGGCCCCTTGTCGGTGGGAAAGGTGATGCTGACGTGGTCGATATCGAGATAGGCATTCATTATCAATTCTCTCCTAGCGCAACGTCGCATTCTTGTCCCAGCTCATCGTCCGCTGCAACATCAGCATGCCGCGGTCCAGCAGAAAGCCGATAAGCCCGATCACGAGCACGGCGACCATGATCCGGGCAAGCGAATTCGAACTGCCGTTCTGGAACTCATCCCAGACAAACTTCCCGAGGCCGGGGTTCTGCGCCAGCATCTCGGCGGCAATCAATACCATCCAGCCAATCCCGAGCGACAGGCGCAGTCCCGTGAATATCATCGGAATGGCCGAGGGCAGCACAATCTTGAGGGTCTTGGTGAACCAGTTGAGGCGAAGAACACGGCTGACGTTGAGCAGGTCCTTGCTGACGCTGGACACACCGACCGTCGTGTTGATCAGGGTCGGCCATAAACAGCACAGGGTCACGGTAATCGCGGAATTCAGAAACGACTTGTCGAACATCGGGTCATCGGTGACATAGAGTGCCGATACAACCATGGTCACCAGGGGCAACCAGGCGAGCGGGGATACGGGCTTGAACACCTGAATGATCGGATTCAGCGCCTGGTACATCGTCGGGCTCATACCGCAGAGGATCCCGATCGGTATCGCAATGATCGATGCGAACAGGAAACCCGTTGCGACCGTCACGAGACTGGTCAGAATCTGGTCCAGAAAGGTCGGTACACCCGTATAACGACGGTTTGCGATCTTGTCCAGTTTCTCCTGTGATTTACCATCAGCGGTCGCCTTTTCCAGGCGCTTGTCCAGGCGTTCGTAAAACGCTGCCTCTCTCGCCCGCTCTTCCTTGTGTTCCTCGTACAGGGTGAGTGTCTGTTCCCATACCTTCGCCGGCCCCGGAAACTGGCCCAGCGATGTCTCGACGTTTCGCGCCCCGGCAGACCACAGCAGCAGAAAAACCAGAAAGGCGGTACCGGGAACCAGGATATCCCGGGCAAACCTGGCGAACTTTCCGGACAACTGATCACCGGCCACATAATCCAGCATGCGATTTACAAAACCCAGGTTGAAGGTTTTGCGTGTTGCCATGCTCGCGCTCATTGCCTCATTCTCCTTACGCCCCTTCCCGCCCGCGTCCCGGGCGGGAATCCGGCTGGTTGCATCGCCCTAGATCTGGTCCTTGCCCTTCAGGCCAATCGGGAACTGATCCAGGTAGTCGTTGGGTTTGGTCCCGTCGAAGGTGACTCCGTCGATAAACTCGGGCTGCGGCGGACGGTATCCCGTCTCGGTCTCGAAGTCCGGGAAGTCTTCCGGCTTCATCAATCCTTCGGCGATCAGCTCCCCGGCCGCGGTACGGTAAATATCCGGGCGGTATACCTGTTGTGCGGTCTCGGCGTACCAGCCATCCGGTTTGTGCTCGGATATCTGCCCCCAGCGGCGCATCTGTGTCAGGTACCAGACGGCATCGGAGTAATACGGATAGGTCGCGTGATAGCGGAAGAAGACATTGAAATCGGGTACGGAACGCTTGTCGCCCTTCTCGTACTCGAAGGTACCGGTCATGGAGTTGGCGATTACCTCGTAGTCCGCGCCGACGTAGTTCGGCCTGGAGAGAATCTTTACCGCCTCGGGCCGGTTGGCATTGTCGTTCTCATCGAGCCACTTGCCGGCACGAATCAGCGCCTTGACAATACGGACGGTCGTATTCGGATACTTTTCGGTGAATTCCTTGTTCAGACCGAAGACCTTTTCCGGGTTATCCTTCCAGATCTCGTAGTCGGTGATCACCGGCACACCGATACCCTTGAATACAGCCTGCTGATTCCAGGGTTCGCCGACACAATAACCGTAGATGGTGCCGGCCTCGAGCGTGGCAGGCATCTGCGGCGGCGGCGTTACCGACAACAGCGCATCCGCGTCGATCGTTCCGGTAATATCACCCTTGTGGGGAGCGTAATAACCGGGGTGTATACCACCTGCCGCCAGCCAGTACCGCAGCTCATAGTTATGCGTCGATACGGGAAAGACCATGCCCATCTTGAATGGCTTGCCCTCATCCTTGTATCCATCGACGACCGGCTTCAGATAGTCGGCCTTGATCGGGTGCTTCGGACGGCCATCATCCATCTTTGGTACATGCGGCTTCATCTTCTCCCAGACATCATTGGAGACCGTAATACCATTACCATTCAGGTCCATCGAGAAGGGTGTGACGATGGGCGCCTTGGTGCCAAAGCCGATGGTGGCAGCCAGCGGCTGTCCGGCCAGCATGTGCGCCCCGTCGAGTTGCCCGTCGATCACACCGTCGAGCAGGACCTTCCAGTTGGCCTGCGCCTCGAGCTGCACATACAGTCCCTCGTCCTCGAAGTAGCCCTTCTCGTAGGCGATCGCCAGCGGCGCCATATCGGTCAGCTTGATAAAGCCGAACTTCAGATCCTCCTTTTCAGGCTCACCCACTTCCGCGGCCACTGTTGCCGCCGTCAGCGCAAGGCCGGCCAAGGTCAGGCGAAGCCCCTTGATACAACCCCTGTGCAACTCTCCTACAACCGAATACGTACTGAGCATTGTCATCCTCGTCACTTCATCCAGTTAAAATACATCCGTTCAACCCGGGAACACCCTTCCCGTCCCGAAACAAGACCGCAGTCCATGGGTGCGATCTGCCCTGCATATAAGCATGGGTCATCATGACATCCATCCGGTGCCGGCAGACAGGACTTTCCGTAATACAATCAACATCCGTGCCAACTATTAATTACTATTATTATTCAGCATCTTGTATCACCATCACCGGCTCGCTCCGCAGAGGGCCAGGCAATCCCGCACCGTGATAGTGCATTTATTGAGAGCAGTGATAGCGGCTTGCATCTGTGCCGGGCATTGCGCTGCTTGTCGAACAGGCGCTGGATCCCGGCATCCGTTGCCGCCATCAACGAAAGTCAGCCTGAATGACCGGGTTATGGAATGGCAACTGGATTTCACCAATCCTTCTCCCCCCTCTCACGAGTCACGGGATCGTATTCCCTGATCGAGCACCGGCAGACACACAATGGCGTATACTGCGATACAGGCAACCATGGAGAGTCCAGCCCGGGGATCGTACCCGGCTTCCGCACGAACAGATGAGCGATATACCTGAACAATCCGGCTTGCCCATTCGAGTCGCCACGAGCAGTTGCCTGCTCGGCGAGGAGGTGCGTTTCAACGGGGGCCATAAACACAACGGCTACCTCACCAAGACCCTGGCGCGGTACTTTGAACTGATTCCGTTTTGCCCGGAGGTCGCGATCGGACTGGGTGTACCCCGCCCGCCTATCCGTTTGGTGCGGGATGGCGGGCAGGTGCGCGCCGTCGGTGTTGCGGACCGCACACTGGATGTCACCGAGGATCTGGTGGAGTATGGTCGGACCGTTTCCGCCACCCTGGACGATGTAAGCGGTTATATCTTAAAGCGCGCCTCGCCCAGTTGCGGCATGGAGCGGGTCAAGATCTATTCCGAAAAGGGCATGCCGGTGGAATCGGGGGCGGGACTCTTTGCACAGACGATCATGCACGAGCGTCCGCTGCTTCCAACGGAGGAAGAAGGCCGTCTCATGGATCCGGTATTGCGCGAGAACTTCATCGAGCGCGTTTTCGTCTATCATCGCTGGCTGTCCATGTGCCGCACAGGGCTGACGCCGGCCGGACTGGTTGATTTTCACACCCGGCACAAGTTCAGCATCCTGGCACACGACGAGGTGGCCTACCGCGAGCTTGGCCAGATCGTGGCCGGGGCCGGAACAGCCAGTCTACCGCAACTTGCGGAAAGCTACGCCACCTCGCTCATGACAGCGATGAAGAAACGCGCGACCCGCAAGCTTCACAGCAATGTACTGATGCACATCATGGGCTTTCTCAAGGACAGGATCGATAAAGATGACAAGGCGGAGTTACTCGAGATCTTCGAAAAATACCGCCATGGACAGCTACCCCTCATTGTACCTGTCACGCTGCTGAAACATCACCTGAGACGCCATCCGGACCCATACATCTCCCGGCAATATTACCTCCAGCCGCACCCGGAGGAACTCATGTTGCGCAACAGCCTGTAAGCGTATGCAAACCGGATACCGGCTGGAACGCCGATACACCGCCTCGTTTCCCTGTTTATTCCCTGACGTTATTCCCTTATCCCGGTACCGGTTGTAATGCCAGGGATTTCCGCATCAGCCAGGTAGAGACATAACCCAGATCAGAGTAAACCGTCTCCAGCTCGACGAAGCCGCTACGCAAAAACAAGGGTGCCAGCTTGCCGTCGATATTCTCGCCAATCTCCGGTTGCCGAAACAGCCACTCACCGGACCGTGCGCACAAACCTCCGAACCAGCCTGAGGGTACATCGATGTCAGCGACCACCAGCGCCCCCCCGGGACGCAGGACCCGATGAATCTCGCACAGGGATCTTTCCTTGTCGGCCAGGTCCACATGATGAAAGAAGAAACTGCTGGCTGCCTTGTCAAAGCAGTCATCGCCATAGGGAAGGTCCTCGGCCACACCGATATCAAACCGACACCTCCCGGATGCGTGCTTGCTCCGCGCCACCTCCACCATCCTGGGAGCGGCGTCGAGACCGACAGCCATACCTCCCGAGGCCGCATCCAGATACCGGGCCATGGACTCGGTCAGGCCACCGGTGGCACAACCAACGTCCAGGACGAGGTCCCCTGGTTGCAGCTCCAGCAGGCCCGCGGCTCTCCGGTTAATCGGCTGTTCCTGCCAGAACATCATTGCCGGCGACAACAGGTCGTACAGACCAGCGGCATGGTTCAGTACCCGGCCACGGGTAGAAGGCATCCGTTCCGGATCCGCAACCGGCGGCACCCGATCAATCCTGCCCATCGGCGATCCTCCCGTCCACCAGTCGAATGCTCCTCGGTACAGCCCGGGTTACCCGCTGATCGTGCGTGGTCAGTAACATACAGATCTTCTCTCCCTGGTTGAGATCGAGCAGAAGTCCGACCAGATCCGCGGTATTGCTCGAATCGAGACAGCTGGTGGGTTCATCCATCAGCAGCAGTTTCGGTCGTGCTGCCACCGCCCGTAGCGCGGCTATGCGTTGCTGTTCTCCCCCGGACAACTCACCGGGCATGGCTGCGGCACGATCACGCAACCCGGCGCATTCCAGCAGTTCACACACCCGCACCCGGCGCGCGGAACGGGGAATACCAAGCAGGGTCAATGGCAATTCCACATTCTCGGTGGCAGACAAGGTCGGGATCAGGTTCAGCGCCTGGAAGACAAAGCCCAGGTGCTGCCGGCGAAACAACGCCAAGGCGGTTTCTCCCATGACACCGATTTCCTGATCAAGCACGCGAACCGTACCGCCGGTTGGATGATCGAAACCGGCAATCATATTCAGCAGGGTCGTCTTGCCGCTGCCGGAGGCGCCAACCAGCACAGACAGTTCACCCGGCGCAAGGCAGAAGCTTACCTCCATCAGTGCTTCAACCCGGGTTCGTCCGGAACCATAGATACGGTCAAGACCTTCCACCGTCACTACGTTCATATCTGCCGTAATGCCCCGGTTACCGAGGCACTTGCGGCCTTCCATGCGGGTAAGGCAGAGGCGACCAGTCCGCAACCGATCGCCACGGCAAGAGGCAAGGCAAAGGCACGGAAGGTAGCGCGTGGATAGATCACGCCGGAGGCAATGAAATGTGGATTATCACTGGTCCAGCGTGACAGGTCCAGGCCCACGATGGACCACAGATGCACGACCAGTCCACCGGCCACCAGCCCCGCCATGCCTGCGATGCCAACCAGAAGCACCATTTCCAGTACAATCAGCCAGACTATATTTGCCGGGGTAAATCCAGTCGCCTTGAGTATGCCGATCTCATGGCTTCTTTCATCCACCGAGACAAAGGCCGTGCTGGAAACGCCGAAGGCAAGGATGACGATGGCGAGGACCAGCACAACATTCATGGCCACCTGGTTCAGTTCGATGAGCTGGTTCAGTTCGGCAAGCGATTCACGCCAGATCCGCACGATGGCTTCCCGAGGTAGTTTCGAGCGAATGATCCGTTTCAATGTGTCGAGATCCTCTCCCGGTGAGGTAAAGACTGCGGCCTCGTGCCGGTTTGCCTGGACCGAGTCCTGCCGTACAAAGGCGAGTTGCCCGTCGAGTGCTGGCACAGCCGTGGAGAATATCCCGCTCAGCCGGAACGTCTCCGGCCTGGCGTCATGGCGCCAGAAGACAATGGTATCACCGACTGCTGCCCGCAAGATCTCTGCTGTCGGCTGACCGATAATCACGCTGTCGGATTCCGCAAGATAACTGCCGGCAATCAGCTTCCGGGCAACCACGGTGTGTTTCCGCTCTTTGTCCGGATCAATCCCATAGAGCCGAATCGGTGCCTGCCGTTCGTCTTTCACCAGCATGCCGGCCCGTTGCGTCCGGTTGAGTACATCCGCACCACGCAACCCGGCTAACCGTTCATCTCCTTCCCAGGAAGCCATTATGTGGCCATGATGCAGCGCTACCGTGTTTTCCAGCATGGCATCACCAACACCGGCCATAATCGATTCAAGGATGACCAGTGCGGCAACGGCAACCGCCACCCCGAGAAAAGTGACCAGCGACCGGCGCAAGCGGAGTCGTAGCGAACGGATGATCATCCTGGCGTATAGTTCCAGCATCAGCAGCCAGCCCGTTCCGGAGGAACCTGCAGGAGAAGATACATCAACTCCATGATACCGTTCTCTACCTGCTTGTTGAGGTCGAGACCGATTGCCGTGAAATCCTTGAATGCCTGCGTAAACAGACCATTTGCAACTTGCCGGGCGTCAGCGACCTTTTCGGGAAACCTTTCCCAGGATTCCCAGCCGGCAACCGGTTCGGCTCGCAAGCCGGCAAGCCAGCCATCGCCCTGTTCAGCCACGATGGTTGACACCAGATAGTTGTGCCGACCTTCGACAATGTCGGCCGGCATGTCTCTCAGGTCATCCAGAATCTGGCAGGCCAGGCCAAAGCTGGACACAGCCCGTTTCGCCGCCTGCAGCCGGGATGACTCGACAGATTCCAGGTCTGACGGAAGGGCCAGGGGCGCCGTGAACAGATCCGCTGTCTTGTGCTGATGCACGGTCTTCAGGAGTTGATCCGGCGAGAGTACCGGGACCGGGCGGGATTCTTCTCCACACTCCTGGATTGCACTCGGCATCAACGCCGCCAGGGAAATACGGCCTACACTGGCTATCAGGTCACAGTCTCCATATTCACGAGCTGTATATTCGCTGATCACCCGATCCGCAAGGAGCAAGGTCAACACCGAGCGCATCCGGCTTCCCTGCCCTTCCAGTTCGAAAGGGAATATCTCCTTGTATTCATCGTCCAGCAGATTGTCACAGGCGGTTACCCAGGCACGCATACCCTGGTTTACCATGGCATACAGCGGCAGGTAGGTGGAGTCGGTAACCAGTGCCCGGGTTACTGCCAGGAAAAGCATGCTGAAAAAATTGCGTTCCAGGCCCAGCAGATCTCCCGACAGGGGACCGAGCCGGCAATCATTGCCGCCAATCGTGCGTGCCAGGCGGTAGAATTCCTCGAGTGTCCGGATCTGCAGATCGAGGGCGTCGGCGAACTGCGGCACTTCCTCCAGGGACCCGACTATCGCGGCCAGCGTGGAGCGAGCGTCCTCATTCGCACATTCCTTCGACTCGCCGTCATTCTGGCCATCCCGCCCGTTCATCACATGGTCACTGGTTCGTGGCAAGAAACAGGGTATCTATTCCATGAGCAATGGAGACCGCCGCGAGGGCGTACGCGGCGTACTGATGCAACTGGAGCATAAGACTGGAATGTCGTGCATGATGCAGGATCACACTGAAAACCACGACCAGGAGCAATACCATACCGGTGAGTCCCAGCAGGTTTTTCCAGAGTACCTGCCAATGTGCGATTGCGGCAGAGACGGTCAGCAAACCAACCGGAATATGCAATTGACGGGCTATGATGGCGCCCCGTGTCTGCGGTGCCGGCTGACGCCCCTGTTTCTGTCCCACGAAAACAGACAGGATAATCAGCGTTGCCGCCAGTACTCCCAGGCCGATTCCCAGGGGGGTTTCAGACCGGTATGCAACGCCGAATCGGGTCGACAGGATCGCTATCGTACCCGATATCGCCAGACTCCAGTAGACAATCGAAGCGCGTGCAGGGAGCATGTCTTGCGGGGCCTTTGATGTTTAGAAGCGCCAGGTCTTAGTGAACCAGTGTAGCGGACCGGAGGATTTCCGACAGGGAGGTCTCCACCGCACCAGGGTCATGGAACTCGCCATCGCGCCCTTTTTCTTCCCCGTAACCGGCGAACACAAAGGATGTCCGGCCGGCCTTGCCGGAATCGACGGTGGCACGGTATACCATGGAAGGCACTCCGTCCCGGGACACATTGATCTCCAGCAGGCAATGCCAGGATTGTGGGCTCAGCATCTGAACCAGATCACTGCTCAAGGGAAAACTTTTCACAAACTCAGCGGATTTGATGGTCGCACCTGTCATCGCGTCGGGTAATGGCGCTTTCCTGGGCGGATAAAGGCTGTCGCCATAGCGGACATTACGTCTGTGTGCCCAAACGGGCAAACTGCCTGGAACCTCTCGAAAGGTGATCCCCAGAAACTTCAGATAGCCGTTTCCCAGGCCTTCGCGTCCAACGGAATGGGTGACGAAAAGGGTTTCCACATACTGTCCGCTATCGTCCTCCAGCCACAGGGCCATTTGATACCAGTCCTGGCCCGTGGACCTCGGACCGAGCTGAACATGAATTTGCAACTCATCAGGCTCAGCAGCGATAGAAGGTCCAGTGGCGAAAAGACAGATACCGGACAAACAAATACCGCCAACAACGTGAAGCAATCGTTCAGCACGGTTTATCATGATGTTTCATCGCCGGGCAAAAACCATTTGTCTGATGAGGGAGAATAACAGAAGATGACCCTTGTCATCCAAGTCAACGCCGCGGGAGACAGGATGGGATACCCGTTTTCAGCATACAGCACCTGTCTGGCAGGTCTGCTCGGTACCCTGCTGCTTTTCACGGGATGTGTCCCCCTGCCAGATGATGAGGCGACATGGGTGCTGAAGGACCTGGGGGCGGGAACGGGTCCCAGTCGCCTCAAGGAACAGACTCCGGTCCCTGCACGCTCGCCGATCGGCTATCAGGTGCAGGGGCGCGGACACCAGGGTGACCTCTACCTGCCCGGGGAACCGCCACTCGCCGGGATCGTACTGGTGCCGGGGGCTGCCGTGCATGGCAGGAACGACCCCCGACTGGTGGCCGTCGCGACGACCCTGGCCCGGAGCCGCTTCCTGGTGCTGGTGCCGGATATCCCCAACCTGCGCGCACTCAAGGTGCAGGCGAAAGACTCGCAATATGTGGCAGATGCATTCTCGCACCTCGTTTCCCGGACCGAACTCCCGGATCAGGGCCGGGCCGGCATCGGCGCTTTCAGCTATGCGGTAGGGCCGGCAGTGCTGGCGGCACTCGATCCCGGGATCCGGGAGCGGGTGGACTTCTTGCTGGGGGTCGGCGGCTATCACGACCTGCAGCAGGTGGTCACCTTCTTTACCACCGGCTATTTCCGGAAAGACGGACAATGGCAATACCTGGAGCCCAATCGTTATGGCAAGTGGGTGTTCGTGTCCGGGAACACCGATCGTCTGGCGGATCCGGTTGACCGGTCGGCGTTCCGCCGTATGGCGGATCGGATGGTGGAGGATCCGCAAGCGGCTATCGATGACCTGATCGATCAGCTCACACCCGAGGGGCAGTCACTGCTGGATTTGCTGCAAAACCGTGATCCGGCGCGCAGCCCCGCCCTGCTTGCCCGCCTTCCATCGGGGATCCGCGCCGAGCTGGATGCCCTGAATCTCGCAACCCGGGATCTTTCCCTCCTCAAGGCGCACCTGATACTGGTGCATGGCACGGACGATCAAATCATCCCCTATACGGAAAGCCTGGCCCTGGCCGCCGCCGTACCCCCCGGTCAGTCCGAGTTGATTCTCATCGACGGCCTGGCCCATGTCGACACCCAGCCTTTCAGACTGGACCGCCGCGCGATGTGGCGTGCCATCGGTATCCTGCTGGAACAACGGGATGTCCCCGCTGCGGGGGTACCGGGACGACGGTGATCACCGTACGGTTCCAGGGTATGTACGGATTGCTAACCGGATCGGCACCATAGCGACTGAACCCGGTTCCCACCGGACACCCTGCCCGACAAAAAAGATAGGAGCGGATATTCCATTTTTTTTCTGATTGTTCCATAGTGGCCCTGCGCCACCGATGCCCTGGCCCGTATTTCTCACCGCGGGACGAGGTGATCGCGCAGAGGATTGGATTCACGGTGAGAAATGCGGCCCAGACCACTACCTAACAGGAATCATAGCCATGTCATTGCAGGACCAGTTACTCAAGGCCGGCCTCGTCGATGAGAAGAAGGCGAACAAGATCAAGAAGACCCGGCACAAGCAGACCAGACAGAAACAGAAGAACAAGATAGAAACGGTGAATGAGGCAAGGCTGGCGGCAGAGCAGGCGCAGGCCCGGAATGCAGAGCGTGATCGCCAGCTCAACCAGCAGCGCAAGGCGGAGGCGGAGCGCAAGGCGATCGCTGCGCAGGTGCGCCAGCTTGTGGAGTTGAACCGGCTGCCCGGGGATGAAGGTGATATCGATTACAGCTTCACCGATGGCACGCTGATCAAGCGCCTTTCGGTCACGGAAACGCAGCTGAAACAGCTGAGTAATGGCCGCCTCAGCATCATCAAGCTGGATAATCGCTACGAACTGATCCCTACCCTGGTTGCCGAGAAGATTCAGCAACGTGACAAAGGCATACCGATCCTCAGTAATCAGCCCACCGAGACACCGGAAGAGGATGATCCCTACGCCGATTATCAGGTGCCCGACGACCTGATGTGGTAGACAGAGAATACGGATCGAAGAACTACGGCAAGTCAGGTTTGTTTCTTCTACGAGGCAGGGGCAGCTATGAATTCCGGTCAATTATCAGAATTTGAAATCGAGGATGAACTCCGGTTTGTCGAGACCGAACACGGATTCAGGAATATCGAGATCGACAATACCAGGGCACATGCCACAATCTCGACCTATTCAGCCCAGGTTTTATCCTACTGGCCAATCCGTCAACCGGAAGATTTACTGTTTATCAGTGACCAGGCTTATTACGAAGCCGGCAAGGCGATCAAGGGCGGCATCCCGGTCTGCTGGCCCTGGTTCGGTCCCGACCCGGATGGACGGGGAAGACCTGCACACGGTTTTGTGCGTAACCGTCAATGGGAAGTGAGCGGCAGCGAGTCGCTACCGGACGGATCAACCAGGGTCGTACTGGGCCTGAGCGATACCGAGGAGACGCGCAAAATCTGGCCGCACCCTTTTCGGCTCGATATCGAGATTACCGTCGGTGATTCACTCCGGGTTGCCATAATTACCGCCAATACCGGCGATGAAAGCTTCACCATCAGCCAGGCACTGCATACCTATTTCCGGGTTGGAGATATCGGCAAGGCCAGGGTGCTGGGTCTGGAGGACACCGAATATCTGGACAAACTTGCCGACTTTGCCCGCAAAACACAGTCGGGCCCGGTTACCGTTGAAGGCGAGGTCGATCGCATTTACACGGGGGTAAGCGGTGATCTGGAGATCCAGGACGGATCGCTGGGCCGCAGGGTCCGGATCTCATCCGAAGGATGCAGCACCGCGGTTGTATGGAATCCCTGGATTGACGTGGCAGCATCCATGGGAGACCTGGGTAATGAGGACTACCGGAAAATGATCTGTGTTGAAACCGCGAATGCCGGCCCGGAGACGATAAAAGTAGCCGCAGGCAGCGAGTATCGCCTGGTGGCGGAATATACAATCGAAAACCTGCAGGCGAATCCGGCAGGATCGTACCCGGATGGTCCCTGAGGAACCGGCCAGATCTTCCCTGACTCACCGGGTCCGCGTTATTGCCTGTGCCTGCCGCTGCCCCGGATCCCGCCCGGCCCGCCCACTTCTATTGTGCACTCACCAATCCGGTTTCCCGGGCATAACATCTAGTTAAATGAAAGTCTTGAGAAACGACAGCAGCTGGCCCGTATTCCCTGCAAACGTGAATCGCCCCGGATTGTGTATCGCAACAAACCGGGTAGCCCGTCGCCTGGAATCGCCACGGGACCAGCGAATTTGTCGATAACCCGGAGAAATGAAACATCTGTCCAGGTTAATGTCTTATTGACTTTCGCCGAAAACCTATAATAATTATAGGTAGTACAGGGAACGATTTCCGGGACCGGTTGTTTCATGGCGGACAATGTTACGCAACTTGGCGTCACCAAAGAGCAGATTTCCAGGATCATCCGGCAAATCGTGGCGGACAGCTCAAAGGTCTTTTTTACCGGTGAGAGTTCCAGGCAGGAGATGGATCTCGTTATCAACCGGCTGCAGATTTTCTCCTGCCTGAAGAAAGGTGAAGTCAGTACGGAGCCACAGAAAACAGCGGAAGGTTATGTTGAATGCGAGATGTATCTCTTCTCCGCGGGCCAGGACGTGCATGTGGCTGTTGCTGTCCAGTACGACGACGAACAAAACCGGTTTCTGGTGGTCAGGACGATTTCGAAAGAGTGAGCGCAGATTACAGGAGAGTCTCCCATTGAGGTAATAGTTCAGGAGGTCAAAATGTTTGAATATTCAGGATGTGGTTTGCCGAACATTTTTCTGGCGAACGGTTATACGGAGGTTGAAACACCGTATGGCATGACCGTCTCGGTAGATAATGTAACGGGTTTGCATCGCGCGATCGGGATGGAGATCGTGAACAAGGAACCCACCTTGAGTGGTCCGGAATTCCGTTTTTTAAGGAAAGAGCTGGAATTGTCCCAATGCAAGCTTGGAAGCCTGCTGGGCAGGGATGCACAAACGATCGCGCTCTGGGAAAAAGAGAAAAACGATCTTCCAAAGATGGCGGACATGCTACTGAGGGCGATTTACAGCGAAAACCTGAATGGCAATGTGCAGATTATCAATATGATCGAGCGATTGAACGAACTGGACCGGGTCGAGCGGGATGAACGCAGGTTTGAATTTAGAGAGACCGAAGAAGGATGGCGTGCCGCCTGAATGTAGATTTCACCGGGCAGGACCGAACTAATCGAACTAATACAGTGAACCGAGCCGGACAAGACCGTCGCTTCCCCGGCAACGGTTAGCCCCGGAACGGCCCGCCTTACCTGTTTCCAGGTTCAGCCCCCCTGGTTTGAACCAGTCCGTTACTGCCTTACCTCCGCTGGCCGGCGATCCGGATCCTCTCTACGCCACCCATCACCCCGTTATTGGCCGCAGATGAAGGAAGCGCTCTTGCGGAACGCAAACCGCCCCGCCTCGATATCGGCGCAGCCGCTGCAATCCTTCCAGTGGCGGAAAATCCGGGCCGGGAATTTGTCTCACGGCATCGGGATCTGCCCCTGGATGACACGCATCAACAACACCGCATCACCGCTGTCATAGAGAAAGGTGGGTAGTTAGCGTATCCAGTGGGCTATGCGGTTATAACGTGAGCGCATCACTCACAGATGCAATCATACTCATCTCAGTCTGCTGACTTCGTTCAACTAAGACGGTTTGGCTGTCACTACGCTCATTCACCCGCTTAGCCCACTAGCTCACTTAGCCTTAACTCTAGACTAATTCTTGGCGCGGTCAAGCAAGTTCGGGGGCCCGATCCGTATCCATGGCTACCCGGGTTACCCGCCTGCCGGTAGCGTATCCCGGGGCGTGTCTGGCACTTTCCGCGCAGGTTCTGTCCGCTGTTGAGGCCGGGAAGGGGCGAGGGCGGGATCTGCATTCTCATACCAGATCCGCATAGTTTTTACTATATATATCTATATCTTATGTATTCTTATTAATGTATGCTATTAATATTTCCATGCGAGTTACTTGACATGCGTC
>JARFQV010000228.1 GCA_029287615.1 Pseudomonadota bacterium | reverse complement strand
GGGGGCTGCGCCCGCCGTGCAGAATCAATTCCCGGCAGGATCATCAATCAGTACGGATCGCGCCGATCTGGCTTGCAATCCGCACCGCCCTGTCAGATTCTTGGCTGGGGGACAAGGATTCGAACCTTGGTTGACGGAGTCAGAGTCCGTAGTCCTGCCGCTAGACGATCCCCCAAAAAATGCAGCGGATCGGGATCAGCGCTTGGAAAACTGCGGCGCCCGACGCGCCTTGTGCAGACCAATCTTCTTGCGCTCGACGGTGCGGGCATCGCGGGTTACATACCCGGCCCTTCGAAGCGGGGAGCGCAATTCCTCATCATAGGCGATCAGCGCGCGGGTAATGCCGTGCCGTATCGCGCCCGCCTGTCCGCTCATACCACCACCCCTGACGGTCACAGTGATATCGAAATTATCTGTCATCTCGGCCTTTTCCAGCGGTTGCCGAACAATCATACGCGCCGTCTCCCTGCCAAAATACTGGTCCAGGGGACGCCTGTTGACCGTGATGCTGCCACTTCCCTTGCGAAGGTAAACCCGGGCCGTCGAGGTTTTTCGGCGGCCTGTGCTGTAATACTGGTTCTCGCTCATTGGTGTCTTTCCTGCTCTCACCGGGTATGCCCGGGCTTGTCAGTAATTCATGCTGTATTCTTTGATTACCGCTATACAGTACTCTTCAGAAATCCAGCGGCTTAGGCTGCTGCGCCGCATGCACATGGTCAGGGCCTGCATATACCTTCAGCTTCCTGAACATTGCCCGTCCCAGCGGATTCTTGGGAAGCATTCCCTTGACGGCAATCTCGATGACCCGCCCGGGCGCCTTTGCCTGCAGTTTTTCGAAGCTGATCGATTTCAGGTTACCCACGTATCCGGTATGCCGGTGGTACATCTTGTCCGTTGCCTTGCGACCGGTTACCCGAACCTTGTCCGCATTCACAACCACGATATAGTCACCCGTATCCACATGCGGGGTATATTCAGGCTTGTGCTTTCCGCGCAGACGTTTTGCGATCTCGCTGGCTAACCGGCCAAGCGCCTTGTTCGTGGCATCGACCACATACCAGTCACGCTCTACGGTTTCCGGTTTTGCGCTGAATGTCTTCATCGAAAGTTGCTCCAACCCTGCTCAGGTAAATCAAGAGCGGGAATACTACAAAAGTCGACAATAAGATACAAGACGCTGGCCCGATTTACACGTCTGTCCGGTAACGAAGAGGCTTACTCCGGATAATCAAGCGGGCCATTCAGGCAATCATGGATCCCTGGAGCGAGGCAAAAAAAGAGCGCGGCTTTTGGCCGCGCTGTAAGACCTCCTTGGGAGGAGGTGGAGGAGCGCTGACCAGCCACCATGGGGGGGGGAGGGGGTAGCCGATCAGCTTGTTAGAATTTTCTTATATACCGTCTCACTTGTCAACCCCCACGCAGAAATATCTTCTCTGCCCTGGATGCAATATGGCTTGAGCTCGCCAGGCCTGTTCGCCCCAAAAATTTTAACTTATTGATTGGATTGACAATAGATGCGATCGGAACAATGCCGGGAATATCGATGAACACGTCGCAAGCTTGCTGTTTTCCGGCTATCACAAACCCGGCATGCCCATGCGTTCCCCAAACCAAACCTCCCTGAAAACAGGGCCTTAACCTGAAATTTACCTTTTGGTGTATCCTTTTTCCCGGGATGAAATGGAATCGTGATCGATCAGATCTGCAGGCGCTCAACTACCCGCCCGTTCATCAGGTGCTCATCGATGATTTCATCAAGGTCCTCTTCATCGACATAGCTGTACCAGACGCCCTCCGGATACACCACGATCACCGGCCCTTCCTGACAACGGTCCAGACAACCGGCGGTATTGATCCTTACTCCACCCTCACCGGTGATTCCCATTGCCTTGGCGCGCATCTTGGTGTAATCACGCATCTCACGCGCATTAAAGCGCTGGCAACAGGCGCTGCCATCGTCTCTGAGATTGGTACAGAAAAAGACATGATAACGATAGTAGGACATAGAACCACCATTGCGAATTTGACATTCCGGCCATAAGGATAAATGATCACCGAAGCTTCTTTCACCTGATACCGGGATCCGGTTCTTCTGACAGTACCATGCAAGGCCGCAACTACAGTCGTCTAGACCATCTGATTACCAATTTCGACCAGGCGCTGCGCACCCTGTTCGGTGAACCGCTGACCAGTGGGCGCGGTAATCCGGCACAGGATCTGGACGAACAGGACATGACGGAGTCCGAAAAGGTGCTGAGCGCGAGGCTGATGCGGATCAACCATGCCGGAGAGGTCTGCGCACAGGCACTGTATCAGGGACAGGCGCTTACTGCCCGAAGCCCGGATATTCAGAATCAAATGGAACAGGCCGCACGGGAAGAAAATGACCATCTGGTCTGGTGCTCCAAAAGAGTTGATGAACTGGGTGGTCACACCAGTTATCTGAACACAGTCTGGTACGCAGGCTCCTTTGCAATTGGTGCCGCGGCAGGCGTGATCGGTGACAAGTGGAGCCTGGGTTTCCTTGCGGAAACCGAAAGACAGGTTGTCAGGCACCTTGATGACCACCTGGAGCAACTGCCTGAACAAGACAGCAAGACCAGGGCAATCGTGGAGCAGATGAAGGAAGACGAAGCCCGCCATGCGACCGGTGCAGTCAATGCAGGCGGGCGGGAATTGCCTGAACCGGTACGCAAGCTGATGAAGCTGGCCTCGAAAGTAATGACGAAAACAACATACAGAATCTAGCCCGGATTTCTCACCACGATGAGAGTCCTCGCGGTGAGAAATCCGGGCCAGGGCTAAATAATACGGCCGTAAAACATCTCCAGCATTTCATGATGTAAGCGGTTCACGATCACCTGCTGCTCTCCGGCAGCCAAAGCCTCCTTACCCAGTCCAAAGAGGTAATCGTCAAGGTCGAAGCCCCGCAGCATCATCTTGGTATGAAAGATATTCTCCTCATAGACATTGATGTCCCTCATCCGGTACTGCTCACGAACATCATCCGCCAGATAATCCTGTATTGAACTGATTTCGTGATCGATAAAATACTTGCTCCCCTTTACATCCCTGGTGAAACCGCGAACCCGGTAGTCCAGGATAACCACATCCGACTCGAAGCTGTGTATTAGGAAATTCAGCGCATTGAGGGGGGAGACCTGACCACAGGTTGACACATCGATATCCGCGCGAAATGTACTGATACCGTCCTCTGGATGGCTTTCCGGATAGGTATGCACGGTAATATGACTCTTGTCCAGATGGGCCACCACCGATTCGGACAGCAAACCGGTTTTATCCCAGCCCGATTCTCCCGCCACCCCGTCTTGCCCCTCGGCAATCATCATGGTCACGCTGGCACCCTGTGGCTCGTAATCCTGCCGCGCAATATCGAGCACCTGCGCCCCAATGATTTCGGCAACGCTATTCAGGATACGGGTCAGTCTTTCTGCATTGTATTCTTCGTCGATATACTCGAGATACTCCCTGCGGTGGGATGGGGTGGCCGCATAACAGATATCATAAATATTGAAGCTCAGCGTCTTGGTAAGATTATTGAAACCATGCAATTTCAGTCGACTCATGATTACCCCCCCGAAACCGGGACGAGCTCGTAGTCATGCGTGATTTCCGCCGCCTTCCCGAGCATCAGGGAAGCGGAACAGTAGGTCTCTGCAGATAATCTGACCGCGCGCCCGACCTGCTTGTCCGACAGAGCACGGCCGGTCACGATGAAGTGCACATGAATCCTGGTAAACACCCTGGGCGGTTTTTCGGCCCGCTCTGCCTGAATCTCGACCACACAGTCCTCGACTGGCTGGCGTGCCTTTTTCAGGATATGCACCACATCAAATGCTGTGCACCCACCCATACCAATCAACAACATCTCCATGGGACGGATCCCGAGGTTACGGCCACCATTTTCGGGCGGACCATCCATAACGACGCTGTGGCCGCTGCCGGATTCGCCGACAAATGCAGCACCTTCCACCCACTTGATACGCGCCTTCATACCACCTCCCGCCTGCCGGAAACAGGGTAACGCGGTCTCCAGGTACGGCCGCCACTCCACGTTCCGGACGTAGTAACCAAACCGGATTTGACATCACGATGATGAACCATCGCCTCCTGGCACCAAATCCGGGTTAAAAGACCATTATAACGGTGCAGCCAATAATACAGGACAGGTTCCGCTGTCGGCAGATATCCACACACAATCAAAACAACAATCAATTCAGGGATAAAATCATTCATAAATAAGCTGGCATGCCGATAGAACATCAGGATAAGGGGTCCCCTGACTGGAGGGACAGGATTCAAATATGAATACAATGATTAAATCCACCAGCGTTCCTGCTGCAAATACTGCCGGAAATACTGCCGGCAACCCGGCCGTCGACCGGCTTCTTCAACATTGCCATAAACACCGGTACCCCGCAAAGAGCGTTATCATCTATGCAGGTGACCAGCCGGATGTTCTTTATTACGTCGTAAAAGGATCGGTTACGGTCCTGATCGAGGATGAGGAAGGGCATGAAATTGTCCTGGCCTATATCAACTCTGGTGGATTTTTTGGCGAAATGGGGCTTTTTGGGGAGCAGCCCAACCGCAGTGCCTGGGTGAGGACCCGCAGCGAATGTGAACTGGCCGAGATCAGCTATAGCCGGTTTCGTGCCCTCTCGAAGGAAGACCCCGATATTCTCCTGGCACTGGCAGCCCAGCTGTCCACCCGTCTGCGCAAGACCAGCCGCAAGGTGAGCAACCTCGCATTTCTGGATGTCACCGGCAGAGTTGCCCACACCCTGCTGGATCTGTGCAAGGAACCGGATGCCATGACCCATCCTGACGGGATGCAGATACGCATTACCCGGCAGGAGATCGGCCGAATTGTCGGTTGCTCCCGTGAAATGGCGGGGCGAGTACTAAAATCCCTGGCGGAAGAGGGTCATTTATCCGTCAAGGGAAAGACCATTGTGGTTTTCGGTACCCGGTGAACAGCCTCATCGAGCCTCACCGGTATCAAACAGTTCCATGAGCCTGCTACCCGGGTCCGGCGCCTTCATCAAGGCCTCGCCAACCAGGAAGGTATTCACCCCCTTCTCTCGCATGCGATCCACATCTTCCCGGGTGTGAATCCCGCTCTCGGTGACAACCCTGCGGTCCGGCGGAATCACATCCAGCATATCCAGCGTGGTCGAAAGATCGGTTTTGAAGGTACGCAGATCGCGGTTGTTGATTCCAATCAATGGCGCCTGAATCATCAGCGCCCGGTCCAGTTCTTCCCTGTCATGCACCTCGACCAGCGTATCCATGTCCAGATGGGCAGCGAGCTGCATCAGTTCTGACAGCATGACATCGCCCAGTGCTGCCACGATCAGTAGTATGCAGTCGGCCCCGATCACCCGCGCCTCATACACCTGGTACGGATCGACAATAAAATCCTTGCGCAGCACCGGTAGAGAGCAGGCTGTGCGCGCCTCCCCGAGGTAGCGATCATCGCCCTGAAAGAAGTCGATATCGGTCAAGACCGAAAGGCAGGCCGCTCCACCACGCTCATAACTCCTGGCAATTCCGGCGGGATCGAAATCCTCCCGCAGAATGCCCTTGCTGGGGGAGGCTTTCTTGATTTCCGCGATCACGGCCGCCTGTCCCGTCCTGTCCTTATCAACCAGGCTGGCCAAAAATCCACGCGGCACATCAGATGACTCGATGCGCGCGCTCAGCTCCCTGATTCCCAGCTGATGACTGCGCGCATCGATCTCCTCTACCTTGCGGGCAAGTATCCTGCGCAGGATATCCGGTGTCTGGTTCATAATGATTTTGAAAAATCCACAAGCTCCTGCAGCTTCTTCCCGGCAGCACCGCTTTCGATCGCCCTGCTGGCTGCCTGCACACCCTCCTCCAGCGTGTCGGTAACCGAGGCGGCATAAATCGCAGCGCCTGCGTTGAGTGCAACGATATCATGTGCCGGTCCCGAAATATTGCTGAAGACATCGCGGATGATTGCAAGGCTCTGGGCTGCATCCTCAACCGAGAGTGTCGACAATGAGGAACGCTCAAACCCGAATTGCTCCGGTGTGATGCTGTACATGCTGAGCTCATCATCCTTCAGTTCCGCCAGCTGTGTCGGCGCACCGATACTGATTTCATCCAGACCGTCCTCGGCATGAACCACCAGCACATGTTCGCTGCCGAGACGCTGCAGGACCCTTGCCAGCGGTTCCACCCAGGTGTTACTGAATACACCCACAACCTGATTGGGCGCGCCGGCGGGATTGGTGAGCGGCCCGAGCAGGTTGAATACCGTCCTGACAGCCATTTCCCTGCGCGGCCCGATTGCGTGCTTCATCGCACTGTGATGCTGGGGCGCAAAAAGAAATCCAACTCCCACGGTATCGATACAGCGCTTGACCTGTTCAGCCCCGAGATCCAGTCGCACACCCGCTGCCTCCAGCACGTCTGCGCTGCCCGAGCTGCTGGAAACCGAGCGATTGCCATGTTTTGCAACCCTGGCTCCGGCCGCAGCGGCAACGATTGCGCTGGCCGTCGAAATATTGAAGGTACCCGAACTGTCTCCACCCGTACCACAGGTGTCTACCAGATGCGGTCCTTCCACCTCAACCCTGGTCGCGAGTCTACGCATAACCCTTGCAGCGGCGGCTATCTCGTCAATGGTCTCTCCCTTCATGCGCAAACCGACCAGAAAACCACCAATCTGTGCTGGCGTTGCCTGACCCGTCATGATGGTCTGCATCACCTCTTCCATTTCTTCTGTATTCAGATCACGATGCTCCGTGACCGCCCTGATCGCTGCCTGCATATCCATTTCTGTCCTCGCACTACGGAAAAGTGACCGGCTATGGTTACCCGCTGATTATTAACACCACTCCGACCGCGCCTTCATCCTGCCATAATAACCGGTATGTAATGAAATCCGAGCCTGTCCGAAACGCACACCAGGGCCTGTTAACACTACGCTGGGCATCCGCATAGTGTTAACAGGCCCTAGCACTGCTGTTCGAGAAAATTCTTCAGTAGATCATGGCCGTGCATCGTGAGAATCGACTCGGGGTGGAATTGCACACCCTCCACCGGTAATTCCCGATGGCGCACCCCCATGATCTCGTCTACTTTTCCCTCGCGATCTTCTGTCCAGGCGGTTACCTCCAGACACTCTGGCAGTCTTTCACGATCGATAACCAGGGAATGGTACCGGGTAGCCTCGATCTGCTCCGGTAATCCGGCAAATACACCCACGCCCCGATGGTGAATCATCGAGGTCTTTCCATGCATGATCTCTCTTGCATGGACAATCTTTCCACCGAATGCCTGGCCGATACTCTGGTGACCCAGACAGACACCCAGAATCGGAATACGCCCGGCAAATCGTTTAATGGTTTCTATGGATATTCCTGCTTCATTGGGTGTACAGGGTCCGGGAGAAATCACGATTCTTTCAGGATTCAGATTCTCTATATCCGCCACACTGAGCTGGTCGTTGCGGTATACATTAACATCCGCCCCCAGTTCACCCAGGTACTGGACCAGGTTATAGGTGAAGGAATCGTAATTGTCGATCATTATCAACATTTATATTCTAACTTTATGTTTATTCATTAACGTAAGGAAAATGAAACGCCTTGAGGCTGCCCCTCCCTGGCAATAAATTTCACTTATACATACCCCAAATCATTGCGCATCCATTTTCCCAGTC
>JARFQV010000224.1 GCA_029287615.1 Pseudomonadota bacterium | reverse complement strand
GGATTACTTGCCGGTAACACCAGCCGTCAGCGTGAAACGCATGGCCTCTTCCATGCTCATGTCCAGTGGTTGTACCGCACTTCGCGGCATCAGCACCGTGTAGCCTCCAATCATGTAGCTCATGGGGAGATAAACCAGAATCCGGTCATCATCATTGAATCCCTCGGGAAGGCGTTCTGATACGGCCTGGGTAACGAAGCCGATCATCTGCATGCCGTTTTCCCCGATGGTTACCGCAACCACTTTCTCGAACTCCTTTTTCGTGGTCGGGGAAAGGAAATCGAAGAAATCGCGCATTGCCCGGTAAACAGAGTTAATCAGGGGCAGGTGATAGAATACCTCTTCACCCTTGGCGAAAAGCCAGCGTACCACGTAGGCATGCATCAGCAATCCCGTCATGAACACCACGATCAATCCTGCAATGACGCCCATACCGGGCCAGTACATCCCTTCTGGCAGTACCAGGCGGATTATCTTGCCCAGAACGGTTTCCATCGATATCACCAGCCAGTACAACAGGTAGAGTGTGAGAACAACCGGCAGGATGGTAATCAGTCCGGTCAGGAAAGTTCTGCTAATGGATTTCAATGTAATCACTCTCCGGGTTGAATCTATCCCGCAGGATAAATTTCCTGCGATTTACAAGCCGGAAGATTACCGGATCAGGCAAGACAATAGCAAAGGACCCGTATCGGACCACAACGGGTATACCGGACAGTACCAGCCGAATGGCACAAGCGGTGTTGCCACGGGGAGATACCGGAGAATCCGCCCCTTGAAGAGAATCACGGGACTTGCGGAACGACCGGATATGTCCGTAACAGTTGACTGGTAAACCAGTACCACACTGGCATTTCTGACCGGAAGCACACCCTGAACACGACGCGAGGTCAAGTTGCGGTTAAAGCAGTTCAGGCACTGATCAGGTTGGCGATATAGTGCCTTGACAGGATGGTTCTCCCCAGCGCGTGACTCCCCTCACCCAGTAGATCGAGGATCAGAGCGATACGCCAGTCAGGATCAGGCATCATGCAATCGCTCACCGTAGAGAACCATCATTGACCTGAACAGGGATCAGGAACTGTATGCAGCCGGGCCTGGTGCTGATCGTCAACCCGGTAGTATTCCGGAGCTAGCAATGAGAGAGACAATCCGTGCAATTCTGTTCGGTGCACTGATACTGATCGCGGCATTGATACCACCCGCTATCCTGCTATTCGATAGTCTGGGATTCTGACCCGTTTTATCAACGCGGTGCGATATGATCTCGGTTGGATATGGATTTTCCTCACCCTGTTGCGCATTGCTCATTTGGAGTCACCAAACAACGCTCTGTGCGCCTGGTCTGGTCTCATTGGAGGGGCAAGCAGGGCATCCGCATCGTTTTAACAGACCCTAGATAGACAGGCGGTTCGGGTGCACCGGGAGCAAGGCCGGGCAATATTTCTCTCGATGCTTGCCTCGACCTCACCCCCGGCACCTGCCACCCGGATGCTCCCCACCTCCCAACCCCTGTCACAGGACAGTATTCCTGGCAGATGCCCTGGCCTCAGCCTTCAACTACACAGGTACACGCTAGCCAGGATAACCGCACCCCTATGTACTTCTTCCCCCTCATGCACCTGTACCATCACAGGATTCCTGAATAGTTGATACCCTCTACCAGTACTCTGACCGCCACCCGGTATGCCTCGCCTCTACTGCGGCCTTCAATACCATACGGATCCAGCGGCCCGTTCTGATCCAGCAGTCGGGCAATCGGTTGAATAACGGTGTAACGGAATCGATCTTCATGACCGGTTGGAACCGGCAAGTACGCAACCTGTGCATGAAAAATTCAGGCGAACAGCATAGCGAAAACCTTCCGTTTCCGGTTATCATTTGATGCCAATATCTTATCCCTACATACCCAAATGCGGCATATGGTGGTCCTCAACAAGGAAATCACTACCCTTGGCAGTGTTGCCACGATTATTCACAGGACATTGCAGAGATACGGTTGCGACCCGGCAGCTGTCTTTGCCAGGGCCGGCATCGGTATGGAAGAATTCACCGGACCGGATGCGCGGATCGCCACAGCACGCATGCAGAAATTGTGGGCCATCGCAGTCAAGGAGACGGACGACCCCTGTTTTGGCTTATCCGCCGTCAGCCAGTTTCAGCCAGCAAGCCTGCATGGTCTTGGATTTGCCTGGCTGGCCAGTAACACCCTTCGGGACGCACTCGGCCGCCTGGTACGATTTTCACGGCTAATCAATGCAATCACCGATATTCGACTGGAAGACCGGGCGGATACTGTGGACCTGGTCATGCTCGGACCCGAGAAATGGCCGAACTTTGTCCATGCAGCAGCCGATCTGGGTATGGCCGCCTTCCTGCGCATGTGCCGGATTACCGCATGCGAGGAGATCAGCCCGGTATGTGTCAATCTGCAAAGACCGGAACCGGAATGTGCCAGGCAGTTCGATGAATTCTTTGCCTGCCCGATCAGGTACTCGGCTGTCGATAACCGGCTGTGTTTCGACCGTGACATCATCAACAGACCACTGGCAACCGCAAATCCGCATCTGGCACGAGTCAATGACCAGACCGTGATGGATTATCTTACCCGGTTCGACCAGGCCAGCATCTCCCTTCAGGTCCGCAGCAGGATAATCGACCTGCTACCCGGCGGTACGCCGAATCAAACAGAGATAGCAGACTCACTGAATATCAGCCTGCGCAGCCTTCAGCGCAGATTGAAAGAAGAGAACACGACCTTCAAGAAACTACTGGACGATACCCGCCGGGATCTAGCCATCCAGTATATCCTGCAGTCACGACGATCCCTGGCTACCATTACTTACCTGCTGGGTTTCTCGGAACCCGGTAATTTCACGCGTGCTTTCCGCCGATGGACAGGAAACACACCGATGGAATTCCGGAATCACGACTAGGCCGTGTACACAACCACTTCACTGTACATTCCGTTTCACTGGATTATTGCGCCGAACAAGGCGCGAGGCGGAACCGCGGCCCGGCAATGGCGGCAACGGGCATCACCTTGCAGCGCGAAAAGACGTTGTTACAGGCCTTGAAATGACTGGCGGTATACACTAACGAGGCTCGAAGCTGAACTTTTGCCCCCCAACGGTGGCCTCGTACATCAATCCTCCCCGCGCCATGGTGAATATTGCGATCCCCATATTGAAATCCGCATCCGCCGATGCACCGAGGGTTGCGGCGACGGCCGAGGCCTGCGCTCCAAGTTCGAAGTTGCCCTTTCGGTAATCATCCAGTGTGGATTTGTCCTTGAAGAATATAATTTCACGATAGACCTGACCACCCAGCTGAAAACCGAATGTCAGTTGCGCGAGACTGGTCCTGCCGATCACCCTCTCCTTCTCGAACACCAGACCATTGCCGTAGGCACCACCGAATCCCATTCCTCCCTTACCAACTGCAGGAAAAACGGCATATCCATACGACTTGTTGAAGAAGACATTCATCTCCGGATCCGCCTTCTTGAAGGCCACTATGGCCTCTCGCGCCTTGCCCTCTGCATTCGGGTCCCATCCCGCCAGCACATCCCCCGCCACCAAGACTGCCAGCGCAAGAATGGTGGCCTGCAATATACCTGAAATTTTCATCTTTTCACCTCATGGGAAGCATTTGTCTATCCACCAGTCAAGTCCGGTAGCTCTGATACATTGCCTGTATCGTCAGTGCGGCTGCCGAACTGATACCCGATCCTGATCCAGGCCAGGCTATTGTCATACCCCGGTATCTGCCTCCCGATACCATTTCCTCCCATGTGAACCTCATCACGGATATGGAAAACATGCTTGCATAGTCTTTTATAAACCATTTATTGCCGGGCAGTGGTGCGGACAGCGTCCCGACTAAAGAAGGTATCGATGAATACCATCATCAGGATGAAAAAATGACCAGTAACAGTTTTCGCAACATCTTCATTGCATTGTTTTTTACATTCACTCTGACCAACTGGCAGGCGTATGCTGCAGCCAGCAACGGCCGCTGGGCAGAGGGGCGAATCCTGGTC
>JARFQV010000209.1 GCA_029287615.1 Pseudomonadota bacterium | reverse complement strand
CTCGCTGATCGCGGTCATCCTGCTCGCGGCAATAATCGGTGCCTCGGTACCGCTCGCCCTGCACCGTTTCGGTATCGATCCCGCCCTCGCCACCGGCCCGTTCATCACGACCAGCAATGACATCCTCGGCGTGCTGATCTTTTTCATGCTGGCATCGACCATTTACCTGCCCTGAGCCCTGCCGTTCTGCTGTGGCTGTCTAATCTCCCTGCAGTGACACCCATTCCGCCGGGGAACTTGTTTACGCGGGAGAAACGGACGCGGAGTCCGTTGATAATCTCCTGCCTCCACTTCCTGTCCGTTTATCCGGTTATTTCCAGGTACCCCTGTCCCGCATGATTTAATTACTTGTTCCACTGGCGTATCATCCGCAGGCGTCATGACGCATCCGGATAAAAAACCCTACCGTCCCAGCCTTGCCACCCTGATTCTCACCGGACTCATCCTCGGTGTTTGCCTGGGCCTCTTTATCGGGGAGAAGGCGGCGCCACTGGCGGTGGTGGGCAGGGCGTACGTGGGCTTGTTGCAGATGTCCATCCTGCCCTACATGGTGGTTTCGCTGATCGGCGGAATCGGCAACCTGACCTATGACAAGGCGAAGAACCTCGCCATCACCGCCGGTATTGTCCTGCTGGCCTCCTGGTTACTGGCATTCCTGATCATATTCATCATGCCACTGGCGTTTCCGACGACCACAGCGGGTTCTTTCTACAGCCCGAGCCTGGTGCAGGCAGCCGATGTTGATTTCATTGATCTGTACATCCCCTCCAATCCCTTCAGTTCGCTGTCCCGCACCATCGTACCCGCGGTGGCCGTGTTCAGTGTAATCGCGGGTATCGCACTCATCGGTGTGGGTAGAAAACAGGGACTGCTGGATGTGCTCTCCGCTGTTTCAGATACCCTGACCCGGATGGCCATGATGGTGGTCAAACTTACCCCGATTGGTGTATTCGCCATCGCGGCCAATGCGGCGGGTACGATGACCATCGATGAATTCGGGCGCCTGCAAGCCTATATCCTCAGTTTTATTGCCGCGGTCCTTGTACTGACATTCTGGATCCTGCCAACGATCGTGTCGCTGCTGACACCCTTCTCCTATCGGGATGTCCTGCGCGCCTCGCGGAGCGCACTGATCACCGGGTTCGCAACGGGAAACCTGTTCATCGTCCTGCCCCTGTTAATCGAGAACGGTAAGGAATTGTTCAGGGAAAAGGAACTCGAGCGAGAGGATACGGAGAGTTATATCGAGGTCCTGATACCGACCTCATTCAATTTTCCGAATATCGGCAAGCTGCTGACGCTGCTATTCGTACTCTTCGCCGGCTGGTATACAGGCAAAGAGTTATCGCTGGTGGACTACCCCATGTTCGCCACCATGGGCCTGTTCACCCTCTTCGGCGGCGTGGATCTGGCCCTGCCGTTCCTTCTCGATCAGCTGCGGATACCTTCGGACATGTATCAGCTGTATGTCGTAACCGGTGTAGTCAACAGCTGGTTCGCCACCCTGCTGGCTGTCATGAACCTGTTTGCCTTCACGCTCATCGCCACCACCGCCGCAACGATCGGTCTGCAGTTCAACTGGAGGCGATTGATCCGGTTCGCAGGCATCAGCACCCTCTTGCTGATGGTTGTCATCGTACCGTTGCGCATTGGTCTCGGGGTTATGATCGGCAATGAAAGCCAGAGCCGGCAAACCCTTGCCGCACTTGAAATCACCAGTACCGTACCGGCAGCGGTATATACCAAGATTCCGGATTACCCGGATACCGCCAGCCCCGGTCAGTCGCGTCTGGATCAGATCCTGGAGCGCGGTATATTGCGGGTCGGATACCGGTCCGACAATCTGCCCTTCGCCTTCTTCAATGACAGGCAGAACCTGGTCGGCTTGGACGTGGAGCTGGCCTACCGGCTGGCGGAAGGACTGGGTGTGGAGCTGGAATTTGTTCCCTGGGAGTATGAAATCCTGGAGGAACAGCTGGATTCAGGGACAATCGATATCGTTGCCGGTGGCTTGTTGACGAATTTTTCCCGGCTATCCAGACTGTCCTTCTCCGATCCCTACCTGATCGTTACCATGGGTATCGTCGTCAAGGACCACCAGCGGAATGAATTCCTGAACTGGGCTGAAATCAAGAGCAGAAAGGATCTGAAATTCGGTATCCCCTCCCCGGAGCTTGCACGGGACGCAAGGGAATATCTGCCCCGAACAGAAATCGTGGAGATAGAATTCTATGAGGATTTCTTCAAGGGCTATGCCGCAGACCTGGACGGAGTGATAGTCAGCGCGGAGGCCGGATCAGCCTGGACCGTACTCTACCCGTCCTATTCAGTTGCCATACCGGAACCACATCAAAGCTTTCCCATTGCACTGGCCGTACCCAGGGGAGACAGTGACTTCGAGCGATTTATCGATGACTGGCTGCAACTGGAAAAGACGCTAGGAACCATCGATCGTCTTTACGATAAATGGATCCTGGGCAAGAGTCCGGAGCAAACCGCCCCGAGATGGTCAATCATGAAGGACGTGCTGCACTGGGCGGACTAGCCCGCGCCAGCGGCTACCTGGAGACTTCGGTATTCGTCGATGCCTCAAAAAGGTGCAGATATTCACCATAGCCTTCCGCCTGCATGTCTTCCCGCGACACAAATCGCAAGGCAGCCGAGTTGATGCAATAACGTTTGTGATCCGGCCCCGGGCCATCATCAAAGACATGACCCAGGTGGGAGTCCGCCCCCTTGCTCCGCACCTCGGTACGGGGGTAGATCAGCTTGTAATCCACCTTGCTCATGATATTTTCCTCGATCAGCGGCCTGGTAAAACTCGGCCAGCCGGAACCCGAATCATATTTGTCGACCGATGAAAACAGGGGCTCCCCGCTGACAATGTCAACATAAATCCCTTCCCTCTTGTTATCCCAGTACTCGTTTTTGAATGGCGGCTCCGTGCCATCCTCCTGGGTGACCTTGTATTGCATTGGCGTCAGTTTCTCTTCCAGCATGGACCTCTGATCTCCGTCATCCTCGTACCCGGCAGCTGCCAGGTAGCCTGCAAGTACGCCTGCCAGGATGCCAACTGCAAGCAGTGAACGTGTTTTCGAGTTTCTCATAATAATCGACTCTTTGCCGGGGCGGTGTGGTAATGATTCGAGTACAATTTCACGGTATAGTTCCTCCGGTCAGTGGCGTGTGCACCAGTGGTCTATCACTGCATGATCGGCCACGAGCACAGAAGCGAGTTCAATTCCACCAGATCTTTGAGGTTACAGACCAGCAGGTAACCGGCAGCTTTCTGCTCTTTAAATCTCCCTGGAATACACGATTGGCACCCTCATGAAACTCAAGACCTGGTCATACCGGATTGTCATCACCGTACTCCTCGCAGAACTGGCCTACCTGGTCCTGTTCAACATGGCCCTGCATCTGCCGCTGACCCAGACCCTGGTCAATCAGATCAAACCGGAAAAGTTTTCCGTAACCTGGGAGAAGGCATGGACCTGGCTCCCCTTCAGGGTACATGCACAGGGTATCTCCGCCAACGGACAAACCTCTTCACAACAATGGCAGGCCGAGGTTCCGGCCGCCTCCGCCTCGATTTCCATCCTCCCCCTGCTGGGTAAATCGGTAAAAATCCACTCGGTGGAGGCAAGTGACATTGAGTATTTCCAGCGTCCCCGTCCCAAGCCGGACAAGGATTATTCGGCAACACGCGCCTTTTTCCCGCCGATCAAGGGCCGCGAAATCGACAAAACGCCTGTCACCCCGGTTCCGAAGAAGAAAGGCAATGGCTGGAAGATCGTGGTACAGGATATTCATGCCACCGGGAGTCACGAATTCTGGATCTTCCAGATACGGGGCAGGGTCACCGGTACCCTGCAAGCCGATGTCAACTATGAGACCCGGAGTGGGCCTTTCTCGCTGGAGGACGGGCAGATGGACCTCAGGATCGACTCCCTGGCCATCAACGATGGCCAGGGCGTTTCGAACGCGGGCTTCCTGAAAGGCACGCTGGAGTTTACTCCCTTCGTCCCGTCCGAAAACCGCGGCATCCGGTCATTTGGTTTCATGAAGCTGGATGCGGAACTCGAATCAAAGGTGGCAAACCTGAATTTCCTGAACTTTTACCTCAGCAAGCTGCAAGGCCTGAACATCGATGGCAACGGAGTGCTGGGTGGAATCATTCATTACGATCAGGGCAAACTGCTCCCGTCAACCAGGCTTGCTGTCTCCTCGAATGAATTGCGCCTTGACCTGCATTCCTATGAGGCCAGCGGGACGGGTACTGTCGAGATCAGCGTGACCGAGGATAAGCCGGATCAACTGGTCTTCGAAATTCTGTTTGCGACCATCAAACTCCTGCACGAAGGAGATGATACCCCCCACTTCACGGGTGAAGCGTTCAAGCTGACGACCGGCGGCAACACGCGACTGCTGCCCTGGGATGATCGCCTCTCAGGTGCGCGCGCAGCCACCTTCAGCATCCCCCGTGTCACGATTCCCGACCTCGGGGTATACCAGCGCTATATTCCGGACAACCTGGCACTTCGTCTGAATGGTGGCCTGGGAAAACTGGAAAGCCAGACTGAAGTAACCCCCGACTCGCTGAAGAGCCACCTGACCCTGGACTCCGACGCCGCCGACATCAGCTACGGTGCGTACCGGTTTACGAGTAACCTTGATCTTGGCCTCGACATCCATCTCCCGTCACTCACAACCGGGAAACTGGACATCTCCGGATCCAGTTTGCGTTTGACCGACGCGAGGCTGGCCAACGAGGACAGGGGGAACACCGAACCCTGGAACACGAGGCTGTCTATCGACAGGGGCAAGTTTGTCCTGCCGATTCACGAGCTTGCACCGGAGGCCGGTACTTTCAGGCAAGTGTCACAGACAGTGAAAGGAAGCGGTATCAAGTCCCTCCTGGAGAAGGCAGATGCAGATATCCGGATTACCGGGGATATCACCCAGCTCTCCTGGATCAATGTACTGTTCAGCAACCCCTATGACCTGAGTCTCAAGGGCTCAGGGGAGCTGACAGCCGACCTGAAGGTCGAGGAAGGCCTTGCCGCCAGCGACTCGCTCATCCGCGTCGAGTCGAAACAACTGGAGGTCAACATACTTGATTACTCAGCTCGGGGTGACGGAATGATATCACTTGCCGTGCTGGAAGGCGGGGAACACCCTGATCTCGATCTGCAGATCGAACTGCGCAACGGTCTTTTCAAGCGCCAGGATGAAGAAGAGGAGTATATCGAGGATGTCACCATGAGACTCCAGGCCCAGGCCCTGGACAGGCGCAAGGACCAGGCCGGAAGTAATATCGACCGCCTGCGCCTGCAAATCCCCGAGGCAAGGGTCGCCGATATGTCTGCATATAACGATTATCTGCCCGCGAATTCGCCCCTGCAATTTCTGGAGGGGCAGGCGGATCTGAAGGCGGATATCGTACTGCAGCGCGATTCCGCAGACGGCTTTGTCAGGCTGAAGACCGGTACTATGCGCGCCCGCCTGGATGAGCAGGAACTTTCAGGTGAGCTGGATGTGGACATCGCCATCCAGGACGGGATCGCGAAAAACATGGATTTCGATATCTCCGGATCGACTATCACCCTGGACAAGTTACGGGTATTCGGTACGGAAAAGAATTATGACCGGGAGGACTGGAGCGCGCGCTTCCTGCTCTCCAAAGGCCACGCGATCTGGAAGAAACCGGTGTATGTAAATGCTGAGGCTGAACTGGAAATCAAGGACTCGCGACCACTGGTTGCCATGTTCTCCAACCAGAATGGCAAGCACCAGTGGATTGAAAAGATGCTTACCGTGGAGGATATTCAGGGCACGGCCGAGATGCGCATGGAAAACGGCCAGATCACCATTCCGCATGCATTTACAAGCAGCGACAAGGTCGATGCCGGCGCCAAGGGAATCATCAATTCCGAAAGCGCGGAGGGAATTTTCTACGGGCGATTCAGGAAACTGGACGCGGTACTGAAGATCAGGGATGGCAATCGAAATGTCGACATCATCGGCGCCAGAAAGAAATTCAATGAGTACAGTACCGATAACAGGTAGCCTGCCTGCCGGGATGGTTACAAAACCTGGTTTTCCGAAACAGATAACAGACACAGGGCTGGATTTTTTGATTAATATCAATTGTTATCTATCCCTGTAACTATATAATTGCCGATTGGATCATATTGGTGGCGGCTGAAAACGGGGACCCGATATTCCGTTCTTCACCTGATTCTTCACGCATTTAATGTGAAATCTGTAACACCTCACCACCATACGGAAGCGTATTCTGACTGGAGTCCCTGAAGCGGGCCTCTCAAGCCAATCATCAGCAAGATACTCATATATGCTATACAAAAACATTCTTTTCACATTCATTATCGTTGCGTTGTTCTTCGGGACTGTCGAGCTTGTCCTGGCCTCACTTGGTATCCGCCCTGCCCTGTTGACCGAAGACCCATTGGTAGGGTTCGCCGAAAACATCCCCCAGTTCGTCGAGGACAACCGGGAGGATGGCTCGGCCATACTCCGAACCGCCAATAACAAGCAGGGATTATTCAATTATCAGGAGTTTCCCGCGCAGAAAGACAACAACAGCTACCGCATTTTCTGCATGGGCGGATCTACTACATACGGACGGCCTTATTTTGATGAAGTATCTTTCTGCGGCTGGTTGCGCACCTATCTGAACGCCGCCGATCTGACTCGCAACTGGGAGGTTATCAATGCCGGTGGTATCAGCTTCGCCAGCTACCGAGTTGCCAGACTGTTGGATGAGCTCAAGGAATACCAGCCGGATCTGTTTATTGTCTACTCCGGCCAGAATGAATTCCTGGAACGACGCTCCTACGGCGCCCTGATGGAACTTCCTTCCTGGGTGATCAACCTGGATGCGGCTCTGAGTGGTACGCGAACCTATACCGCCATGAAGCATATGCTGGATGCCATAAGGTCCACCCCCCCCCAACAGGCAGGTGAAGGCAATCTACTGGGGAGCGAAGTCGACGAGATTCTCAGTCATACCATTGGTCCGGAGAGCTATCGTCGTGATGATACCCTGAAACAGCAGGTGATTACTCACTACCGCCTGAACCTGATTCGTATGGCCAGAATCGCCCGTAGTGTGGATTCGGATATCCTCTTTATTCAGCCGGCAATCAATATCAAGGACATGTCCCCCTTCAAGAGTGAGCACACGGAGGGGCTGGATGAACAGGCGCTATCGGAATGGCAGGTACTATATCAACGCGCAACCGGACTGCAGAAGACGGGGCATTTCAGTGCGGCACGGCCCCTTTATCAACAGGCGCTCGGTATTGATGATCGCTATGCCGAGCTTCATTACCGGCTGGGACAGGTCTTTTTCGAGATGGGGCAGCACGACAAGGCGGAGAAGGCATTCCGGCGGGCAGTAGAGGAGGATATTGCCCCCCTGCGGATGCTGGGTTCCATGCAGCGGATTGTTGAAGAGATCGCTTCATCAGAGGATGTGCCACTAATCGATTTTCCATCCATACTTCGGGAAGCCTATTCAAGCCAGTATGGGCATACCGTCTTTGGCAAGGAATTTTTTCCCGATCATGTACATACCAACCTGGAAGGCTACCGCCTTCTGGGTCTGGCACTGTTTGATCAGATGGTCGAGACAGGCATTACCAAACCCGATGCAGCCTGGAACGATGAGCGTAAGCAGGCCATCGGGCAAGAGGTGGTCGCGGGTCTGGATCCCGGGATTGAGGGCCTTGCGATGCTGAATCTCGGGAAGGTGTTTGACTGGGCGGGCAAGTTTGATGAGGCATACCACTCTTTCAAACTTGCTGAGGAGATTCTTGGCCCGACCCCGGAGATCTATGACCTGCTCGCCACCACTTCACATATCCTGGG
>JARFQV010000196.1 GCA_029287615.1 Pseudomonadota bacterium | reverse complement strand
GGAGGAAAAAAGCAGAAAACACCAGCTCGAAATGCAGGGAGTGCTGGATCGGGCGAACCAGCAGGAACGGCGCCTGAAGTGGGTGATCATGCTGGCGGGCTTTGCATTTCTTCTTGCCGGTCTCGCCGGTGTTACCGAAATCCGGGGCGTCAGAAAGAATGCCGAACTGCTGGCCGATGTAGGTCGGGATATCAAGGACATCAAGATTTCAATGGCGCAGCAGATCGCCAGTATGGCCCCTCCACCGGAAAATCACCAACCTGAACCGGCCAGTGTGCCGCCGAAGCGGGTACCGATCAGAGAACAAACCGAGACCATCGCCAGTAACGAGCAGGAACCGAGCGAGAAGCAGGCACCACAAGAAGAGATTGAACCAGAGATACCGGCGTCAGTGTCTGACATATCGGGGGTACGCCCTGTCAATATTTCTGCCCGGCCGTCCAAGCAGGAGATGCAGACCTTCTTTGACGACAACGCCCTGCAACCGCATGTGATCAGTACGCCGAGCGGTCTACAGTACAAGGTGCTCAGGCGGGGTTACGGCAGAGCACCGGCTGCAGCGGACAAGGTCGTGATCGACTATCGTGGTTTCCTGCCGGACGGCACTGAATTTGACAACTCCTACCGGGAAATCGAACCATCGACGTTTGCCGTCAACGAGCTTACTCCCGGTCTGAAAGAGGCATTGCTTCAGATGGAGGAGGGGGCACAGTGGGAACTGTATATCCCGCCATCCCTTACCCACAAGGGCGGTGCCAGGAAACGGGGTATCACCGGTTATGAACCGCATTTCTACGTAGTCGAACTCATTTCGGTCATTCCGGAAGGAGAAGACGGCAATCCCTAGCCCGCATTGCAGGTTTGAAAGCACAGGGCTGGCTACCGGTACCTACTGGCTGGGCGTTACCAGAACCAGGATGCCGTAATACGGGTTGTCGAGATAGTGTATTTCCCGGCTGCGCATACGGCGTTTTTCCAGCAGGCGTACCGGTGCGGCTCCCTCAGCGACATCAGGGCTGGATCCGGATCCGAACAAAAGATCGGCCGTCAGGTGAAGGTAGCGTGCCCGTGAAAGGGTAATCGTACCGGTGATTTCCTGACCTGCCGATGCCGGACCATCCCGACGAATCAACACCGGCTGTGCACTGGCCCTGCCAAAGCCGGGCTGTCGCCAGGCGATATGCAGCAGGGGGCGGTAGTTACGTGACCGACTCAGGGCGCCTTCGATATTGGACATCCTGAACTGGCTGGCGGGCAGCTTCCTGAAATTACCGCTATCCGGAGGCTGGGCATGCCAGTCTTCAGGCATTCCCGGGTCATCGCGTAACAGTTCGCCGCCACTGTCGGGATACAAATGTTTGAACACAATAAGTTCCACATCGTATTGTGCGGCGTTACCGGCCGTTGGTACCAGGCTACCTGTCAGAGCCAGCAAGGCGCACAGCAGGACAGGAAGAACGGTCTGTCCACCACGGACGGTACCGGATACACCAGGATTCATCTCAAGTACGATCATCTGCATCCTCGCTGGTTACTGCTATTGCAGTGCATGTAACACACTGCTCACGATGCTGAACCGCTCCTCCTCGGTTGTAAACTCGCCTGAAAAGCGCAGCTTGTCCTTACCCTCGAAACGATAGCGTTCAGGATGTGCCTGCATCATGGTAATGATATTGTCGGGATTTACTGCCGGATCCGGGCCGAAGAGCAATCGGCCGGACTGTTCACCGGACTCGATTTTCCGGATCCCCATTGGCGCCGCCAGCAGTTTGAGTTCGGTAATCCGGAACAGGTTCCTGACGGGATCCGGCAGTAAGCCGAAACGGTCAATCATCTCTATCTGCAGATCTTTCAGTTCCTCGTTGCTGTCCGCGCTCGCGATCCTCTTGTACAGGACCAGCCGGCTGTGCACATCAGGCAGGTAATCATCGGGGATGAGTGCCGGCACCTGCAGGTCGATCTCCGGGCCATGTTCGAGCGGCTTGTCGAGTTCAGGATGACGGCCCGCCTTCAATGCCTCTACCGCACGCTCCAGCAACTCGTTATAAAGTGTAAAACCGATCTCCTGAATCTGTCCACTCTGGTCTTCACCCAGCAGTTCACCCGCACCACGAATCTCCAGATCATGGGTTGCCAGGGTGAATCCCGCGCCGAGTTCCTCCATCGATGCGATCGCCTCCAGGCGCTTCACGGCATCTTCGGTCATGTTGCGGCGGGATGGTACGATAAGATAGGCGAAGGCGCGGTGATGCGAGCGCCCGACACGCCCCCGCAACTGGTGGAGCTGGGCCAGACCCAGTTTATCCGCCCGATTGATCAGTATGGTGTTCGCGCTGGGTACATCGATACCGCTCTCGATAATCGTGGTGCAAAGCAGGACATTGAAACGCCGGTGGTAAAAATCCAGCATCACATGTTCCAGTTCGCGCTCCCGCATCTGGCCGTGCGCGATCACAATGCTTGCCTCCGGTACGATCTTTTCCAGGTCGCGTGCGATGCGCTCGATGCTTTCCACCTCGTTGTGCAGGAAATAAACCTGGCCACCGCGCTTGATCTCGCGAAGACAGGCCTCCCGGATCATGCTGTCATTCCACTCGCTGACGAAGGTCTTGACCGCGAGGCGGTGCGCGGGCGGGGTGCTGATGATGGAGAGGTCACGCAGGCCCGAGAGCGACATGTTCAGCGTTCGGGGAATCGGCGTGGCTGTCAGTGTCAGCATGTCCACCTCGGCGCGCAATGCCTTCAGTTTCTCTTTCTGGCGGACACCGAAGCGGTGTTCCTCGTCAACGATGATCAGCCCCAGGTTTTTGAACCGGATCGTGCCCTGTATCAGCTTGTGGGTTCCGATGACGATATCCACCGCGCCACTGGCAAGCGATTCGACGACCGCCTGCTGCTCCTTCGCGGAGCGGAATCGGGACAATACCTCGATCCGGATGGGCCAATCGGCAAAACGGTCGAGGAAATTCTGGTAATGCTGCTGCGCAAGCAACGTCGTTGGTACCAGTACGGCTACCTGATGACCATTGTTCGCGGCAACGAACGCGGCGCGCATGGCGACCTCTGTCTTTCCGAATCCGACATCGCCGCAGACCACCCGGTCCATCGGTCTGGTCGAGGACATGTCATCGATGATTGCATCGATGGATAACTGCTGGTCCGGCGTTTCCTCGAAGGGAAATGCGGTGGAGAATGTGGCGTACTCTTCGTGGTCTACCGGAAAGACCTGCCCCTTCCGCGCCTCCCTGCGCGCATAGATGTCCAGTAACTCAGCGGCAACATCATGGATGCGTCCTGCGGCCTTGCGTCTGGCGCGTTGCCACTGCTCGCTGCCCAGCCTGTGCAGGGGGGCGCTCTCCGGAGAGGCGCCGGTATAGCGGCTGATCAGTTGCAGTGACGAGACCGGAACGTACAACTTGTCACCACCACTGTATTCCAGCATCAGAAACTCGGTCTCCACCTGGTTGAGTTCAAGTTTCCTGAGCCCGAGATAACGACCGACACCATGGTCCTCGTGTACTACCGGTGCCCCGATGTGAAGGTCGGTCAGGTTGCGGATAATGCTGCCGGTATCACGGACCGGTTTGCGTGCCCGCGACTGGATCGCACGCTCGCCCAGCAACTGTGTTTCGGTGATCACCGCCAGTGGCGGATCATCCAGGATCATGCCCTTGTCGAGCGGCGCCACGCTCAGACCCAGTCGCAGATCCGAGTGGACAAAATCCTTCCAGCCCTCCACCACGGTCGGGTGGATATCGAAATCCCGAAGCAGATCCCGCAACGATTCCCGCCTGCCGGTCGATTCGGCCGTGATGAGAACCCTGCCGGGGAAATCGGCGAGAAAGGCCTGCAATGCGCTCGCCGGTTGTTCCCGGCGTGCGCGTATCTTCAGTTCCCCGGGGGTACGGGTGGCGTAGGTAACCGTTCCCGGTGCAAGCTCCGGCTGCCGGAACCGTTGTATACGGATTCGGGTATGGTCGGTTATGCCGCCTGTGAGTTCATCCTGATCCAGAAACAGGTCTCCCGGGGGCAGCACGGGTCTTTCCCGATCATGGCGTCTGGACTCATGGCGTTCTCCCGCCTGTTCGCGAAAATCCGCTACCGCGGCATCGATATCATCCAGTTCCACGACCAGGGTGGATGCGGGCAGATAGTCGAAAAGAGTGGCTGTGCGCTCAAAGAACAGGGGCAGATAATATTCGATACCGGCGGGTGCGAGCCCGTTGCTGACATCCCGATAGATCGTGCTGGCGGAGGGATCTCCCTCGAAGGTCGCCCGAAAGGCCTGCCTGAAACGGGATATCGAGGCCTTGTCCATCGGGCACTCGCGGGCCGGCAGCAGCCGTATCGACTCGATCCGGTCAATCGATCTCTGCGTGTCCGGATCGAAGGTGCGAATCGAGTCGATCTCCTGGTCCAGGAGATCGATCCGGTAGGGGAGGGTGCTGCCCATTGGAAACAGGTCCAGTAGCGAGCCGCGTACCGCGAACTCGCCATGCTCCATGACCTGTGACACGCACTGATAGCCGGCGCGCTCCAGTCGACCTCGCATGGCATCCAGCTCCAGGCTCGCTCCGGTATCCAGCATCAGGCTGTGCCGTTGCAGATATTCGACTGGAGGAAGACGCTGCAGCAGGGTGGTTACCGGTACGATCGTGATGCCCTCTTGCATGTCCGGCAAACGTGACAAAGCCAGCAGGCGCTGCGAAATGATGTCCTGGTGCGGGGAAAACGTGTCATATGGCAGGGTTTCCCAGTCCGGGAATACCAACAGGGGCAAGGCCGGCGAACCGGTAAAGAAACCCAGTTCCCCCTGTAACTGTTCCGCAGCCTGCATGTCCGGTGTGATGATGAGCAGGGGTCTGCTGGCAGCCCGGGCCGCATTGGCAATTGCCAGTGATGAACTTTCGCCATACAGGCGGGTCCAGAGGGCAGTACAACCCGTTTCCGGAACCGGGGGTTGCAGTACGCTGACCTGGCTGATTTGCGTATCGACCTCTTTGGCGGTGCTTGACATGGGTGAATCGCGCCTGAATCACAGGATTATCGGGCCGATATTGTCCCATATCGGGCGTACAGGTGCATACACCGCTGCCATCGGGAATATTTTTACCGAATCTGCGTATAATGCAGGTTAATCGGCCCTGGGCTGCAGACTTGGCAATGAGACTCCGGTTTCCTCTTGTTCCGGTTGATTGCCGAAGAGAGGGTAAAAGGGAATGAACCCTTCTCCGTTACCCTCATCCGTGGCTTTTCCGGATGCAGGAAGCTCCCCTGTGTAACCACTTGCCAGATCATTGCTTTTCTATCCGTGAACAAGGGACCCTGTTCATCCTTCGACTGGAGATCCGGTTTGATTGTGACCTATGGAAAATGGCTCATTCGCTGGCGTTACCCGGTCCTGCTACTGGGCATCATTCTGGTGGCGACAGCGGCGAGCGGCATCCGCCTGATCCATTTCAATACCGATTACCGTGTTTTCTTCGGGGAAGAGAATCCGCAACTACAGGCGTTCGAGGAACTGCAGAATACCTATACGAAGACGGACAATATCCTGTTCGTGCTGGTGCCCGCGGATGGTGATGTTTTTACCCCTCATACCCTGGCTGTTGTCGAAAAGCTGACCGATCAGGCGTGGCAGATACCGTACTCCATTCGCGTTGACTCCATCAGCAATTTCCAGCACACGGTCGCGGAGGAAGACGACCTGATCGTCGATGACCTGGTCATCGGCGCGGCAACCCTTTCCGATGAAGAACTGGAGCAGATACGACAGATTGCTACCAGCGAACCCTTGCTCGCCCGGAGACTGATCTCCCCGGACAGCCGGGTCACGGGGATCAACGTAACCGTCCAGCTGCCTGGAATCGATCCGGAGGCAGAGGTACCCGAAGCCGCTGCCTTCGCACGTAATCTCGCCGCCGGACTGCGGGCGGAAAATCCGGATCTGCAGGTCTATCTGACCGGCATGGTCATGATGAACAATGCCTTCCCGGAGGCAAGCAAGCAGGATATGGGGACTCTGGTTCCGCTGATGTTCCTGGTGGTGATCCTCGCCCTTGGTTTTCTGCTCCGTTCTTTGACCGGCACCGTTGGTACCGTTTTTGTCATCGTATTCAGTATCCTGACGGCGATGGGTCTCACGGGGTGGCTGGAAATCGCACTCACGCCACCCTCAGCGAATGCACCGACCATGATCCTGACCCTGGCCGTGGCACACTGCGTTCACATCCTGGTCAGTTTTCTGCAGGCCATGCGACGGGGTCTCGACAAGGCCGCGGCCATGATCGAGAGTCTTCGCATCAACCTCCAGCCGGTCTTCCTGACCAGCCTGACAACGGCCATCGGTTTCCTGAGTATGAATTTCAGTGACTCACCCCCGTTTCGCGACCTGGGCAATATCGTTGCCATGGGTGTTGTGGCGGGATTTTTCTATGCCGTTAGCTTCCTGCCTGCCCTGATCATGGTACTGCCAGTTCGGGTAAAACCGGCCCGATCCACTCCGGGCAGGGCCATGGAACAGTTTGCCGAATTCGTCATTGCCCGCCGGAAAACCCTGTTGTGGGGCATGGGCCTGCTTACCCTCCTGCTGGTTTCCTTTATTCCGCGCAATGAACTGAATGACGAATTCGTCAAATATTTCGATGAAACCGTCAACTTTCGCCAGGCAACCGATTTCACCACCGAGAACCTGACCGGGATCTATTCGATCAACTATTCGCTCAAGGGGGAGGAATCAGGGGGTATCAGCGAACCCGAATTCCTGGAACTACTGGAAGCCTTTGCCCGCTGGTTTGAGCAACAGCCGGAAACCCTGCATGTGGAGACGCTGACAGACACCATGAAGCGGCTCAACAAGAACATGCACGCGGATGATCCTGCCTGGTATCGACTGCCCGGTGAGCGAAATCTGGCAGCCCAGTATCTGCTGCTCTACGAGATGTCGCTGCCTTACGGGCTGGATCTCAATAACCAGATCAATGTAGACAAGTCCGCAACCCGCCTGCGGGTGACCCTGCAGAGTATCTCCAGCAACGGCATGATGGAACTCGAAGAACGTGCCCAGCAATGGCTGGACAGTAACACGCCGGACAGTATGCATGCCCATGGAGTCAGCCCGACCGTCATGTTTTCCCACCTTGGCCAGCGCAATATCCGCAGCATGCTGACCGGCACCACCCTGGCGCTCCTGCTGATTTCCTTTATCCTGATTTTCGCCCTGCGCTCGGTAAAGATCGGGCTCATCAGCATGATACCCAACCTGGTGCCCGCTGCCATCGCCTTCGGCCTGTGGGGGCTATTCGTCGGTCAGGTGGGACTGGGCCTTTCCGTGGTCACCGGCATGACCCTGGGAATCGTGGTGGATGACACCGTGCATTTTCTGAGCAAGTACCTGCGCGCCCGCCACGAGCAGGACATGACTCCACCCGATGCGGTACGCTATGCCTTTTCAACCGTCGGCACTGCGCTGTGGATTACCTCCCTGGTGCTGGTTGCCGGCTTTCTGATTCTCAGGCTGTCGACGTTCGAACTGAACTCGGGGATGGGCTTGCTGACCGCCATGACCATTGCCATTGCACTGATCGCCGACTTTCTGCTGTTGCCGCCATTGCTGATGAAACTGGAGGAGAAGGACTTTGCGAAAGATATGGTTACTGATACTGCCTAGCCTGATCCCGCTGTGTTCCCTGGCGCAAACGCCGGAGGAAAGGGGACTCGAGATCGCGGTGGAAGCGGACCGCAGGGATCAGGGTTTCCAGGATTCCCGCGCGGATATGCTGATGACCCTGCGCAACAAGCAGGGGGATGAAAGCATTCGCTATGTACGCGTACGAACCCTGGAGGTGGAGGGGGATGGAGACAAGAGTCTGTCCATTTTTGACAAACCCCGTGATGTGAAGGGTACGGCCTTTTTGTCCTTCTCGCACCCGACTGGTATCGATGACCAGTGGCTATACCTTCCAGCACTCAAGCGCGTCAAGCGGATCTCCTCCAAGAACAAGTCCGGACCGTTCATGGGCAGTGAATTCGCCTACGAGGATATCTCATCCAACGAGGTTGAAAAGTACACCTACCGGTATACAGGAGATGAGGTGTATGACGGCCAGGACAGCTTCATTCTGGAACGCTACCCCGTGGACAAGAATTCCGGCTATACCCGGCAGGTCGTCTGGATCGACAAGGCCGAATACCGCGTACTGAAAATCGAGTACTACGATCGCAAGGACGCGCTGCTCAAAACCCTAACCAACCATGACTTCAAGCAGTACCTGGAACAGTACTGGCGGGCGCACAGAATGGACATGCTCAATCACCAGACCGGTAAAAGCACAAGGCTGGACTGGACCAATTACCGGTTTCGTACCGGCCTGACAGACCGGGACTTCGACAAGAACACCCTGAAACGGTCCCGATAAGAAGGCCAGTGAATTGACAGGAAGACTATCGGATTTCCTCGATGGTATATTTCTTTTCCATGACGTTCGGCGTGATCAGTGCGTAGCCCTGTAACTGCCAGTGCGCCAGTTCGGTTATCGCGGATGGAACGACATCGACAAACTCGTAGAAATCCCCGATTTCGTAACCATAGTCATGAGCGGCGATCCCGCAGACCTTGAACTCCACTCCCAGGTTGGCGTAATAACGCATGCGTTCAACGGCATCCCGGTAACGGTCATAATTCTTTCTGGCGAGTGTTACGATCTCCGTGCCATGTATGACGACCTTGATGTCGAGAAATTCGGGTGCCATATCATAGGGGGTATCCATCAGGGGATTGATCAGTGAGCGAATCCAGTACAGTGCTGGATTGATCTTGGCCGGCTCGTCAAAATAAAAATCATAGACCACCTTTTGTTCCGTGTAGGGGGTCTCCACAAGCCGGGAGACATCCTCCTCTGCATGCACAATCGTGCACAGGCAGAGGGCGACAAGCGGTATCATTCGGTACATGGATCACCTGTATATCAGCATGAAAATAGGGTTAGCGGACCGGATCGTGGTGACATGGGCTCCGGGATCATCTGTCTGGAACCAGCATGGCCCATGGTCCTTGCAGTTGCTATCAATCAGGCGGTTTCCGCCCACTGCGCTGCATGACGTGCTGCCGTCTCCACCCGTTTCTCGTACGCTTCCCTGGCGATTTGTATATCCTCGAGGAAGAGGGGTAGTTCATGCATGCGAAGGGCCTGTGGACCATCCACCAGCGCCTTGCCGGGTTCCGGGTGAAAGTCCACGAGGACCATATTGGCTCCCGCGATCACTCCCTGTGCGGTTACATGAAAAACATCGAGCAGACCATCCGGGGCATAGTCACGACTGCCAACGGAATGGGAAGGATCGATGCAAACCGGCATCCTGGTCAGGCGCTTCACAACCGGGACATGCGCGAAATCAACAAAGTTCCGGTGTGGATCCCCCATGTTGGTCTTCATGCCGCGCAGACCGAATATTACCCTTGAGTTCCCTTCGCTGGCGAGGTATTCCGCGGCATTGAGCGATTCTTCCAGGGTAATTCCGAAACCGCGCTTGAGCAGGACCGGGAACTCACGCTGGCGCCCCACGAACTTCAGAAGTTCGAAATTCTGGGTATTGCGGGTTCCGATTTGCAGCAAGACACCCGTCGGATGACCCGTCTGGTGGAGAGCGGCATGAATTTCCTCCACATGATTTTCATGGGTAACCTCCATGGCAATCACCTTGATGTCGTATTTGCCGGCAAGTTCGAAGACAAAGGGAAGACATTCCTTGCCATGCCCCTGAAAGGAATAGGGGCTGGTACGCGGTTTATAGGCCCCCATCCGGGTGCATTGCTGCCCGTGAGCCTTGAGGGCCTTCATTACCGTCTCGACATTTCCGGGTATGTCAACAGCGCACAGGCCGGCGAACACATTCAGGTTGTCCTGTCCAAAGCGGACCCCGTTGTACTCGAAATGAGTCGGACGAACAGTATCCCGGTGCCGGCCAAGAACCCGGTATTCCTCGGATATGCGGACTACGCGCTCCACACAAGGCAGACTCTCCATTTCATCTAACGACAGGGAGGCCGTATCGCCAATCAGATAAACCTCGGTCAGCACCTGCTGTGCCCCGTGTTCGTCATGGGTGCGGAAGCGAATATTCCTGAGGTTGCTGAGGAATTCCAGCAGCTGACTGAATTCCGTGCCATCCCGCTCTGTGTTGGGTTTCAGTATGAGTATCATCTTTGATTATTCCGCATAAACGGTGGCCGTCGACCAGGCTGGGCCAGCTGCCTGGACGGCAGCACAATGTCCTCGCGACCCCGGAATGCCGCCTCGTACAAACAGGGTATCAGAGTAAGATTTTCCCTGATAGTACCCAGCCCGGGTATCACGTTCCGGGTGGTGGCGGATCAGTCAGGACAGGAAAGGGGGCGCGGCCGGATCCGGTTGAGGCCATGCAAGCTGGATCCGGCTCTGGTTAGAATCCCCGGCTGGCAGTGTGCGCTGCTGCAGCCGGGGCCGGCGGTCGATCGCGTCGCCGGATCAGTTTCCGGATGCACGGTGTACGACGGAGTGCAGGACGGTGTCGTTTTCGAAATACACGGAGTAGGCGTTATAGTCCCACTGGGTGATTGGCGGAATCCCTACCGCTGGCGCCATCGTCTCCGGTTCACCGAATTTCTGCTTCACCTCGTTCATCCTCATGCCGCGCGGTGGACGCGGGACACCGGATGGATCGTTGGGTGGCGCCTCCCTCACTTCTTCGATCAGCAGGACATCAGCCATGCAAACCAGTGGAAAAGACGTCGCGGCAAGGACTGAGATCATAATAGAAACGGATAGTAGTTTCATTTCTAACTCCTTGGTAATATTCTATAAAATATCCAGCATTCACTGAAATATAGCATCGCCGGGAGCAGGGCAAAAGGGCGGATTACGGAAGCTGTGAACCCGTTCACTCAATTGATTTGGTTGAATTCCTACACCTGGCGATGAAAGACCGTCATTACGTCGTCGGGATGGAAGATCTACACTCCTTGTGCCGGTTTGGGAAATCACTGGATCGGGATAGTGCGACGGTGATGGGGAACCAGGCCCCTGACTCAGGTCGTGATTTATAATTTATATAAAATACATGCAAATAATAACGATATACAGAATCAACATTAAGTATATTAATGCTGACTATACGCCGGTTTGCACGGGAGCGCGGCCGGTCTCGGGAATCATTGCGCTGCTTATTCAGACGAAACCATGGTTTTGTGTTTTAATGCCGCCCCATGTTTAAACCCTACGAACTGTTTGTCGGCCTTCGTTATACACGGGCAAAGCGCCGTAACCACTTTATTTCGTTCATCTCCCTGTCCTCCATGCTCGGGATTGCCCTGGGGGTTACCGCCTTGATTACCGTTCTCTCGGTCATGAACGGTTTTGAGAAGGAACTGCGTGAGCGCATTCTCGGCATGGCAGCCCATGCGACGATCTCAACCTTTGGCGGGAGATTACCGGCCTGGGAAGATGTAGCTGAACGAGCCGCCGGGAACCGGCATGTCCTGGACAGCGCACCCTATGTCCAGGGCGAGACCATGTTGACACATGGCAAGCAAGTCAGCGGCGCCCTGATCCGGGGTATCCTGCCCGCGAGTGAGGCGAAGGTATCGGATGTCTGGGAGCACATGAAATTCGGGAGCATCGATGACCTGCGTGCGGGAGAATACGGTATCGTCCTCGGTAGCGAACTGGCCTATTCGCTGGGAGTGAGAAAAGGCGACCCGGTAACCGTGATCAGTCCGCAGGCAACGGTAAGTCCGGCCGGGGTGCTGCCCCGACTGCGCCGGTTTACGGTCACGGGCATCTTTGATGTCGGAATGTACGAATACGACCGTGGCGTTGCGATGATGCACATGGAGGATGCCGCCAAACTTTTCAGCCTCGGCGATAATGTCACAGGGGTACGTCTCAAGCTGGACGACATGTTTCTCGCGCCCTATATCGCCAGGGAGATCGCCAGTAGTTTTCCAGCGGATATTCGCGTGGAAGACTGGACCCGCCAGCACGCCAATTTTTTCAAGGCGGTAAAGACCGAAAAGCGGGTAATGTTCGTCATTCTCACCCTGATCGTCGCGGTAGCCGCTTTCAATATCGTATCCACCCTGGTTATGGTGGTTACTGATAAACAGGCCGATATTGCCATACTGCGAACTCTCGGGGCGACACCGCGCTCCATCATGAGCGTCTTTATCGTGCAAGGCGCGGTAATCGGTATATTCGGTACCTTGCTCGGGGTTATTGGTGGTGTGCTGCTGGCGCTGAATGTGGAAACCATCGTTCCGGCTCTGGAACGATTGTTCAATACGCAGTTTCTTGCCGCTGACGTCTACTACATCAGTGATTTGCCATCGGAGCTGCACTGGGATGATGTCTGGCTGATGGCCATTGTTGCCTTTTCACTCAGCCTGCTGGCAACCCTGTATCCTGCGTGGCGGGCATCCCGTACGCAGCCAGCGGAGGCATTGCGCTATGAGTAGCAGCGTACTTGCCTGCCGGGAGCTTGCCAGAACCTTTCAGGAAGGTCCCCTGAAGGTGGAGGTGCTGCGCAGCGTCGACCTGGATGTCGGCACAGGCGAGAAGATAGCAATCGTCGGCGCATCCGGCAGTGGGAAGAGCACACTATTGCATCTGCTTGGGGGACTGGACCTGCCATCCTCCGGCATGGTGTCGATATCCGGTACCCGTATGGACCAGCTGGGTGATACCGAACGTGGCAGGATTCGCAACGAACAGCTGGGATTCGTCTACCAGTTCCATCACCTGTTACCCGAGTTTACCGCGCTGGAGAATGTGGCACTGCCACTGCTGATCCGGGGCCAGTCTACCGGTGAAGCAACTGACCAGGCCGGTGCAATGCTCGAACGGGTCGGACTCGGAGAGCGCCTGCTACACAAGCCGGGTGAACTTTCGGGTGGTGAACGGCAAAGGGCTGCTATTGCCCGCGCGCTCGTTACCCATCCGAAATGCGTGCTTGCCGACGAACCAACCGGCAATCTGGACCGGCGCAATGCCGATCATGTCTATGATTTGATGCTCGAACTGAATGATGCCCTGGATACCAGTATCGTGGTGGTCACACACGACCATGGACTGGCAGAGCGTATGGATCGTGTGTTGACACTCACCGACGGCATGCTGGTGGACACACTCCAGGCTCACGAACCCGGAAAATAGAGTACGAACAGCAATCGATCCCGGGAATAGGAATACGCAGATTCCGGACATCCGCTAAAGGCACAGCCGGTTGTCCCGGCAGTACACGCAACGATCCAAAGGACTGGATCGGGAACCGGTTTATGGATGAACATGCTCACCAGGGCGCTCGTCTTTCTGACAGGCATTAGCGCCCTGCAGTTACATTCGGATCTCCCCGAGCCGCACTGGCTCGCGGTCCTGTTTCCGGTTCTCTTGGGACTCTGGATCAGCCGGGCAAGAGTCCTGGCCTGGCTGGTAATCGGCTATGGCTGGGCATGGTTGCATGCAAGTCTCACACTTTTGCCCGGACTCGAGCCTGTATTTGAAGGCAGCGATATTCTGCTCGAAGGTATCGTTGCAGGAATACCGGAATCACTGACGGGGGGTGGATACCGTTTTCCCCTCGCGCTGGAGCGCTTTCAAGGCAACGGTGTCTGGCACGAGTTTCGCGGAAAGGTCAGGCTGAGCTGGTACCGGGACAGCCCGGAACTGGGAGCCGGAGAACGCTGGCGTCTGCTCGCACGTCTCAAGCGACCGCATGGTTTTCTCAATCCGGGTGGTTTCGATTACGAGCGCTGGTTATTTGCCAGGCGGATCCGTGCAACCGGTTATGTGCGCAAGGATCCCCGCAACCGGCTTCTGGGCCGGGATGAGGGAATGCCGGTTGCCCGCCTGCGCCAGCATCTGTCGGGAATATTTGACCAGGCCCTGCCGGACAACGATTCGAGACACATCATTCGTGCCCTTGCGATGGGTGACAGAACTTCCATGACGCCCGTTCAGTGGGAGGTGCTCAGGGCCACCGGAACCAGCCACCTGATGGCGATATCGGGTCTGCATATCAGCCTGGTAGCCGGAATGGTCTTCTGGCTGGTCCGGGCTTCATGGGCGCGTGCCATTCTGCTGAGCAATATCATCGCTGCGCCGCGGGCCGCTGCAATCCTGGCATTGCTGGCTGCCACGGCCTATGCCATGGCAGCCGGGTTTTCCATTCCGACCCGCCGTGCACTGGTCATGGTTGCAATCATCATGACGGGGCTGGCATGCGGCCGGCAAGCAGTCACGATGCATGGTTACGGGCTGGCCATGCTGGTCGTCCTGGTCCTGGATCCTGCCTCGGTACTGACGAGCGGATTCTGGCTGTCCTTCTCGGCAGTGGGAATCCTGTTCTACGTCATGACCGGGAGAAAGGGGAAAACCGGATGGTGGTGGAAATGGGGCAGGGTACATGTCTTTCTCTCAATCGGGCTGGCACCATTGCTTTTGCTGCTGTTTCAGCAGGCTTCGCTGGTTTCCCCGCTGGCGAATCTGATTGCGGTTCCCTGGATCGGCACGCTTGTGGTGCCGGTTTCCCTTTCCGGTCTGCTGCTGCACAGCTTGTCCGCCGGGCTCGGCAACAACATACTTCAATTGGCGGGCGGGTTGATAGAATTATTCTGGCCGCTTCTGGAAACACTCGCAGCGAGTCGCTCTGCATTGTGGGAGCAGCATGCGCCGTCTGTGTGGGCTCTGGTCATTGCCATGATCGGCATGTTCCTGTTACTGGCTCCGCGTGGACTTCCGGCGCGCTGGACGGGCATCCTGTTTCTGCTGCCTCTCTTCACGATTTCTCCGCCATCACCACCTCGTGGTGAGGCCTGGTTTACCCTGCTGGACGTCGGGCAGGGTCTGGCGGCGGTGATCCGTACCCGTCGGCATGTGCTGGTATATGACACCGGGCCGCGTTTCAGTGCCGCCTTTGACACCGGCAAGGCGGTCATTGCGCCCTTTCTGCAATACCATGGCATTCACCACATCCACAGCCTGATCGTCAGTCATGGCGATAATGATCACATCGGTGGTGCCCGGTCCCTGTACGCCGCGATTTCTATCGATAGTGTGCAGTCCGGTAGCCCGGAGAAGTTGTCCTGGGCTGATGCGGCCGCCTGCAAGGGAGGTGATGCCTGGGTATGGGATGATGTGTCATTTCGCATCCTTCACCCACCTGCCAGCTGGCAGGGGAGGGGAAATGACGCCTCCTGCGTACTGCGCATCGAGACACCGGATGGTCAGAGACTTCTGCTGACCGGTGATATCGAATCCGGGACGGAAAAACGCCTGCTGGAGCAGGCAGGTGAATGGCTGGAGACAGATATCCTTGTCGTGCCGCACCATGGCAGCCGTACCTCCTCATCGGCCCGATTCGTCAGGGCGGTAAACCCGCGGTATGCACTGGTCCCGGCCGGTTACCGTAACCGCTACGGTTTTCCCGCAGATGAAGTTCTCGCGCGTTATGCGGACATCGGGGCCAGTGTGCTGAACACCGCAAGCGACGGGGCGATCAGCCTGAAACTCGGCGCCGGTGTGATCCGGCCACGGAGCTACCGCCTGCTCGAGCGCAGTTACTGGAACCATCCAGGCTCTGAGCCATCGCTTCAAAATTGACACGCAGGCTGGAAAGCCGTTCTGTCCTTGATCCGGCCTTCCTGCTGGTCTCCCGGCCAGGTTACGGATACGGTACCCTCCCGCCTCGCCGGACGTACCCTGAACAATCTTATTCATTCTATCCGGGCCCGGAATGCTTACCCCAACCGGATAAATCAAGTATTATCTCCCCGGCTACAGCAAACAGGGACGGACATTCACGTGTTAGAATTGGTCGAAGCCGGCGGCTGGCTCATGCTGCCCATCATAGCCTGTTCGATAATTGCGCTGGCTATTATCGCGGAACGGCTCTGGACACTACAGGTGCGACGTGTCCTGCCCAAACACCTGGTGGCGCAGGTCTGGCGCTGGGACAAGGTCAACCAGCTCAATGGTGATCATCTGCAGGCCCTGCAGAAAAGTTCTCCCCTGGGGCGGATACTGGCGGCAGGTATCGCCAACCGCAACCAGGATCGCGAGATCATGAAAGAGAGCATCGAGGACACGGGCCGACACGTGGTTCACGAATTGGAGCGCTATCTCAACTCACTGGGCACCATAGCCGCCATTACCCCTCTGCTGGGACTGCTGGGCACGGTCATCGGCATGGTCAAGGTATTTACGGCGATTACCACGGAAGGTGTGGGTAATCCGGGCGCCCTCGCAGGTGGTATCTCCGAGGCTCTCATCACCACGGCTGCCGGACTGTCGGTTGCCATACCAACGCTGATGTTTTACCGCTACCTGCGCGGCCGTGTGCAGATGCTGGTCGTCCGCATGGAGCAGGAGGCCCTCAAGATGGTCGAGGTAATGCACGGCGATGCGCGTGGTGTATCAGGCCAGGCGGGTCGATGAATCTCAGTCCGCAGGACAGGGATGAGCCAGAGGTCAATCTCACCCCGCTGATTGACGTAGTTTTCCTGTTATTGATTTTCTTCATGGTTTCAACCACGTTCGAACACCAGTCAAGAATCGAAATCGAGTTGCCCGAGGCCACGGTGGAACCGCTGAAGCCGGACGAGGAGGCCCTGGAGATCATCATTGACGCCCAGGGACAGTATTTCATCGGTGAAGAGCAGGTGGTGAATACCAGGATCGAGACCCTCAAGGGTGCGATCAGCCAGGCGCTGGGCTCTCGCACGGAAATACCGGTCGTCATACGGGCAGACGCAAGAACACCTCACCAGTCGGTGGTGACCGCACTCGATGCCACCAGTCAGCTTGGACTGTTGCAGATTTCCCTCGCAACCACCCAGCCGCCGGAGGCGGAAGAGTAGTCTGGTCTGTTGCGGTAACATCCCGGGAGTGGGCAGGTACAGGCCCATGATTCAACTCTCGAACTGCTGGTACCGGCATTGTCCCTGGTTGCTGTTGCTGACCCCCTTTTCGATGCTCTACCGGGTGGGAGCCGGACTGCGGCGCCTGGCATACCGTCTGGGTCTGTTCCGCTCGGGACAGGTATCCGTTCCGGTTATTGTTGTGGGGAATATTACGGTCGGCGGAACCGGGAAAACCCCGCTGGTTATCCGGCTGGTCAGCCTGTTGCGCGAAAATGGTTACTCTCCGGGCGTTGTTTTGAGAGGTTATAAAGGTGCAGACAGCCATCAAGCCGCCATGGTTGGTGCGGAAAGCGAACCCGGGCGGGTTGGTGATGAGGCCGTTCTGATAGCCGGACGTTGTCATTGTCCGGTTGCAGTGGGGAGGGATCGTGTAGCTGCCGCCCGCTTGCTGCTGGAGCGAACCGATGCGGTCAATATAATCCTGAGTGATGACGGGCTACAGCATTACGCCTTGCCGCGTGATCTGGAAGTTGTCGTGATCGATGGCGAACGCAGGTTCGGTAACGGCTTCTGTCTGCCTGCCGGTCCCTTGCGCGAACCCCCGGACCGGCTGAAAGAGGTCGACCTGGTCGTTGCAAATGAGGGACGACCGGTTCAGGGAGAGTATCTCATGTCACTCATCCCGGAGCATGCCCGCTCCGTGGCAGAACCATCCCGGAGCCGGCCGCTGACAAGCTTCACGGGTCGAAAAGTGCACGCTACAGCCGGTATCGGAAACCCGGGGCGATTCTTCCAACTGCTTGCCGAAGCCGGCCTGGATTTCTGCGAACATCCATTTCCCGATCACCATCCGTTCCAGGCCGGTGACCTGGACTTCCCGCATGATGAACCGGTGCTCATGACCGAAAAGGATGCGGTCAAATGCCGGGAGTTCGCCAGCGGGCGATTGTGGTATGTCCCTGTGGAGGCCCGACTGCCGGAATCATTCGATGACCGGTTCCTGGAATTACTCCGGGCAAGAACCGGCCCGCCTGATCCGGCAAGGCCATCTTGATGCATCTCCCGGGAATTGTGACAGGCACCCGCCTGCCATACACTATGCGGCGGGTCCTGTGTCCGTAAATCCAACACATTGATGGTGAAGAAATGGACGAAAAGCTGCTTGATATACTGGTCTGTCCGATTTGCAAGGGGCCCCTCCTGTACCGCAAGGAGGAACAGGAACTGATCTGCAAGGCAGACCGGCTTGCCTATCCGATACGGGATGATATCCCGGTCATGCTCGAGGAAGAGGCGCGTACACTGGATGCGGATGAAGAAATCTAGTCCGGGGATTGCATCCTCCTGCAATGGAATCCACCCTTGATATCCGATTCGCGGGGAAGCATCCGAAGGAGTGCGTATCAGTGATCGTGCCAGTGTGTGCAAGACCACCACATGAAATCCGCAAAAAAGAGAAAGCAAGCGGGCTATCTGAAACCTCGGGGCTCAATGCAGTGATGGTACAGACGATATGAACCAGCCTTTCAGGATTGTGATCCCGGCCCGCTATGCCTCCTCGCGTTTGCCCGGTAAACCATTGCGTACCCTGCACGGTCGCCCCATGATCCGCTATGTGTATGAAACCGCTTGTCAAAGTGGCGCCAGCGATGTCATCGTGGCTACCGACGACGACAGAATTCGGACGGCTGTGGAAGCCTTTGGTGCAACCGTTTGCATGACATCGCCTGATCACCCTTCCGGCACGGACCGACTGGCCGAGGTCGTGGACACGCTGGGCTGGCCGGACGATACCATCATCGTCAACCTGCAGGGAGACGAGCCCTTGATGCCGGCTGCCCTGGTCAGGCAGGTGGCTGCTAATCTGGCCGTGCATGCCGGTGTACGTATCGCAACCCTGGCGACACCGATCGAATCAATCGATGAGTTTTTTGATCCCAATGTGGTCAAGGTCGTGTGTGACAAGGCGGGTTATGCCCTGTATTTCAGCCGGGCCCCCGTACCGTGGGACCGGGATGCCTGCACTGGCGGCAGGCAAAGTCTTCCCGCGGAGATGCCTGCCCTGCGACACATCGGTCTGTATGCCTATCGAGCCAGTTTTCTGTGGGAGTTTCGCCATCTCAAACCGGCGTCAGTCGAGAATACCGAAAAGCTGGAGCAACTCCGGGCACTCTGGCATGGTGACAGGATCCATACCGGAATAGCCGAGGAGCACCCGGGACATGGTGTGGACACAGAGGATCAGCTCGAGATTGTGGAGCAACTGCTGCAAAAAAGGGCGCAATAAGAATACACAAGACAGCGCCGGGAAAATCCAGGTGATAAAAGCCGTTGGAAAGTTAGCATGTATAGACTGCTTACTGTCCAGCAGGATTATATTTGTCCGGATCGATTTCCAGCGCCTGGAAATCCGGGTGCAAGCCGGATCCGTCTGAACGAAACACGGGAATGGTGATGGTTCTGGGTACACGCCGGTTTGCGTCCCCGAATTGGGTAGACTGTATCACCGTGTCTTCCCAGCTACATTGCAGCACCAGGGCGGGCGGTTCTTCCAGTACCTCGATGACCTGACAGACCTCACCCAGAAACTCCAGTTCCAGCCCGATCAGCCCCTCCAGTTTTCCCTGCAGATCTTTGCTCTTCATTCGTCGATAATGTTGGATTTTACTTTAATCGGCAACTCGTTATACAGTGCGGAACATTGCCGGGAATCATCTGGTCGCTCTATCCAAGCCTTCTTCCTTTATCCTTGCCATTGCGAACAGTGATGGCGGTACAGCAATCATAATTCCGGTTTTCTTCAGAAAACTGTCAATTCAACCGTATCCTGTCATCCGGATCGGCACCCATTTCCAGCAATGCCTTGACGGTGTCCCTTTCGCCGGCTGCCGCCGCCAGCATCAATGCCGTTCTGCCACTTGCATCACTGGCGTTCATATCGGCATTGTGGGAGTAGAGCAACCTGATTACATCGACTTGTCCCTGAAGCGCGGCGCGCATGACTATGGTTCGGGCAGTCGTATCCCTGGCGTTTGCATCGGCGCCATTGGTCAACAATAACCGCATGGTCTCTATGTGCCCGCCGTTGGCTGCATACATCAGTGGGGTGCATCCATCTTTGTCACGTGCATTGACCTCTGCTTCGCGGGAAAGCAGTGTTTGCACGATGCTGTTATATCCTTTCTCTGCAGCGGCCATCAGTGGAGTGAAGTGATCACGATTTTTTCCGTTAACCTTTGCCCCCTTATCCAGCAAGATGCCCAGGGATTCGGTATCGCCATGCTCAATGGCAAGCAGTAACGGAGTCATCTTGTTTTCACGTGACTCCACTTCCAGGTCCGCATCGTTGGCCACAAGGTGTCTGACCATATCGGTATGGTGGGTCCCTATCGCGTAGAGCAGGGGTGAAGTACCGCCATTATCTTGGGTATTGATATCTGCACCCTTGTCCAGCAAGGTCACGACCACCTCAATGCGACCACGCATCGCAGCCCAGTTGAGCGCAGTATGACCAGACCGGTCTTTGTCATCCACCGTAGCGCCGTGTGCAAGCAATGCATCGACGATTTCAACATGACCACCTGCTGCTGCGAGAATCAGTGCAGTCCGGCCTTTTCTGTCTTTCGCCCTGGCATCGGGATTTGTACCCTGTTTCAGCAATGCCTGTACATCAGCCAGCTTTCCAAAGGCTGCTGCATGCAGCAGTGCCTTTCTCTTGACCGGGCTTCTCGGGTGAGTCTTTTCAGGATTCTGCGCTTGCTGTTCGGTCGTGGACGCTGCCAGTACCGGTTGCTGAGCGTTAGCCGTATTGGTCTGGTAGTAAAAAAGCAGCATTGTCAGGAACAATGCGGGGATTCTGGAGGAATGAATCTTCAATAACTTGCCTATGGAAAAGTCAATGTTGTCTGGGTAGTTATAATGCATCGCGTCCCCTGTTCTTCCTTCAGGCGGGTTTTCACTGTACAGTGGCTTTACTGTCAGGGCACAGCCCGGTCTCCGGGGGCTACCGCTGCCGGATATCGCGGTGGATTGCCATACTGGCGATGTCGCGGGTAGCCACTACCACCCTGACCGCGATATCCAGGGTAACCATAGCCATAACCGCGCCCGCCACGACCGTAACGAGGTCTTCCAGACTGCTGGCCTGGTGAAACTGACTCACGCTGATATGGGCTGTCCGGCTCAGGATTGGGTGTTCGTGCATGATTGGTGGGATCGCTGAAGTAACCGCCTCGATTTTCAGGGCCGATCCGGCCAGGTGCAGGTGTCTGCCTTTGATCAGGTGTCTGCCTTTGATAATAATGTCCCATACCCGGGCCATTGCCTCCCCACACAGGTCCACCTTCTGCGACCACCAGTGGTGATGAGACTGGCTTGCCCAATCCGCCCTGGACGGCAATTGCCTGTGTTGGCCCGCCCGCCAGAAAAACTATAACTACAATCATCCAACTTTTAAAACCTGCTATTCCTTTCAGCATGATTCAATTTCTGCGTATTACGGGCAACCTGATTGCCGCTCGGACTTTTGGTTTGTATTACAAAAAACGGGAGCAAGCAAATTGCTTCCTCCCTGGGTGGTTGTACGTAATCCGGTCCAGCCCTGGCGATCGTTACGGATGGGTTGCAGATCGCCAGGGTTGGTCTCGGAATCACCGCCGGCTGGCTAGTTCCTGCGTACCTTGGTTGATCCGGTAGCCGTATCGTTGGACGGATCGATGTCCCCATCCGCGGTCACGGTCGCTGTCCATGTGATAGTCGACGGTTTTCCACCCGGGGCAAACCAGGTCCAGGTATACGGGAACGTAGCACCTGGATCCAGATCGTCGAAGGAGGCAAAGAATGAAACCGTGTAACCCCTGTTCGAAATCCCTCTCAGGGTGACGGTACCCGAAGCGGCAGCGGGTCCGTTATTGGTTACCTCGACGCCGACATCGGCTATTTGGTTGAGAAGAACCCGTTCAGGTACATCCAGATCGGACAAGGCCAGATCGAAGTCCGTTGGCGGGACAGGTACTTCGTCCTCAAACTCGATCACCAGTTTCGCGTTATACACGGCTGTGGATTTACGATCACCCTTGACGTAGACAGCCAGGTCGAAGTCGTCGGTCATTGGCAGGCCGTTGGTAGTGAAGGGAATGCCGCTGTCCGGGTCGACTCCTGCCACCGTGACAAAGTTGTTGTTGGTCACGTCAACCCAGCCCTTGCTGGTGGCCAGGGGTGACGGGCCGTTTGCTTCTTCATCCCAGTCAAGCAGGTTGATAATCGTGGTCACCGGCGTCCCTACCACGTACTTGATATTGTCGCTCTGGAAAGGGGGCGGGCTGCATTCTTCCAGCGGGATTTCCAGCCCCGGCAGGTCCTGACCGAACTTGTTGGCCTTCAGCCTCCAGCGCGGTCCGGATACCAGTTCACCCAGTGTGCCATCCGGTACCGGACTGCCGACGAAATCCTGAACCAGCGGGTCCGGATCGGCGTCGTAGGACCACTCGAAGGGGTCCCGGTTGATGGTGGTGTAGAAGGCATTGCTGAAACCTCCCGTCAGGTCCGAGGAGAAAGCATAGGGATCATCCTCAGGCAGATCACCGGGCGTGGCGGCCGGGTCAAGGGCAAAGGGGGTATTCTTCAATACCGTCCCGACACCAATGAATGTTGGATCGTTAGCACCTTCCTCGGTATCGATGAGATCACCGTCACCTTCGTAACAGGGTATGGTGGTCTTCCAGACTTCAGTGCTGCTGCCAGGATCACCCTCGATTCGATAGGAAGGTTTCCGTCCCGTGGCGGCCTCGTTTTCAAGATCTTCCGGGCGCAGCTGATCGTTCGGATTATTGGTTATCCAGTGATTGACCACGAGTTCTGCCTTCGTAACGGTAAAATTGGCATCCGGTTCCTTCCACTCTGGTGGTAGCGCCAGTTTGGCATACATACGAATGTCATTGGGCCGCTTGTGCAATCCGCCCCAACCATACAATGGTTTTCCGTCGTCCTTGAGCTGGACGGAATAATCCGAACCCAACGCAATATTGTTCTGCATGTCGGTCTTGTCATTGGGGAACATCTGGCAGCCTTCCGGATCATTAATCGCGTCGCAAGGAGTTGCGTTGGTCAGCCGCGTGGTGGGTGTTCCGCCGACCAGTATCAGCGTATTGTCATCCAGTGGTGCATTGGCACAGTCGAAAGAGAGGCTGCCATCGGGTGTGGACAGGATATCCTGTATCCCCGTTTCCGGATCTGCAAAGAAATAAGGGATGATCTCATGGCAGCTGAGTACATGCTCCAGTACGGTGTAGTGCTCGGTCTCGCATTTTACCGATGTTCCGCCGAGTCCCTGACACCAAGTGCCCAGTGGAGGTTTCACCTTGTATGTATCAGTGGCAGCGTTGGAAATCTGAATACCGGTCTGAACCCCGTTTTCAACGATATTGCCAACGAAACCCTCCAGGTAATCGCCGTCCCTGGCTTTTCCCTGTGCGCCCACGAAGTCGACAATATAGTATCCAAATTCGCTATCAACCGGATACAGCATCACCCCTGATTTGTCGACAAACGGTTGGTTGTCGGCGGGACATGGCTCCGTGCTACCGGCAACGCCACAGATAATGGCTGTATCCTGGGTGGCACCGCCCGTTCCAAAGGTACTGCCATCAAAACCGCCCATTACATCATCGATTGAGAAGACATGCAGCGGCGAATCATAGGCC
>JARFQV010000143.1 GCA_029287615.1 Pseudomonadota bacterium | reverse complement strand
AAGGTGCTTGAGAAGGAAATCGACGAACAAACCCATAACGAACTGCTCGATAAACTGGTAGCCGAGATCTAGCACAACGCCATGGAATCAATCACTGTTGCACGACCCTATGCGCAGGCTGCATTTGAAGAGGCACAGGCGGATCAATCCTATCCGACGTGGACAGAACTGTTACAGTTGCTCTGTGTAGCGGTGCAGGATCCGGTCCTGGAAGAGCTTCTTGATAATCCGCAGATCAGCGAAGAGCAGCTTGCAGACATTCTGATCGGTCTCGCCGGAGACAAGGCAGATCAGAAAGGCAGGAATTTTATCCGTTTGCTGGCCGAAAACCGCCGCCTGGGCATCCTTCCGGAGATTGCCTCGCATTTTGAGCAATTGCGAAATGAGGCGGAGGGTGCCGTGGAGACGGAACTGGTTACGGCCTTTCCTGTCACCGACGACCAGAAGGAAAAGATTATCGCTGCCCTGAAGGTACGTCTCGACCGCGACATACGCCTTGAATGCAGTATAGACAAGACGCTGCTGGGTGGCGCGGTAATCCGCGCAGGTGATCTGGTAATAGACGGTTCGGTACAGGGCAAACTAGCGCGTTTGGCCACCACACTGAGCCATTGAGAGGAAAAGCGACATGCAACTCAACCCATCTGAAATCAGCGATCTGATCAAAAGCCGGATCCAGAACTTCGAATCTGTCTCAGAAGCACGTACCGAGGGGACTATTGTCAGCGTCACGGACGGCATCACGCGTATCCACGGGCTTGCAGATGTCATGCAGGGCGAGATGATCGAATTTCCCGGTGACACCTATGGGATGGCACTGAACCTGGAGCGGGATTCGGTCGGCGCAGTCGTACTGGGGGAATACGAGCATATCTCGGAAGGCGACAGGGTACGCTGCACGGGCAGAATCCTCGAAGTTCCGGTCGGAGAAGGATTGCTCGGTCGTGTGGTTGACTCGCTGGGCCAGAGTGTCGACGGCAAGGGTCCGATCGATATGGGACAGACATCGCCGATCGAGAAGATTGCGCCCGGTGTCATACAGCGGCAGTCAGTGGATCAACCGGTACAGACCGGTTTGAAGTCCATTGACGCCATGGTTCCGATCGGCCGCGGTCAGCGTGAGCTGATCATTGGCGACCGTCAGACAGGCAAGACGGCCGTCGCCGTCGATACGATCATCAATCAGAAGGGTACCGGAATCAAGTGCATCTATGTTGCGATCGGGCAAAAGAACTCGTCGATTGCCGCGGTGGTGCGGAAGCTCGAGGAGCATGGTGCCATGGAGCATACCATTGTAGTGGCTGCGGCTGCCGCAGAATCCGCCGCACTGCAGTACATCGCACCGTATGCCGGATGCGCCATGGGCGAATATTTCCGTGATCGTGGAGAGGATGCGCTGATCATCTTTGACGATCTGACCAAACAGGCGTGGGCCTATCGCCAGGTATCCCTGCTGCTGCGCAGGCCGCCCGGCCGGGAAGCCTACCCGGGCGATGTCTTTTACCTGCATTCTCGTCTGCTTGAGCGGGCATCCCGGATCAATGCCGAGGAGGTGGAAAACCTGACAGGAGGCGAGGTCAAGGGCAGGACCGGATCGCTGACAGCATTGCCCATTATCGAGACACAGGCCGGTGACGTCTCGGCCTTTGTCCCGACCAACGTGATTTCGATTACCGATGGACAGATCTTTCTCGAGTCGGACCTGTTCAATGCCGGGATACGTCCGGCTATCAATGCAGGTCTTTCCGTCTCCCGTGTTGGTGGCGCTGCGCAGACGAAGATCATCAAGAAACTGGGTGGTGGTGTTCGCCTCGCACTCGCACAGTATCGTGAGCTGGCGGCGTTTTCACAATTCGCCTCGGACCTCGACGAGGCCACGCGCAAACAGCTGGAACGCGGTCAGCGTGTCACCGAGCTGATGAAGCAGAAACAGTATTCACCTCTTTCCGTGGCTGAAATGGCGGTGTCGCTGTTCGCTGCTGAAAAAGGCTTTCTCGATGATGTTGATTTGAACAAGATCGTGGACTTCGAGCAGGCACTGATTGCCTACATGAGAGCAAGCCATGCCGATCTGATGGACCGGATCAACGAGACAGCGGAGTACAATGACGAGATCGAGGCGGCACTGAACAAGGCAGTTGAGGATTTCAGGGCGAACAGCGCCTACTGAAAAGCAGGTATAAAAATGATCACATGCCGGCATGTTTTTCCGGCTGTGTGGGGAATGTTTACCGGATCGGGTCAGGTATATGTCAGGCGCAAAGGAAATACGTACCAAGATCAGCAGTATCAAGAATACGCAGAAGATCACCAAGGCCATGGAGATGGTGGCTGCGAGCAAGATGCGCAAGGCGCAGGAACGCATGCTGGCCTCCAGACCCTACTCGGAAAAGATCAGAAGCGTGATAGCGCACCTTGCGCATGCTCATCCGGAGTACAGGCACCCGGCCATGATTGAACGCACGGCCCGGCGCATCGGGCTGATTGTGATATCAACGGATCGTGGTCTGTGTGGCGGTTTGAACATCAATCTCTTCAAGGCAGTCACCAGCACCATGAGAAAGTGGCATGGTGAGGGCCTCGAAGTGGATCTCACCATTATCGGCAGCAAGGCAGGCGCCTTCTTCAAGCGGCTGGGGGGAAACATCGTTTCACAGGCCACGAATCTCGGTGATTCTCCCGGTGTGAACGAGCTCATCGGCACGGTCAAGGTGATGCTGGATGCCTATGAGGAAGAAAGAATTGACCGTTTGTACCTGGCCAATAACGCTTTCGTGAATACCATGACCCAGCAACCGATCGTTGAACAGATTGTTCCGATCCAGGGCGATGAGGATCAAGAACTGAAGTATCACTGGGACTATCTGTATGAACCGGATTCCAAGCCGGTAGTCGATGCGCTGCTGACGCGCTATATCGAGTCGCTGGTCTATCATGGTGTGGTTGAAAATCTGGCCAGTGAACAGGCTGCGCGCATGGTTGCCATGAAGGCGGCGACCGATAATGCGGGTGATCTGATCGATGAGTTGCAGCTGATCTATAACAAGGCCCGGCAGGCGGCGATTACCCAGGAAATCTCCGAGATTGTGGGCGGGGCAGCAGCGGTTTAAGCAGTAGAACAGGATGAATGATACAAGATGACCGCGTGACGGAAAATTATCCGCTCCTGTCTTCCGCAGCCATGTTGTATCCTGAATCCGTATCGAGAGGAATGTACAATGAGTTCCGGCAATATCGTTGAAATCATCGGTGCCGTAGTCGATGTCGAGTTTCCGCGCGGCAGTGTACCCAAGGTCTATAACGCTCTGAAGGTAGAGGAGAGTAATCTCACACTGGAAGTCCAGCAGCAACTGGGGGACGGGGTGGTGCGCACCATCGCCATGGGGTCCACCGACGGGTTGCAACGCGGTGTCAAGGCAACTGACACCGATGCTGCTATATCTGTCCCGGTCGGTACCAAGACCCTCGGCAGGATCATGAACGTGCTCGGTGACCCGGTTGATGAGAAGGGTGATATTGGAGCCGAGAGCACATTGCCCATCCACAGGCAACCACCGTCCTTTGCCGATCAGGCAACCACAACGGAGTTGCTGGAAACCGGTATCAAGGTGATCGATCTGATCTGTCCCTTTGCCAAGGGTGGCAAGGTTGGCCTGTTTGGTGGTGCCGGTGTCGGCAAGACCGTGACATTGATGGAGCTGATTCGCAACATCGCGGTCGAGCACAGTGGCTATTCCGTATTTGCCGGAGTTGGGGAGCGTACCCGGGAAGGCAACGATTTCTACCATGAAATGAAAGAGGGCGGGGTGCTCGACAAGGTATCACTGGTCTACGGACAGATGAATGAACCACCTGGCAACCGTCTCCGCGTGGCGCTGACCGGTCTGACCATGGCAGAACATTTTCGTGACGAGGGCAGGGATGTACTGTTCTTTGTCGACAATATCTACCGCTACACCCTGGCGGGAACCGAGGTTTCCGCATTACTTGGCCGGATGCCCTCGGCTGTGGGATACCAGCCGACGCTGGCAGAGGAGATGGGTAAACTGCAGGAGAGGATCACCTCCACCAAGACGGGTTCCATTACCTCCATACAGGCGGTCTATGTACCTGCAGATGACCTGACCGACCCTTCACCGGCAACGACATTTGCCCATCTGGATGCCACACTGGTGCTATCGCGCCAGATTGCAGAGCTGGGAATCTATCCAGCGGTCGATCCCCTGGATTCCACCAGCCGTCAGCTGGATCCACTGGTTGTGGGGCAGGACCACTACGATACGGCGAGGTCGGTTCAGGGTACGCTGCAGCGCTACAAGGAACTCAAGGATATCATCGCCATCCTGGGTATGGATGAGCTGTCCGAGGATGACAAACTGGTGGTTACACGTGCCAGAAAGATACAGCGTTTTCTGTCGCAGCCATTCTTCGTCGCAGAACAGTTTACCGGTAGCGCAGGTAAATATGTCTCGCTCAAGGAAACCATCAATGGCTTCAAGGCTATTGTAAACGGTGATTATGACGATTTGCCCGAGCAGGCATTCTACATGGTCGGGCCTATAGAAGAGGCGGTGGAGAAGGCCAAGACCCTCTAGGCACGCATACTGTCTGAATCCGTGTTTCGCCAGAATACCAGGGATACACACAAATTATGTCAATGACATTTCATGTCAATATCGTCAGCGCAGAGGCCGAGATTTACTCGGGTACCGCGACCATGGTGTTTGCACCGGCTGAAATGGGCGAGGTTGGCATTACACCACGACACTCACCGCTCCTGACCCGGCTCAAGCCTGGTGAGGTTCGTGTTCGCAGTGACGATCATGAGGAAATGTTCTTTTACGTCTCGGGCGGCCTGCTGGAGATCCAGCCGCATATCGTGACGGTCCTGGCGGATACCGCGTTACGTGCGAAGGATCTTGACGAAGCGGCGGCCCTGGAGGCGAAGGAACAGGCGGAGCGAATGCTGGCTGACCAGAAGGCAGATTTTGATTATGCCAAGGCACAGGCCGAACTTTCACAGGCCGTAGCTCAACTGCGTGCTATTCAGAAGCTGCGTGAAAAGATGCACACCTGAGGTTGAGCCGGTGAATACCCGGCGCTTGGTCCATAGTCCATGTCAGAAGATCAGATAATTTCAGAGCACACGGTTGTTTCATTTACCTATTCGATTGTAGATGAAGAGGGTAATATCATGGAGCAATCCGATTTGCCGATCAGTTACGTGCATGGCGGGCAAAGCGATCTGTTCGAAAAAGTCGAACATTCCCTCGAGGGTCACAAGGCGGGCGACAGTGTCTCTGTATTCCTCGCACCGGATGAGGCCTTTGGTGACCGCGATCCTAGCCTGACCTATACTGACGATATCGGAAACGTACCGGAAGAATTCCGTCATATCGGCGCCGAGGTCGAGATGCATAATGAACGGGGAGAGGTCCGAAAATTTGTGGTCTCCCGTATAGCGGATGGCAAGCTGACCGTGGATGGCAATCATCCCATGGCAGGCAAGAATATCACCTTTCACATCAAAATCGTGGCGGTTCGTGCCGCGACGCCGGATGAAGTCTTTGATGGTGTTGCGCCGATGGAGATGCCGGTGCTCCATTAACCGGAGTTTTTCCGCAATGACGTGCCCTCGCCTGGTCACTGTATCTGAGAAGGTTTTTCATACGGTTGCTCCCGGCATACCCGATTCCGGAATCCTCCACCGTACTGACTCCTGCAACCCTGCTGTCATCTATCACCGGAGAAGGTTGCCCGCCTGTGCCTCAAACAACGAAGGTTTTTGCCTTCTCAGCCGCTAAGGGGCGTGATGAATCAATTCAAGATGCCTTCTGCTGAAGAAAATCTGCCATGGGACTGAGTGTCATTATTCTTGCCGCCGGACAAGGGACCAGGATGCGCTCCTCGCTACCCAAGGTACTGCATCCCCTGGCAGGCAGACCCCTTGTTCAGCATGTCCTTGATACCGTGAACCGCCTCGATGATGCCACACTGTATGTGGTGTATGGACATGGTGGTGAAAAGGTACGCGAGGCATTCCCGGGATACGGGGTGAACTGGGTGCTTCAACCGGAACAATTGGGTACGGGGCATGCGGTCAGTCAGGCATTGCCGCAGATTCCCGATGACCACACGATACTCGTGGTTTATGGTGATGTGCCCCTGATTGGTTGCGAAACCCTGCAAGGCCTGTATTCCTGCGCCACGCATGGCGAGCTTTCGGTACTCACCACGACACTGGATGATCCTCATGGCTATGGCAGGATACTGCGGGACAGTGGTGGCCGGATAACCGGCGTGATTGAAGAAAAGGACGCGAGTCAGTCACAGCGCGGGATCAGGGAAGTCAATACCGGTTTCATGGCCGCACCGGCTGGCTTGTTGCGGCGCTGGGTCGGTGCACTCGATAACAGTAATGCACAGGGGGAATACTACCTGACGGATATCATCGCACTGGCGGCCGATGAGGGCGTAACAATACATGGTGTCACAGCAGAGTCAGCCTACGAGGTCCAGGGCATCAATGACAGGGTTCAGCTTGCTGCACTGGAACGATACTTTCAGCGCAAACAGGCGGAATACTGGATGCGATCTGGTGTTACGATTGCAGATCCAGATCGATTCGATCTGCGGGGAGAAATGAACGCGGGACAGGATGTCGCCATTGATGTCAATGTGGTTCTGGAGGGCCATGTTCGCCTCGGTGACCGCGTTATCATTGGACCGAACACCGTGCTGAGGAATACCACTATCGCTGATGATGTTATCGTGCTGGCTAATTGTGTGATCGAGGATGCAATCATCGATAGCGGTAGCAGGATTGGCCCCTTCTCGAGAATCAGGCCCGATACCCGTTTGCACAGTAATACTCATGTCGGTAATTTTGTTGAAATCAAAAAATCGGATGTGGGCCGGGGTTCGAAGATCAATCACCTGAGCTATATTGGCGATACGAGCATAGGACAGAACGTCAACATCGGTGCAGGAACCATTACCTGCAATTACGACGGTGCCAACAAGTATCGTACTACCATCGGCAACGATGTCTTTATCGGCTCTGATACCCAGCTGGTTGCACCGGTTGAGGTGCACGATGGTGCTACCATAGGCGCCGGATCTACCATCACCCGCGATGCACCCGCAGGGGAGTTGACTCTCAGTCGTTCAGCGCAGATGACCCGTACCGGCTGGAAACGACCGGTCAAGAAAACATGATTTGCGGTTTCTCATCCATTGCTATCACTTCAGTCCGCCCCATGATTGTGCGCGGCACAGGTATACCGGTATGTGTGGAATAGTCGGCGCCATTTCACGGCGCGATGTCATCCCCGTCCTGATTGACGGTTTACGCAGGCTTGAATATCGCGGCTACGATTCGGCTGGAGTGGCGATGCTGAATGGTGACGCAAGACTGGAAAGGGTCCGAACAGCAGGGAAGGTGGCTGAGCTGGCGAGTGTGCTTGAGCGTACCCCGCTGAGTGGCAACACGGGTATAGCGCATACCCGCTGGGCGACGCATGGTGGACCTTCCGAGGCGAATGCACATCCCCATGTTTGCCGGGAAAGCGTCGCGATAGTACACAACGGTATCATCGAGAATCATGATGAACTGAGGGTGCAGCAGCAGAAACTCGGTTATCCCTTTACATCGGAAACCGATACCGAAGTCATCGTTCACCAGATCCACTATCATCTGGATCAGGGTCTTGATCTGCTGGATGCCGTGAAGGCTGCCGTCGGTGAACTCGAGGGCGCATTCGCGCTGGGTGTCGTCTGTACAGCAGAACCCGGCAGGCTGGTGGCAGCGCGCCGGGGGAGCCCGCTGGTTATCGGCGTCGGCGATGGTGAATACCTGATTGCATCGGATATTGCGGCACTCCTGCCCGTCACAAGGCGGTTTGTTTTCCTGGAAGACGGTGACCTGGCCGACCTGCATCAGGACCATATGAGCATATATGACCAGGCAGGGGAACTTGTGGAGCGTCCGCTGCGGGTTTCCGATCTTAGCGCAAATGCGACCGAGCGTGGTGAGTACCGGCATTTTATGCTCAAGGAAATATTCGAGCAGCCGCGTGCGATCGCGGATACCCTCGAGGGACGGATCAGCGGTCACAGGGTCCTCGACGCGGCCTTTGGACCTGAGGCAGAAGCCATCTTCGACAAGGTACAGGGGGTGCATATTATCGCTTGTGGCACCAGCTATCATGCCGGCATGATCGGGCGTTACTGGCTGGAATCGCTGGCCGGTATTCCCTGCAGCGTGGAGGTTGCCAGCGAGTTCCGCTATCGGCATCCTGTGGTCAGGAAAAACTCTCTGATCGTCACACTATCCCAGTCTGGCGAGACCGCCGATACCCTGGCAGGTCTTCAGGAGGCGAGGCGACTCGGTTTCGGAAGGTCACTGGCGGTCTGCAATGTACCGGAAAGCTCCCTGGTACGGGAGTCAGACCTGGTGCTGATGACACACGCGGGCCCGGAAATCGGTGTGGCCTCTACCAAGGCATTTACAACGCAGCTGGTGGCCATGCTGTTACTGGTCATTGCGCTGGGTCGCAGGCATGGAATTACGGCGGATCTGGAAGCCGAACTCGTTCAACAGTTGCGAAGCCTCCCTGGCCGGGTAGAGCATGTTCTGCAGCTGGATGAGGATATCAAGTTGCTGGCGGAACGATTCGTCAATAAACACCACGCGCTGTTTCTTGGACGCGGTGCCCAATATCCGGTCGCCATGGAGGGTGCACTGAAGCTCAAGGAAATATCCTATATTCATGCAGAGGCTTACCCTGCCGGTGAACTCAAGCACGGACCGCTGGCTCTGGTCGATGCGAAGATGCCGGTGATCGCGGTGGCACCCAACAACGAACTGCTCGAAAAGCTCAAGTCCAACCTGCAGGAGGTTGGCGCGCGGGGCGGTGAACTGATTGTTTTTGCGGATGAACAGACCGGAATGGACTCTGCCCCCGGGGTTACCGTATTACCCGTTGCACCCACCGAAGACTGCATCTCACCGATTATCTTTTCCATTCCCATGCAGCTACTTGCCTATCACGTCGCTGTGCTCAAGGGCACCGATATCGACCAGCCGCGTAACCTGGCCAAGTCCGTAACGGTGGAGTAGCACCCCGGACTCGGTAGTACCTGCGGGGAGCGGTTCACGCTCGATTTGCCCCGTTAATCATGTTGTAACTTATTGAAAGATAATAAAACTTGGCAATTTTGTCGTGTTAGTGCTACAATGCCTGCTTTTGTGCCAGACATTCCCTGGATTATTTAACCGGGGAAATCCGCACATGTCAGACTGTCAGGAGGTTACAGAAGGTGGATAAGGAAATGATGTTTTATTGCATCCCTCAGCAGGCCTATATGAGTGTTTCTACCTGCAAGAGCCTGCGTACCAGGCCGGTTGGCAAGGCACCCGCGGGTTCTCAGCCCATGTTGCGGGCCTGCGAACGTTGTTCGATGCATGTACTTGTGGATGCGAAAAAGGTACCTACCATCAGTCTGGAATCCTATCTGGATGGAACTAAACCCAAGACCGCCAATCTGAATTCCTCGGTAAACAAGAAACTCATGCGCACGAAGGTTGCATAACAACGGGTACCCGCAACCTGTCAAAAGTCATGTGCCTTCCAGGTTTCGTTTGATTTTCGATGGTCATTGCCTGATCTGCGATCCGGATGATCGGGTTCGAAGCGAATCTCGTTCCTGCGTTCAGCGCTGGATCTGCGTTCACTCTCACGGCCCTGCTTCAAGCCAATATATTGGCAGGTACATCGTTCGGAATCACAATCCGGCAATGGTAGATCAGGCACCTCATCGAGTTCGAATTTCCGGTCGGTATATTGCCTGATGGCCTTACACGTACCCGGGCGGATGCTAACACCCCAGAATACCTTGGAACTGCGGATCTTCAGCAATTGCTGATTTTTTGTCATCTTCTGTTGTTTGGGGTGTTTCACCTGAGCGCTTAAGGGTGAACCGTCAGAATGAATCCTGATACGGTTTGGTGAGCGCATGACCAGCACTAGGACGGCAACGGTAAAGCCGATAAGCAGCAGAACGATAAGCTCAGCCATGATACTTACACCGAGTAGTTTCCAGCTGAATATTCATCATAGCGGCCGAGTGCCCGGTATGGGATCGTTACAGGTCGTGGTCTTCAATCCGATGATTCCGGGACCACTATGGTCAGGCCCAGGACCTGCCAGTTTTGCATGCCACCACGGTAGTATTTGATCTTTTCAGGGGGATAGCCAACTTCCAGCAGGCCTTTGATTGCGCGCGGTGACTGCCCACACCACGGACCATTACACCAGACCAGCAGATCCTTGGCATTGGTAAAGTCCCACTCATCCGTCAACTGGTGCGCATCGAAGGCGCCGAGAGCTGCAAGAGCCTGCTCATAGGAACGGGTAACACTGCCAACATCGCTGCGTTGTACGGCACCCAGGCTTTCGAGTGCCTCAATCATCTCCAGACTGTCTTTATCGCTGCTGTCGAATACCGTGAAGGGAATATTAGTAGAACCGGGTATCGTTCCCTTGTTGTACCAGCTGGGTGTACGGGCATCAATGATGACGCCTGTACCATTGGCTAGTTCGTGTTCCATGAAACGGAATATCTCGACCTCGCCGACAGTCAGCACTTCTGGTGATACCTGAATCGGCTGAATGCAGAACGGCGGACATTTGCGTGAAGTTTTTGTAAAACCACCGGACAAATGGTGATCCTGGTTCTGAATTCGCTGGATACGAACCGTTTTGCCGTTATGGTCTACTTCCACATAGGGTAGATAATCTGTCAGCTTCACTTCGATGGCAGCAGCATTGCCGGCGAAAACAAACAACAGGGTAACGAGCAGCACCAGCTCCATGAGCATTGAATTTGTGTATTTCATTGCAATTTCTCCATATTGCGGTGTGATCTCACCGCCGATTGTTTCACCGGATCACCCCGGCTAGAGGCCCTAGTTTGATGCAAGTTGATCAATGATCTCTTTCCGTACCGAGGAAATACGATTGTCACTCTGGTACTCTTTGTAAACAGCATGCTTGCTCTCATTGGAGAGCTTGGTATATAGAATATTGCTACCGGAGTAGTTGATGCTCAGCTCCTCCTCGAATTCCTTAAAATCAAGCCCCTGTGGAATTTCCATGCTGAGCCGAGCATTCTTTTTCCGGGGTTTGCTGCCGGCGTCGCTGACGTCGTCATCAGTGGATTCGATAGTACTGGTTCCGATATCGTTGGCCTCTGATTCCAGAATACTCATGTAATCGTCCATACCCGTATTACCTGCGACCTGTGTATCGACAGTTTCGGAAACTGGCTGACTGTCAGCCTCTGCAGAAAGCTCATCCATATAATCCGGATCTGCATGCGAAATGCCCTGCCAGAACGCCAGGGGAAGCAGTAAGAGCGCGGGTAACCGGTAAAACTGTCTCAGAACTGAATCAGGCTGTTTGCAGTAAAAATCTCCGTACATATACCGTTTCCCCGCTAGAATCATGTCATCTGAAATACGCCAGACAGAGACGGACTGCCGTATTTGTCCTGACATCAATCATATACGGCCGCTATCGGCTTCCCTGTGATCTACTTTAATAAGGAAAGATGGATCTTCCCGGTATGTAGTGAACATGGGAGCTGACTGCGCATTCATTTGAGGTATTTTGTCTGACAGCATGGATTTCCCGTCGAGGGCGTGGATATTGGGGCACATATCCGTACTGCTCACCCGGATTCAGTGGATTCACCCACTCAGGAACACGCGTCTGTACACGGATCAGCAGGATTGCGTCGATCTGGTGAGTAATTCCGGCTAGAATCCCGGGTATGGATGTTACGGAAATACTGGATCCCCTGAATGACGCGCAGAGGGAAGCGGTCAGCGCACCGGGAGGATCACTGCTGGTCCTGGCCGGTGCGGGCAGTGGCAAGACCAGGGTACTTGTGCACAGGATTGCCTGGTTAATCCAGATGGAGGCGCTTTCCCCCTTTTCTGTATTGGCTGTCACCTTTACCAACAAGGCGGCTGGTGAGATGCGCAGCCGCATCGAACAACTGGTCCACACACCGGCCAGTGGTATGTGGGTTGGCACCTTCCACGGTCTTGCTCATCGCCTGCTGAGATCGCACTGGCAGGAGGCTGGTCTGACCGAGGGATTCCAGATTCTGGACGCCCAGGACCAGTATCGGGTGATCAGGCGTGTATTGAAGGCAATGGGGCTCGATGAAGCGAGGTGGTCTCCCCGGCAAATGCAGTGGTTTATCAATGCTCGCAAGGACGAGGGCCTGCGCCCGGAGCATATCGAGCACAATGATGATCCGTCGATGCGCCAGATGGTGGATATTTACCAGTCATATGAAGAACTGTGCAATCGTTCCGGACTGGTGGATTTTTCAGAGCTGTTGCTTCGGGCACATGAACTCTGGTTGAAGAATCCGGGCTTGCTGGAGCACTACCAGCAACGTTTTCGCCATATACTGGTTGACGAGTTTCAGGATACCAATACGATCCAGTATGCATGGCTTCGCCTGCTGGCGGGGAAGCGTGGCCACGTCACCGTTGTGGGTGATGACGATCAGTCCATCTATGGTTGGCGAGGTGCGCGCATTGAGAATATTCAGCGCTTTCCCGGCGATTTTCCCGGAACCATCACCTTGCGACTGGAGCAGAACTATCGCTCTACCGGCACCATTCTTGCCGCGGCAAATGCACTCATTGCCAACAACAAGGGCAGACTCGGTAAAAACCTGTGGACAGCTGGCGAAGAGGGAGTGAAGGTACAGCTGTTTTCCGCATTCAATGAATATGATGAGGCTGATTTTGTCACGGGGCGGGTTCGAAAGTGGGTGGAGCAGGGCAATCGCCTCAGTGGTATCGCTATCCTCTATCGGTCCAATGCGCAATCAAGGCTTTTCGAGGAACGCCTGATCCAGGCAGGTATACCGTATCGAGTATACGGTGGCATGCGCTTTTTTGAGCGTGCGGAAATCAAGGATGCACTGGCCTACCTCAGGCTGAGCGTCAACCCTGATGATGATGCATCGTTTGAGAGAGTGGTGAATCAGCCGCCCAGGGGTATTGGCGAGCGCACCATGGATGCATTGCGCAACCACGCGAAGCAGTACGGGATGTCGCTCTGGCAGGCGGCAGTGGGGCTCGTTGAGAATCGAGAGCTGGGTTCGCGTGCCTGCAAGTCACTGTCATCCTTCATGCGCTACATCAGCGAACTGGGTTCATCTGATCTGTTGCTGGGAGAGATGGTTGAGCATATGCTGAATACCAGCGGTCTGGTCGAACATTTCTCACGCGATAAAGGGGAAAAGGGTCAGTCCCGTATTGAAAATCTGCGCGAACTTGTGAACGCTGCGAGGGAATACGATCCCGGTGAGGGTGCGGAGCTGGAACCCCTGCCGTCGTTTCTCTCCCATGCCGCTCTGGAGGCCGGCGAAGCCCAGGCCGAGGCATGGGATGATTGTGTACAGCTGATGACCCTGCACTCTGCAAAGGGTCTGGAATTCCCATTGGTCTTTCTCTGCGGCATGGAGGAGGGCCTGTTTCCGCACCAGCGCTCCAGCGAGGAGCCGGGTCGCCTGGAGGAAGAGAGACGCCTGTGTTACGTGGGTATTACACGTGCACGACAACAGGTGATACTGAGTCATGCAGAGCGGCGACGCCTGCACGGCTCGGAGACCTACTGTCTCCCATCCCGCTTTATCCGTGAAATTCCTGCCGAATTGATAGAGGAGTTGCGTCCAAAGTCAGGCGCTGTGCCGGCTGTATCAGCAGTGGCACCTGATATGGATTACGGCCGTGCCTCCGGTACGCTGCGTCTTGGTCAACATGTCCGCCACGCAAGTTTCGGAGAGGGTATCGTACTGAACTATGAAGGTCAGGGCAGTCATGCCAGGGTACAAGTCAACTTCGAGAGGGCGGGCACCAAGTGGCTTGTGGTGGCCTATGCGAAACTCGAGGCCGTTACTGTTTGAAGAAAATCGGTAAGAGAACCATCCGGAGCCACGGCGAGTAAATTAACCGGCTGCTGGCCGGGTTACTGCTGCAGTGCAAGATTGGCGTCAATGCCACCACGCGCCAGGTTCATCGGTATCTCCCTCGGTCTGCCAATGTAGTGACCCTGTGCGCAGTCAACATTGTACTGTTTCAGCAGTTCGAGTGTTTCCGCGTTTTCAACGCATTCCGCAACCGTTTTCTTGCCCAGTGCATGGGCGATCTGGTTCATGGATTCAACCATGGCCTGATCTACCGTGCTGTGTGCCATGCCCTTGACGAATGATCCGTCGATCTTCAGTTTGTCTACGGGAAGGTGTTTCAGGTAGGCAAACGATGAGAAACCGGAACCGAAATCATCGAGAGCGAACTGGCACCCGATTTCCTTGAGTGAGGCGATGAATTCCTCGGCAGCGGCGAGATTTTCGATCGCTGCTGTCTCCGTGATTTCGAAAGTCAGCCATGCCGGATTGAGGCTGGTCTCATCAATCATGTCCTTGATCAGCACCAGTAAGGATTCGTCCTCAAAGGCCTTGCCGGACAGGTTGATCGAAAAACACACGTCCTGACCTTTCATGCGCAGCCCGGCAAGCTCGTTGATGGCCCGGCAGACAATCCATCTGTCCACGCTGTGTATGAGACCGAAACGCTCTGCTGCCGGCATAAAACCGCCGGGCAGGATTACCTTGCCATCCTCGCAAATCATCCGGACAAGGACTTCATAATCGCGGACATCTCCGTCGCTGATAGAGGCAATGGGCTGATATACCAGCTTGAAGCTGTCATGCTCCAGCATCTCCCGTACCCGCGCTGCCCAACCCATGTCCGCTGCCATTCCCGCCTTGTCCCGGTTTTCAGGATTGTAGAGGTTGGTCCGGTTTCTTCCCTGTGTCTTGGCCATATTGCAGGCCAGGTCTGCGTGTGAAAGAACCTCCTCGGCAGATGATACCTGTTTGTCGATCAGGGTGACGCCAATGCTGCAGGTGATATTGAATGTTTTTCCACGTTCTGTGAACTTGTAATCGTCACACAGGCTGCGGAAGTTTTCCGCGGCACGCATTACATCGGATTCGGTGATGTTGTACAGAAGCAGGGTGAACTCATCCCCGCCAAACCGGGCCAGTAAATCTCCATTGCGGGTATGGGATGACAGTAGGGCGGATATTTCAACCAGGAGGCGGTCACCGGTTGCGTGTCCCAGGGTGTCGTTGATGTACTTGAACTGGTCGAGATCTATATAGTAAAGGGCGCAGGTATCCGCACTTCGAGCGACCCTTGCTACGGTTCGTTCCAGTTCCTGCTGGAAATAATGACGATTGAAAAGACCCGTCAGGGTGTCGTGTTCAGCGTGATAGGAAAGCTGTTTCTGGAAGCTTCGCTGCTCGGTTATATCGCGTGCCGTTCCGCTGATGCTGATTACTTTACCGTCACAGTCCCTGTTTGCCCTGGCACTGAATCTCAGGACATGTGGTTTTCTGGCGCAGTCGAGGTGGGTCGTCTCGAACTGTACCGTTTCCGCACCGGCAAACATCTCGTTGAATGCATCGATATCTACAGATGGCAGATTTGGTGCACGAAATTCATGTAACCTGCGTTGCAGCATTTCCTCGGGCTCATAGCCATAGATGGTGACACAGGCACAGTTCAGATAGGTCCAGCGTCCTTCCGTATCGGTACTCCAGACCAGGTCGTGGGCGGTTTCCACGAGGTCACGGTAACGTCTTTCCGCCGCCTGCAGCTGATTTTCAGTGTGCTCGCGGCGTGATATATCCGCCTTGAGGATGGCGTACATCCTCAATATTTTGTGTATGTATGAGCGTAATTGCGTACTTTGCATATCCTGTTGCCGGGAAGCCTTCGTCATGGGATGTTTGCCGAAGGCGCGCATGGATTCCGGTTTCATGCTTTCGTTTGGCGGTTCCGTCATTTGAAGTCCTCCCGGTGATACATGCCCTGCTTCGGAAACCCGTTTCCTGTTACGCAGGACCAAAAAGGCGGTCGTGGCAGTCATCAATGCCAGGGCGAGCCAGATTACAATGGATTCATTATCAATACCGCCAGCCCGTAACCATTGCGTATTGAGCAGGCTTGTATAGAACAACAGAGGCACAAAGCACGCGATCAGCAAGGCCCTCGACATCCGGTTCCTGTCCAGCTGATCGAGGTTGAGGTGTGCGGACAGGTGGTCAATCTGATCCAGTGCAAGCAGATAGATGGGCATACCCACGAGTACAGCAACTGCCAGCTGCAAGAGCAGGAAATTCATGAAGGTGCCAAGGTAATCAGCCAGCAGTGGGTCGTATGCGCCAGAAATTACGATGGGGGGTACGGCCAGTGCGTATACCAGAAACAGGGTCCAGTACTCACTGCTGAAGCGAAACACGCGTTTTTGCATTACCTCGGGTCCGATTATCCTGACCGGCCTCCGCAGAATGCTGCGCTTTACGGGGTTGAAGTAATTGCGATAATGCAGAACTGCCCAAAGCAGCATACCACCCAGCAGAACCGGCAGGGCCGGGCCAGAGAGCACGGGTAACAATCCGGACGGACTGACCAACTTGAATAGAATCGCGCAGCTGAGGCCGATTAACGGTGTCAAGACAAGCCCGGCGCAGATCAACGCAGTCAGGCGTCTCTGAATACGCTTTATTTCACCCAACATGACCCTGAAGGCTCCCCCTCACTGATTATTGCCTAATGGTTGTTTTGAGCGATCGTATTATTATATTTATCAGTTTCTTATTATGCATAATGTATGTCAGTAATCAATATAATGACATAACTTGCCAAAATATCAATAGTACTGCCTGTTAATGATTTACGTTATTCACCATTGTCGGATGCAGACAGATCAGCGCATGGATGCGTACAATGGCCCACATGTTGTCATGTGGATACAAGGGACAGATATGAAAAGGCGTGATTTTCTCAGGCGGGCAGGTGGCGGGGCGCTGGTGGCTGGTGCTGCGGTATCGTCGGCCTGCAACCGGGAGAGGGGTGAGACGCCCGTTACTGAGTCAGGTAGCAGAAAAAGCTTTCAATGGAAGATGGTCACGACCTGGCCAAAAAATTTTCCCGGACTGGGCACTGGCGCGAATTACCTCGCCCGGCAAATTGAAGAGATGAGTGACGGACGGCTCAGGGTCAAGGTCTACGGCGCCAACGAACTGGTACCGCCATTCGAGGTATTTAATGCTGTCTCGAGGGGCGCGGCTGAAATGGGGCATGGGGCGTCCTATTACTGGAAGGGGAGTAGTGAAGCCGCGCAGTTTTTCTCCACGGTGCCTTTCGGCCTGACCGCCATGGAGATGAACGCCTGGCTTTATCACGGTGGCGGTATGGATCTATGGCGTGAAGTCTATGCGCCGTTCGGCTTGTTGCCGGCGGCGGCCGGTAACACGGGCGTGCAGATGGGAGGATGGTTCAACCGGGAAATCAATTCTGTAGCGGATCTCAAGGGGCTGAAGATGCGAATACCGGGGCTGGGCGGGGAGGTGTTGCGTCGGGCGGGCGGGACACCCGTCAATCTGCCTGGTGGAGAGTTGTTCACATCGTTGCAGTCCGGTGCGATTGATGCAACAGAATGGGTGGGGCCGTACAATGATCTCGCCTTTGGTCTGTACAAGGCGGCGAAGTATTATTACTACCCGGGATGGCATGAACCTGGCACAACACTTGAGTGTTTCGTGAGCAAGAAGGCATTTGATGGCCTTCCAGGTGATCTGCAAGGTATCGTCCTGAATGCCTGTCGAGCGGCCAACCAGGACATGCTGGCCGAATATGTTGCACGCAACAACTCTGCGTTGCAAACACTGTTGCATGAACATAACGTGGATCTGCGTCGTTTTCCGGATGCGGTACTGTCGCGTCTGCGGACACTATCAGATGAGGTGGTCAGCGAGATCGCCACCAAGGATGAGATCTCCAGAAAGATATACCATGCTTTCAGTGAGTTCAGGGATCAGGTGGTCGCCTGGACCGATATCTCGGAACGGGCCTATCTCAATGCGCGGGCGGCCGGTCAGGGGCAGGAGCCGGGCTAGATTCGATTCGAAACAACAGCTTGCGGTATATCAGATCCAGTAGTTCATTTTCGTTGCCGGATTCGAATGGCTGCGTGGAAATCAGGTACGTTCCATACAGCGTGTGTTCACCAGGTGGGCAGTCCTCACCGGCATGGATCTGAAATCCGGCCACACAGTTGCAGCCGGAATCGGTATCCTGATCCGTAATCTGGTGCAGATAGGGGCTTGCCCTGGCAAACAGTTCTATTTCCTGTGGCAGGGTGACAAGGCTGATCACCGAGCCTGTTGCACCATCCAGGGCGATCCAGTTCTGGTCCACTTGTTGTGTTGCAGCGGATCCCGCGGTTGTTGCATGATGTTGCCTTCCGCTACCGATAACTACCCGGTAGAAGGGCGAATTTCGATAGTCTGCTGTCAGTCGCATCGATGTGCTGACCACCGGGAAGCGCATGGACAGGCAGACCGGTACCTCGGCGTGACTGGGATAATAAAAGTGATCGCAGCTGACCTCGGGCGTGCGCAACAGCTTGCCGACTTTCAGATGAGCGATATTTCTCTTGATGATGCGGACCGGACCCGCGATACAACCCTCTACATGTCCGTGAATATCCTCTTCGTTGAAGTGCAGGTTTTTGTTGATAAAACCAACTTTCAGTTCCACATCACCCTGTATATTGACGCGATCCAGGATCGGGATCCCGTCGATGGCCAGATCCTTCAGCAAAGCAACATGATCTTCGGAATAGGTAAACTCATACACCGGCGAGATGATCTGCCGCTCTTCCGGGAGATATCGCATGTAGCGTCCGGGAGATGGGGGCGGGGGGGCAGTCTCATAATGCGCGATATAGGCCCATCCCTGACCGCCGGAAACCGGATCAAGGACCTCGATTTCCTGCAACATGTCGGTGTTCAGTAACTGGTTGGCCCTGATGTTGCGGTCACCGGTATCCCTGGCCATGAACACCAGAACGTCGTTTCCGTCCAGCAGTTCCTGGTCTGGCGGGTCCTGATCATCGTAGGTGAGTCCATGATGCAGTTTGCCTAACCGGTTAACTACGCCGACATCTTCATCGTAGGTCATCTGAAGATTGTGCGTGTATACAGTATCCCATACCCAGTCACCGCGGGAGTCGCGCTGGTCGATCTGGAAAGGAATACTCACGGGCACGCCACCCCGAAACGTGAACAAGCGAAAACCGGACAGGTTCTTGCCATTCAGGGGGGGCATGTGCAGCCCGTCTATGGTGACCGGGTCCGCAAATCGTCCCAGGGTCTTGGTCTCAGTCGTAGCATCGGGGAATGCATTGCCACACAGCAAGGGGAATGACAAGCAGGGAATCAACAGGATAGTGTAAAGCCTGGGCATGATCACTATTGATAGTATGATTCCGGTGCACGTGCAACACAATAGGGTGCCGAATAACATACTGTAACTGAAACAGAAGTATGCAATACAAAACGGTTGCAACAACCGGTGTTGCGAATCTGTTGCATGAGTCTCAGCCGTATATCAGCTCCGGCAGCCAGGTCGCAATCTGTGGCCAGTATGCCAGGATACATAACATAACGAGTTGTATTCCGATGTAGGGCATGACGCCCCGGTAGATTTGTCCGGTCGATATCTCGGCCGGTGCGACGCCCCGCAGATAAAAAAGTGCAAATCCAAACGGTGGAGTGAGAAAAGAGGTTTGAAGGTTCAGACCGATCATGATGCCGAGCCAGACAGGGTCCATACCCATGGCGAGCAGTATCGGTGCAACAATCGGTACAACCACGAAGGTAATCTCGATAAAGTCGAGCACAAAGCCGAGCAGGAACATGATCAGCATGACGACAAGCATGGCGGTGAAACCACCACCGGGAAGCTTGCCGAGCAATTCAGAGACCAGCTCGTCACCGCCATAGCCACGGAAAACCAGTGAAAACACGGATGCACCAATCAGGATGAGAAATACCATGCAGGTCACGCGTGTTGTACTGCGCATTACAGCACGGAGCATGGCCGGATTGAACTGACCCTGGCTGACGGCCAGTAATATGGCGCCTGCGGCGCCTACGGATGCCGCCTCGGTGGGTGTGGCCACACCCGCCATTATGGAACCAAGGACCGCGATGATCAGTAGCAGCGGTGGGAAAAGGGCGCGCAACAAATGAGGCAACAGGTCAGTTGTCTGATTGTGCAACAGTTCAGCCGACGGTGTTGCGGGCATGGCCTTTGGGCGCAAGATGGCAACACCAGTCAGATAGAGTATGTACATCAGTACCAGCAAGATTCCGGGCAGCAGTGCGCCAGCGAACAGGTCGCCGACAGAGACGGTATCCGGAGAGTAATTGCCCATGGATAACTGTGCCTGCTGGTAGGAGGCGGAAAGTACGTCTCCCAGGAGTACCAGTACGATGGATGGGGGGATAATCTGACCGAGAGTCCCCGATGCACAGATGGTGCCTGCCGACAGGGAGGGATCGTATCCCCGGCGCAACATGGTTGGCAGTGAAAGAAGGCCCATGGTCACTACCGTTGCACCGACTATACCGGTGCTTGCCGCCAGTAACATGCCGACCAGGGTGACGGATATGCCCAGGCCGCCACGCCGTTTTCCGAACAGGGCGGACATGGTCTCCAGGAGATTTTCAGCTACACGGGATTTTTCAAGCATCACGCCCATGAAGACGAAAAGAGGGACGGCGATAAGCGTGACATTGCTCATGATCCCATACAGCCGGTTTGGGAGCGCCTGCAGGAACGCGGGATCGAAGTATCCGGCTGATTCCCCGACAACAGCGAAGAACAGCGCTACCCCTGCGAGCGTGAAGGCCACGGGATAGCCAGCCAGCAGTACCACGCATACCGCGAGGAACATCAGGATCGATGTCCATTCCGCCATCAAGTCTACAGCTCCCGCTCCGGTCCGTCTGCCTGCTTGTCGTGGTCACCGGTACCGGTGATCAGCAGGATACTGTGTATCATCTGTGAAAAACCTTGCAGCAGTAGCAGGGTGGCCATCACAGGTATGGTCGTTTTGAGTAAAAACACCCCGTCCAGGCCACCTGCTTCCTGAGAACCCTCACGCAGGGTCCAGGATACGGCGACATAGTCCCAGCTGATGTAGAGGATGTACAGACAAACCGGAATCAACAGCAGTAATGTGCCGAACAGATCGATCCAGGCGCGTGTTGCCGGTTTGAATTTCCGGTAGAGTATGTCCACACGCACATGGCCATCGTGTTTTAGGGTATAGGCGGCACCGATCAGGAACACGGTGGCATGCAGGTAGGTGACCAGTTCCTGCATGGAAATCCAGCCGAGATTAAAGGCATATCGCAGAACAACGATGGCGAGGGTTACCAGCACCATGGCGAGAGTCAGCCATGACACCATGCGTCCGGTCCATTCAGAGAACAGATCGAGCCAGTGCGACAGCCGGGCCAGTAGATTCAGCATGGGGCCGGATTATAAATTAACGGCCCCTTGTTACAACTTTGTGTCACTGCACGGATTTATTACCAGCGATACAGTATCCACTGGGGCACCATGTGAGGTGGTTCAAGCCCCCTGTGCCGTGTTTCCAGGGTTCCATCCCGATCCAGGTCGATCAGGTAGTAGGGATATCCCCATGGCGGTATGATCCTGACCATGTAGAGCTGGCCGTTAATCCGGTATTCCTCGACCCGATCCCTGCCACGCTGGATTATGCTTACCTCGGGGACCATTTCCTCGGAATCATCCAGACCGGTTGGTACCGGTGGTGCATCGGAGGGGGGGGCCGTCTTCTGGTCCTGTGCATTTGCAGGAATAACGGGCATCTGCAGCGCCGATGCGATTATTATAATAGCTAGTAATTTCATGTAATTATAGGTCAAGCAGAATCTCCTGTTCCCTGGCAGTGGGCTCAAAACCCTTCTGCTCATAGTAATCGAAGATAGCGTTGACGACCTCCTGTGGTTCATCCAGAACCTGGTAGAGATCAAGATCCTCGGGAGATATGGTCCCTGCGCCAAGCAGTGTATCCCGGAACCAGTCTATCAGACCGTTCCAGAATGGTTTATGAACAAGAATAATCGGTATCCTGCGGGATTTCCCGGTTTGAACCAGGGTTAGAATCTCAGCCAGTTCATCCAGGGTGCCGAATCCACCGGGCAGGACGACATAGGCCGATGCATATTTCACGAACATCACCTTGCGGGTAAAGAAATGCCGGAAATTGAGTTCGATGTCCTGGAACTCATTTTCCGCCTGTTCATGAGGTAACTGGATATTCAGACCGATACTCGGTGATTTGCCACGATAGGCGCCCTTGTTGATGGCCTCCATGATACCTGGACCACCACCACTGACGACAGAAAAACCGGAATCCGACAGCAAACGGGCAATGTCTTCCGCCAGCTCGTAGTGGGGGTGCCCGGGTGGAATGCGCGCAGAGCCGAATATGCTGACAGACGGTTTGATAAGGGCGAGACGTTCGAATCCCTCGACGAATTCTGCCATGATCTGGAATATCTTCCAGGACTCGCGCGAGAGCTGGGCGTCACTTACCGGCAGCATTCCATGGTGTTCTCTCTTGCGGGCTTCATTCATGGATCTTCGTCCACATCTTCTCGGCTATCCTTGTTGCGTAGCTGGGCACAACCATGAAACTGATGGTGCACCAGGCTGTATCGGCCGGCTGCCTTGAGTTTTGATGATAACATGTCGAGTCGGCGGACTGGCATACGGGCATCAATTCACCAACAGGCTACGGAGGCATGAATCAATTTCCATGAACGAAATGCAACCCGGACCGTTAGTTCTGGTCGATGGATCCTCCTACTTGTATCGCGCCTTCCACGCGTTGCCTGAGCTGTCCAATTCCCGTGGTGAGCCGACGGGGGCGATATACGGTGTGGTCAATATGCTGCGTCGCCTGTTGGCAGAGTATGAGACTGAATATGTCGCGGTAATCTTTGATGCACCCGGGAAGACGTTTCGAGATGAGCTTTTCGCCCAGTACAAGGCAAATCGACCGCCGATGCCGGAAGAGTTGTCAGCGCAGGTGCAGCCACTGATGGAAATCGTACAGGCCATGGGACTGCCGTTGTTGCAGATCGAGGGCGTCGAGGCGGATGATGTGATTGGCACACTGTCGAATCGCGCCGCCAGTCGGGGTATGAATACCATCATATCGACTGGTGACAAGGACATGGCGCAGCTGGTATCGGACAGGATTACACTGGTCAATACCATGAATGACACTACGCTGGACCATGACGGCGTGGTGGAAAAGTTCGGTGTGCCTCCCGAGCGGATCGTGGAATACCTGGCCCTGATGGGTGACAGTTCCGATAATATCCCCGGCGTACCGAAGGTTGGACCAAAGACGGCAGTGAAATGGTTGACTACCTACGGGAACCTGGATGAGGTAATCGCTCATGCCAGCGAGATCAGGGGAAAGGTGGGCGAGAGCCTCCGGGACAATCTTGAAATCCTGGGCCTGTCACGCCAGTTGGCGAGCATCCATTGTGATATCGAACTGGATCAGTCACCGGAGGATCTGCGCTATGTAAAACCGGACCGGGAGGCATTGAGAAAATGGTACACACATCTTGAGTTCAAGCGCCTGCTGGATGATCTGGGAGAGGAGGGGGGCGAGGGAAAGCCGACGACCGGGTCTGCGGTGGACTACGAGACGATCCTTACCGAGGAGCGGCTGGCAGTATGGCTGTCAAGGCTGAAAGAGGCGGAACTATTTGCGTTCGATACCGAAACCTCCAGCCTTGATTACATGGTGGCGGAAGTCGTGGGTCTTTCCTTTTCCACACAGTCCGGTGAGGCTGCCTACGTTCCTGTGGCACATGATTATCCCGGGGTGCCTGAGCAGCTTGGACGGGAGCGGGTGCTCGGCCAGTTGCGATCCCTGCTGGAGTCGGAAGAGCATGCCAAGGTAGGTCACAACCTGAAGTATGACCGGCATGTCTTGCAGAATCATGGTGTCCGGCTAACGGGTATTCGCCACGACACCATGTTGGAATCCTATATTCTGGACAGTACGGCAACGCGACATGACATGGACTCAGCGGCGCTCAAGTATCTCGGGCATCACAACATCAAGTACGAGGATGTAGCCGGCAAGGGTGTGAAACAGTTGCGCTTCAACGAGGTCGCGCTGGACCAGGCCGCACCCTATGCAGCCGAGGATGCCGATATTACCCTGCGACTCCACGAGGCTATGTGGCCGAAATTATCCGAACAGCCGGGTCCCGCCGATGTATACAGGGACATCGAGATGCCTCTGGTGCCGATTCTGTGCGAGATGGAGCGCAGGGGTGTCTGTGTGGACACCGGGATGCTGGCGAGACAGAGCGACGAACTGGCGCTGCGGATCGCTGATATCGAGCAACTGGCGCACCAGGCTGCCGGTCAGACCTTTAACCTGGGGTCACCGAAGCAGATACAGGAGATACTTTACGGCAAGCTGGGGTTGCCGGTACTGGCCAAAACGCCCAAGGGTGCGCCTTCCACGGCGGAATCGGTACTGCAGGAACTGGCGCTGGACTACCCCCTGCCGCGCCTGATTCTGGAATACCGTTCCTTCAGCAAACTCAAATCAACGTACACGGATCGCCTGCCGGACCAGGTAAATGCACAAACGGGACGTTTGCATACCTCCTATCACCAGGCAGTTGCTGCTACCGGGCGACTGTCCTCATCGGATCCGAACCTGCAGAACATCCCCATTCGTACAGATGAGGGCAAGCGTATCCGCAAGGCATTTATCGCTGAACCGGGTTACGGCCTGATCGCGGCCGATTACTCGCAAATCGAGTTGCGGATCATGGCGCACCTGTCGGGTGATGAGGGTCTCCTGCAATCGTTCTCGAGGGGGGAAGACATCCACCGTGCGACTGCGGCGGAGGTCTTCGAGGTACCTCCCGAGCAGGTGAGTGAAGATCAGCGCAGATCAGCAAAGGCAATCAATTTCGGACTGATCTATGGAATGTCGTCCTTCGGTCTGGCAAGACAGCTCGGCATACAACGCAACGCGGCACAGGAATATGTCGATCTGTATTTTGCGCGCTATCCCGGTGTCCGGGAGTATATGGAAAAAACCCGGATTCAGGCACGGGAGCGTGGGTATGTGGAGACCGTCTTCGGGCGACGCCTGTACCTGCCTGATATCAATGCACGAAATGCGCAGCGCCGTGCACAGGCGGAGAGAACGGCCATCAATGCACCCATGCAGGGCACCGCGGCAGATATCATCAAACGCGCCATGATTCGGGTAGATGAATGGATTAAACGGGAGGTGCCGGAGGTGCGAATGATTATGCAGGTGCATGATGAACTGGTCTTCGAGGTACCGGAATCACTGCTGGGGAGGGTCAGGGTACCGATCTGTGAACGGATGGAGAACGCAGCCGATCTGTCAGTTCCACTCCTGGTGGAAGTGGGCACAGGGCCGAACTGGGATGAGGCGCACTAGCCAGTATTTCGCCCGCGGCGCGAAATCCGGACCAGATTCCGGTACGGAACTGGAGATCGTCAAGCGGGGTTGTGAGTCCGGTACCGGGAACCAAAGCCGATTAGCATGGTCATATGGTTGTGAATGCCGAAATTCGGTGTTTACCCGCTCTCCTCCCTGAGCGGGAATTCCTCCAACCCGGTTCCCCAAGCCGGGTAACTAGTGACCCCGGCACATCCCCCTTGTTGCCGGGGTTCTTTTTTGGCTCCAGTATTCTCGAAAAATTGTAGATTTATAAGTCAGTTGAATAGATGTTGTGACTGAATAAATTATTTTTGTTGAATGTATAATTATCAATAAATTAAATATAATTTAACTGACAATATTTATTGTAAACTCTAAATATAATCTTCACATATGCAGAGATGCTGCCTGCTTACAGTTCCAGCCACTTGTCCAGGATCTCTCTTGCCTCTTCGACCCCCGTCAGGTTCAGCGCAGAGAAAAGCTGTATGCTTGCATCGTGGTGCATGCCCCGGAGTGACTTGCGTACCTTCATCAGCGCAGCATTCCCGGGGCCGCGTTTCAGCTTGTCACATTTCGTAAGCAGGATATGGGTGGGCAAGCCGGCATGCTGGCACCATTGCAGCATCTGCTGGTCGTAGTCCGTGAGCGGGTGACGGATATCCATGAGCAGAATCAGGCCTTGTAATGAATGCCGTGTCTCCAGGTATTTTGTCAGGTGCCTTTGCCATTCCTGTTTGAGCTGTTGACTCACTCGGGCATACCCGTATCCGGGCAGGTCAACGAGGCGTCGGTTATCAGTTACCCGGAAGAAGTTGAGTGCACGGGTCCTTCCCGGTGATTTGCTGATACGGGCAAGCGAGCGCTGCTGGGTGATGGCATTCAGGGCGCTGGATTTACCCGCATTCGAACGACCGGCAAAGGCCACTTCCGCACCCGTATCCGCGGGCGCCAGTTTTGCGTTGGGCACGCTGGTGAGAAAAGAGGTACGCTGGTAGGGATTTGCCATAATCCGGTTTTTCCCTCACTGAACTGAGGTGAGTTTCATGGTCATAATTGCACAGGGGAGGCAATCGGTGCTGTGAGTATCATGATACACAGCCTTTATCATAATGATATTTTTGTCATTTTGCTTTCATTTGGTGGTTTTTCGGCAACCCGGTGATCGGGTGGACATGACCGGGTTCCCGGTTGACCCGCATTGTCCCTGCTGGTATACAGGTGTGCTCAATTTTTTGCCCTGGGACCCGCGCAGCGGGTTCCCCGGGTGACCCGCCAGGGCTAACAGGAGTATGTAGGATATGAAGACGAGATCGGTTGTAACAATGGCTTTCCTGCTATCACTGACTGCCGGGGTTTCCCAGGCGGGGGGCGATGCGGAGGCTGGAAAGGCCAGATCGGCCGCCTGCGCCGGTTGTCATGGTGTCGATGGCAACAGTGTCAACCCGGAGTGGCCGAACCTGGCAGGACAGCATCCCGGATACATTGCACAACAGCTGTCCTACTTTGAGGACGGCACACGTGAAAACACGACCATGGCGCCGATGGCGCAGGGTCTGAGCCAGCAGGATCGCGATAATCTTGCCGCTTATTATGCCGGGCAGAAGGTCAAGACCGGTACGGCAGATCCGGAACTGGTAGAGCAGGGCAAGGGTATCTACCGGGGCGGGATTGCCAGCAAGGGTGTGGCTGCCTGCATGGCATGCCATGGACCGGCCGGAAAAGGTAATCCTGGTGCCAACTATCCCGCGCTGGGAGGACAGCATGCTGCTTACATCGTGGGCCAGATGAAGGGATTCGCCGCCGGTAACCGAAAGAATGAGGCGGCAATCAAGATCATGAAACCAATAGCTGAAAGGATGACGGACGAAGAAACCCGGGCCGTTGCGACCTACATCCAGGGCTTGTTCTGAAGCGGTACCGACAGTCGAATTGTAACTTGGGGGTGATACCGTCCATGATGGTGGCGGTGGCCAGCAGGGTAGTTTCGCGAGGTTGTGAATTTCATCACTCACAGGCTGTCAGATAAAGAATGAGTAAGCAACTGATTGGAACGGCAGGACTGATATAGATGTCAAAAGCGTCGATGCCGCCGGTAACACGTCATCAGCTAGAAAATCCACTAAAATGGTAATACCGATGATTGCCGGTAACGGGTATCATGTCACGCGGAATGTACAGTACGGTGGAAGGGTACCGTACCGGTTGATCACGACTACGACTGAAATCACAGTAATATCATTGAGGTAACAGAACGATGAGATCCGTACTCCTGTGGCTGCTCGTGTGCTTGCCAGTAAGCTTTGCGGCTACGGCTGAAACTGCTCCGGATACAACACCGGATTACAAGGAAGGTGAGGCATACATCAGGCTGGCATCTCCGCAACCAACCAATACCGGCGAGAACATTGAGGTCGTTGAGCTGTTCTGGTACGGCTGTCCGCACTGCTTCGATCTGGAGCCGGAAATCAATGCATGGCTGGAAGGGAAGCCGGATGATGTTGAATTCGTGCGTATTCCGGCAATACTCGGAGCTCGCTGGGAGCTGCTGGCGCGTGCCTATTTCACTGCGGACCTGCTGGATGTCGAAGAGCGGATACATGAGCCGCTATTCGAGGCAATCCATGACAAAAAGAGGCGGTTCAAGGATGAGGACTCGGTGGCCGCCTTTTTTGTCGAACAGGGCATACCTATAGAGGACTTTACCAGCACCTTCAATTCATTTGCGGTGGCGACAAGGGTCAATAATGCAAAGTTGATGACACGACGCTACCAGATCGATGGTGTACCCACGCTGGTCATCAACGGCAAGTACCGCACCACGGGCAGGCTGGCCGGCGGTAATACCCAGATGATACAGGTTATGGAATATCTGGTCGATCAGGAACGTGGTGACGGGGATAGCGAAGCGTCAGCTACCGTAGCTCAATAGCCTGTTCGTTCCGCCCGTTCCACCGCGTTAATACCGGCAGCGTCACTGGCGCTGTTCCCCGGGAGCAGCCGGATGAAAGCGGCAGAACTGTTCGTCAAATGCCTTGAAAACGAGGGTGTACGGTATATCTATGGTGTTCCGGGTGAGGAAAACCTGGACGTCATGGATGTGCTGCTTGATTCGTCCATCCAGTTCATTACCGTTCGGCATGAGCAGGGGGCTGCCTTTATGGCAGACGTCTATGGCAGGCTCAGCGGGAACGCCGGTGTATGTCTGTCCACGCTGGGGCCGGGTGCCACCAATCTGGTTACCGGCGTAGCGGACGCCAATCTCGACCATGCGCCCCTGGTGGCGATAGCCGGTCAGGCGGGCACGAATCGGCTGCACAAAGAGTCGCATCAGGTGCTCAATCTTGAGCATATGTTTGGCCCCATTACCAAATACGCCTCGCGTCTCCTGACTCCGGATATCATTCCCGAAGTGGTACGCAAGGCGTTCAAGGTGGCGCAAACAGAGAAGACCGGGGCCACTTTCATCGAATTTCCGGAAAATATTGCGGGCATGGAGATCGATAGCGATGTTCTGCCCGTGAAGCATCCGCTGGATCCGGAGCCACCGCAGGAAAAGGTGGAGCAGGCGGCGGAGATGATCAGTTCATCACGAAATCCTATTATTCTGGCCGGCAACGGCGTCATCCGGTCACGGGCATGGCAGCAGCTATCGGATTTTGCAGAAAGACTGAATATCCCGGTCGCCAATACCTTCATGTCCAAGGGCGTGATTCCTTTCCGGCACCAGGCGGCGCTCGGTAGCGCAGGCCTGCAGGCCAGGGATTATGTCAGTTGCGGGTTCAGCGGTTCCGATCTGATCATCTGTATCGGTTACGACCTCGTGGAGTATCACCCTTATCTATGGCATCCAAGTTGTGACCGCAGGATCATCCACATTGATCGCTCACCGGCAGAGGTGGATGCACACTACGCCGTTGAAGTCGGCGTAGTCGGGGATATCAAACACAGCCTGATCCGTATCGGCGAGCTGGCCACACCCCACCAGGGTCACCATATGCGCGCGCTGCGCAAGTCCTTGATAGAGGAAATGAACCACCATGCCGAGGATATGGACTATCCCGTCAAGCCGCAAAAGATCATCTGGGATCTGCGTACCGCTCTGGAGCTGGAAGACATCGTGATCTGTGATGTGGGCGCTCACAAGATGTGGATGGCGCGCATGTTCCGCTGTGAATACCCCAATACCTGTATTATTTCCAATGGTTTCGCAAGCATGGGTATTGCCCTGCCAGGGGCGATTGCCGCCAAGATGCTCTATCCGGAACGCACGGTTGTCGCGGTAACGGGTGATGCGGGCTTCATGATGAACTCGCAGGAAATCGAGACGGCCATGCGCTGTGGGCTGCCAATTGTTATCCTGATATGGAATGACAGCAGCTATGGCCTGATAGAATGGAAGCAGATGAACGAGTTCGGACGCGAGTCGTATGTTCGCTTCACCAACCCGGATTTCGTTAAATATGCCGAGGCGTTTGGCTGCCGGGGCTACCGGGTCGAACGCACACAGGACCTGCCTGGCATCCTGCGGGAGGCTCTGTCGAATGACACGGTGAGTATCATTGACTGCCCGGTCGACTACCGGGAGAACATCAAACTGACGGAGCAGATGGGTAATCTTGTATGCCCGACATGAGTACAGCCACCATGACGGACTCGACTGATGCAGGGAGCGACCCGCACCCCG
>JARFQV010000064.1 GCA_029287615.1 Pseudomonadota bacterium | reverse complement strand
GGTGTTGATGAGGCCTACCGCAAGGCCGTACACTTTGATCGTTCCGTACTCTACCTCCCCTATTTCCTACAGCGGATGCTGCAGTCACAGTTTGGTCGCGAAGAAAAGTTCCTGCGTGAACTGTGCCTTGGTGTACAGAGTCCCATAATCAAAAACCGGGTTCAGAACAAAAAGCTCTGGTTGATGTTCGCCATTCTGGAGAACGAGGGTCTGCTCGGCCTTCCCCAGAAGCAAATACTGGACATCTGCATGGAGGCTGGTGTCTGTGACGGTGAACAGGGAATCGAGAATGTGAGGGATTTAAAACAACATCTGGATGCCTACCGGCAGCAGCAGGGTTCGTCCGAATAATGTGATGCCATTGGTGCACACGAAATCATGACCTGCTCCGCCCCGCTTGCGATTATCGAATATTTCATCCCTGACACATAACCGATAGCACACGCCTGCAATATACAGCAAGCTGCGCGGTAGTTTTGACGAGCAGTTGCTTATCGTGCAGACAGCATCACCCGGCCATGCACGGCAGGCAACCACCGGATCACCGCAGACTCCGGTTCCGTTGGTTTACAGTGGCTCATGATCGCCGGTGTTCCTGCCACTGCAGCACCAGACCGTAAATCACCGGCAACACCAGCAGACTGAGTATGGTCACCGATACCATGCCACCGACCATCGGTGCGGCAATACGCTGCATCACACCAGAGCCCGTACCGCTACTCCACATGATCGGTAACAGGCCGCCGATGATCGCGGTTGCCGTCATCGCGATCGGCCGCACGCGTTCCGAGGCACCTCTGTGAACGGCCTGCATGATCTCCCGGGCATTCAGGCGTACGACACCTGCCTTGTCATGGCGGCATCGGGCCAGCTCGTGATCGATGAAGGTCAGTACCAGCACACCGATCTCGGCGGCGACACCGGCGAGTGCAATAAACCCCACCGCAACCGCCACGGAGAGATTGAATCCCAGCCAGTACACCAGCCAGAAGCCGCCAATGAGACCGAAGGGGATAGACAACATGACCACCAGCGGCTCGCTGATATTCCGGAAATTAAGATACAACAACAGAAAAATAATCAACAGGGTAACCGGCACCACAATGCGCAGACGTTGCGCGGCGCGCTCCATGTATTCAAACTGGCCCGACCAGGCCAGTGTATAGCCAGGCGGTATTACGACCTGATCCTCCACAATGTTCTTCGCCCTCGCTACATATCCGCCAATATCCGAGGTCGTGATGTCGACATATACCCAGGCATTGGGTCTTGAATCCTCGGTCTTGATGGCGGGTGGACCGCGCCGCATCTGAAGGTCGGCCACCAGCGACAGCGGGATCTGGGAACCCGTTGGAGTGCTGATCAGCGCGCGCTTGAGTTCCTCGAGATTGTCACGCAGCTCACGCGGGTAACGCAGGTTAACCGGATAGCGCTCCAGTCCTTCCACGGTCCAGGTGATGTTCATTCCGCCGATTGCTGTCTGGATTACATCCTGGATATCCCCGACGGTCAGGCCATAACGCGCCGCCTCATCCCGGCGGATGTCGAAATCCAGGTAATAACCACCGGCCGCCTTGTCGGCAAAGGCTGACAGGGTATCGGGCAACCGCTTTACCGCCTGCTCGATACTGCCGGCCACCTTCTCGAGCACCTCCAGGTCCGGTCCGCTGACCTTGATGCCGACGGGTGTCTTGATGCCGGTCGAGAGCATGTCGATCCGGGTTTTGACGGGCATGGTCCAGGCATTGGCCAACCCGGGAAACCGGATCGCCTGATCCATTTCATTCATCAGATCCTTCGTCGACTTCCCGGGATCCGGCCATTTATCTTTTGGCCTGAGCCTGACCGTCGTCTCGATCATGGCCAGCGGCGCCGGATCGGTCGCCGTTTCGGCGCGGCCAACCTTGCCGAAAACAGACTCAACCTCGGGAAAGGTCTTCAGGATCTTGTCGGTCTGCTGCAACAGTTCCCTGGCCTTGGTGATGGAGAGTCCCGGAAAGGTCGTGGGCATATACAGGATGTCACCCTCATCCAGCGGAGGCATGAACTCGCTCCCCAGTTTCAGTACCGGATACAGACTTCCGCCCAGCAAAAGCAGCGCCACCAGCAGGGTGCTCCAGCGCCAGTTGATCGCCAGACGCAAGACAGGCGCGTGAATCCAGTGCAGAAACCGGTTCACCGGGTTCCTGGACTCCGGCAGGATCCTGCCGCGAATGAAATACCCCATCAAGACCGGCACCAGGGTAATGGCCAGCAGGGCGGCTGCAGCCATGGCATAGGTCTTGGTGAAGGCCAGCGGCGTGAACAGCCGTCCCTCCTGTGCCTGCAGAGTGAACACCGGCAGAAAGGAGACCGTGATGATCAGCAGCGAAAAGAACAGGGGGGGACCGACCTCTCGGGTGGCCCCGGTCACGGCCTTCCAGCGCTCATCGGGATCGAGCGGACCGCCTTTTTTGCGCTCACCCTGCTCCAGGTGTTTGTGGGCGTTTTCGATCATCACGATGGCACCATCAACCATGGCGCCAATGGCGATGGCAATACCGCCCAGCGACATGATGTTGGCATTGATGCCCTGCCAGTGCATGACAATAAAGGCCATTAGAATGCCGATCGGCAATGACACGATCGCAACCAGCGCGGAACGGGCGTGCAGCAGGAACAGGATCGTGATCAGACTCACCACGATGGATTCCTCGATGAGTTTTCCCCTGAGATTATTCACGGCCCGTTCGATCAGATTGCCCCGGTCGTAGACCGTCACGATCTCCACACCCTGCGGCAGACCCTTCTTCAATTGATCGAGTTTTTCACGCACGCCCTCGATCGTGGCCAGCGCGTTCTCGCCATAACGCATCACCACGATACCGCCGGCCACTTCACCCTCGCCGTCGAGTTCCGCCACACCACGCCGTAATTCAGGCCCCAGGTGGATATTGGCGACATCCTCCAGCCGGATCGGCGTGCCCCTGGCATCCACCCCCACCGGGATCTGCTTCAGATCCTCGATACCCTGGATGTACCCCAGGCCCCGTACCATGTACTCGGTCTCGGCCATTTCCACCAGACGGCCGCCCACGTCCTGGTTGGAACGCCGGATCGCATGCCTGACCTTCGAAAGCGGGATGTCATAGGCCAGCAGGACATTCGGGTCGACCTCGACCTGGTACTGTTTTACGAAACCACCGACCGAGGCAACCTCGGAGACACCCGGGACGGTCTGCAACGGGTAGCGCAGATACCAGTCCTGAATCGAACGTAATCCGGCGAGATCGTATTGCCCCGAGCGATCGACCAGCGCGTATTCATAGACCCAGCCGACACCGGTCGCATCCGGGCCGAGGGTCGGTGACACGCCCGCCGGCAGGCGGCTGCTCACATAATTGAGATACTCCAGCACACGGGAGCGCGCCCAGTACATGTCGGTACCGTCATCGAAGATGAGATATACAAAGGAGAACCCGAAGAAGGAGTAGCCACGCACGACCTTTGCCCCGGGAACGGCAAGCATCGCCGTGGTGAGCGGATAGGTCACCTGATCCTCGACTACCTGCGGCGCCTGTCCCGGGTACTCGGTGAAGACGATGACCTGAACATCCGACAGGTCCGGGATGGCATCCAGCGGGACATTCCTGAGCGCCCACACACCGATTACCACGATGAACAGCGTGGCGATGAGCACCAGATACCGGTCGCGTATCGAGGCGTCAATGATTGCCCTGATCATCATCGCCCCCCTGTTCGCCGGACATTGCCTCCAGCATCTTCGCCGTTGCCTCGCGCAGCTTGGACTCCGAATCGATCAGAAACTGGCTGGAAGTAACCACCCGTTCTCCCGCGGACACCCCCTCGAGGACCTGCACCATGCCCTTTGCGCTGACACCCAGCCTCACATCACGTGGCTCGAACTTGCCCGGCTCCCTCACAACGAACACCTGCTCGCGTTCCCCGGACCGCACCACTGCCTCGGCCGGGATGACAACAGCATCGACCTTGCGCTGGGCATGGATGGTGATGTCGGCAAACATGTCCGGCTTGAGGAGCAGGTCCGGGTTGTCGGACTCCAGGCGAAGCTTGATAGTGCGTGTCTTGGCCTCGGCATAGGGGTAGATGTAACCGACACGCCCGGAGAAGACCTTGCCCGGCATTGCAGCGAGCTTCATGTCCACAGGATCGCCGGCCTGGATCCAGGCAACCTCGTTTTCGTAGACGTCTGCAAAAACCCAGACCCTGGACAGGTCCGCGATCTTGTAGAGTTCGGTGGCGGGCGTAACATACTGGCCTTCGCGTGCCCCGATATTGATGATCACTCCATCGAAGGGCGAATGGATATGCAGGTGTTTCTTGATCCTGCGCGAGCGTTCCAGTTCCCGGATCTGGTGTTCCGGTACATCCAGTAGTTCCAGCCGCTCCCGCGCACTGCTGACCAGATCCCGGGCACCCTGACGGATTTCCTCATACGGACTTTCACCGAGTACATCCAGGTTATTCAGGGCCAGCAGATATTCCTGCTGGCTGCTGACCAGTTGCGGGGAGTAGATATTGAGCAGGATGGCATCCTTGCCAATCTGTTCACCGGTCTTGTCGATATAGAGTTCCTCGATCCAGCCTTCGGTCTTGGGGTGGAGACGGGAGAGCCGCTCCTCGTCGAAAGCAACTCGACCGACGCTGCGGATATGCCGGCTGAGCGATCGCTGTTCAGCCATCGCCGTCCGCACCCCGATATTATGGACGGTGACCGGGTCGATTCGGACCGTACCGGCTGGCTCGCCGTCACCTCCCCCGCTTTCCTCTGCGTAAACCGGTATGTAATCCATCCCCATCTCATCCTGTGCGGGCACGGGTGAGGTGATCGCTGGATTCATGGGATTGCGATAAAAAAGGACCCGGGGCTCCTTGTTCGGCTGCTCACCGGCATATACCGGAATATATTCCATGCCCATCTCATCCTGCGCGGGCACCGGTGAGGTGATCGCAGGGTTCATGGGATTACGGTAGAACAGTACCCCGGGTTCATCGACTGCCGTTTCATCAACGGCATCGGGTACCATGCCCCCGCCACCCCAAAAGCCTGCCATCCAGTAACCACCAGCGCCCCCGAGCACGAGCGCGATCAAGACAGCCATCACAATCTGCTTATTCATGGACCACCTCCTCGCTCACGGCGGCGCCCAGGCGGGCCAGGGCCTGATTGGCCTCGCTGAAGGACTTCCAGTAGCGGGTCTCGTAGTTGTAGAGCGTGATCTGCGCCTGCACCAGGTTCAGGAAATCCACCTTGTTGACCTGGTAGCCGGACAGCATGGAGGCGACAGATTGCCGGGCCTGGGGGATGATCCCCGTCCGGAACAATTGAACCTGTTCACCTGCGCGCCGGTAATCCGCGAACGCGGCGGAGATTTCCGCCTGCACCTTTCCCCACTCGTCCTGCAGTGCATACTGGTTCTGGAGGAGTTCGCTGTTACGCTGGTCCACCGCCTTGTCCTGCTTGCGGGCGGCATAGAGTGGCAGACTCATACCCAGGCGTATCGTGGCGAGATCCGCACGTGAACTGCCATCCGGGTTACGGCCATCACGGAACCCGTACGCGGCACCCAGCTTGAAATCAGGGTAACGGTTGCGCTTCGCATAATCGCGCCGGGACCGCGCCGCCTCGACCTCCTGTCGCTTCTGCGCCAGCGACGGTCTGGATGCCTCGGCAAGTGCGAACAATTGCGCTTCCGGCAGTATCAAGGGCAGTTCCTGATCAATCTGATCCGACAATTCCACCGGCGTACCGGCACTGCGATCCAGTAGTGCATTGAGGCGCGCGACCTGTTCCCGTCGCAGTCCCTCAAGGGCTATCTGGCGATCCAGTAACCTGGACAGTTCAACCTGTGCCAGCAGCACCTCCTGCTGCAGACCTTCGCCCACCTTGTACCTGGTCTGCGTAATCTGCACGAACTGACGCAACAGATCCTGGTTGCGGGAGACAATCTCGAGCGCTCGGTCCAGATAAAATATCTGCCACCACGTCTGCTTCACCTGGTACACGAGACGCAGCCGGGTTTCCTCCACACTGCTGGCCGCCGCACCGGCATCGAATTCGGCCGCCTGTTCCTTCAGTTCGAGTTTGCCGGGAAACGGCAGAGATTGCTCGATTCCGATCTGCAGCTGGGTCATGGCCTCCTGATCGCGATCAAAGCCGTCGGTCGGGAAATTCAGGGCATTCAGACTCACCATGGGATCAGGCAGTGCACCGGCCTGCGATGGTATGGCCGCCATGGCCTCGGCGCGCGAGCGCATCTCGGCAAGCCCCGGGTGACCTTCGATCGCGATCGCAACCGCGTCATCCAGCGAGAGGTGGTGTGGGGCCGACTCCTTTCCCGGTGTTACCGGAAAGGCCAGACCGGGCAATACAAACGCCAGGAAAGCGATGATCAATGCCCGCTGTCTGGTGAGCCGGACCGGTACACAGCGATAACAGGTTAGGTGAGTTGCAATCCACGCATTAATGATGCTGCATGAAGACCGGAGACGATTCCGGGGGTAATTCATGGCGATTCTCCAAAGCCAACTGACTGGTACGGATCACGGCTGGTTCACTGCCAGGAGACAGTAAAACCGGGGTGCGTCAAATCAGCTCAGGAGAGGGATAGGGGGTCGAAACGGCGGGTGGGCTGTTCGTCCCGAAAAGTTGTCCGAGACTTTGATCACTGAATGATCGCGTGCATCGGATATGCCCACGAGGATATCGGACAAGATCATCGATCCATGAAGACAGGTGCCGCATGCCCCGTCACAGCAATCCCCGCCACAACCCAGTTCACATGCAGTATCCGGATTTCCTGCCGTTGAATCCTGCATACCAGTCATCTGTTCCATGGAATGCTCATCATCCTGCATCTGTGCGCAGTGATCAGCGTCATCCACAGCCGGGAATGCGAGTGCACCCCGCAGCGGTGATACCACCAGGGCGAGAGTCATAATGACCAGCAGAAGCCTGCACATCCGATTATTCATCACAGTATAGAGAATAGACCGGTTTTCAGTAGATAATCAAGAATCACTCTGTATTGTGCCAAACCAACGACCCGATTTATCGGCAATCGTTTCGAACGACATGCTGGAACGGTCCCATCCAGCCGGCATGGTGCCGTGGTTTCTGCACCAGGTAACACCGGATAAAGGTGATGCGGCTGTCAAAAACAACACAATACGCGTTCCGCACAGGTTGTCGACCGTTTATTGCCGATTCTGCAGCCTGGACCAATGCCGGCCATTTGGCGCAGCTCTTTCCGGGCATCGTGGTGCGATCGCCCGGCACAGAAGCCCGGAGCCGGGAATGAATACCAAAACAACAGCTATGCAGATTTCTGGTATACTACCGGCTTTCCGGGTGCCTGACCGGTCTGCACCCGCGCGACCCTGAAGTCGCAGGAAAGTGTCTTGAGCCGTTTGCCCGTCCCCTTCTCTGTCAGGGGCAGAGCCTCCCGCTACTACAAGAATACCTTTATCCAGCCCGGACCGTGTCCCGCCAGCAAATGCTGACATCGGGAGGGCAAAACTGGAGAGTAATCCCTATGTCATTTACTACCCTCGGTCTTTCGGCCGAACTCCTGCGCGCTATCGATGAGCAGGGCTACACCAGACCCACCCCGATCCAGCACAAGGCGATTCCCGTCATTTTGCAAGGCAGGGATGTGATGGCCGGTGCCCAGACCGGCACCGGAAAGACGGCCGGTTTCACCCTGCCAGTGCTGCAGCGACTACACGCAACCCAATCCGGCAACGCTCGACGCCCGGTTCGCGCCCTCGTACTCACCCCGACCCGTGAGCTGGCCGCCCAGGTAGGTGAAAGCGTGGACACCTACGGCCGCCACCTGCCGCTTCAATCAGCAGTCATCTTTGGTGGGGTCAAGATCAATCCACAGATCGAAAAACTGCGGCGCGGCGTCGATATCCTGGTGGCTACACCGGGCCGGCTGCTGGATCACGCCGGACAGAAAACGGTGGATCTGTCGCAGATCGAAATCCTGGTCCTGGACGAAGCCGACCGGATGCTCGATATGGGCTTCATCCATGATATCCGCAAGCTGCTTTCCCTGCTGCCTGAGAACGGATCCCGTCAGAACCTGCTGTTTTCCGCCACCTTCTCCAGGGAGATCAAACAGCTGGCCGACCGCCTGCTGAACCGCCCCGAACTGATCGAGGTGGCACGCCGAAATACCACCGCCGAACGGATCGAGCAAATGGTCCATCCGGTGGACAAGCACCGCAAGCGGGAGATGTTGAGTCACCTCATCGGTTCTCGCAACTGGCGCCAGGTGCTGGTATTTACCCGTACCAAACACGGTGCCAACCGCCTGGCCCGGCAACTGGATGGGGACGGCCTGTGCAGCGCTGCCATCCATGGCAACAAGAGTCAGGGTGCCCGCACCCGTGCATTGCGCGCATTCAAGACGGGCGAGGTACGAGTGCTGGTCGCAACGGATATAGCGGCCCGGGGGCTGGATATCGATCAGTTACCCCATGTGGTGAACTATGAACTCCCCAACGTCCCGGAAGACTATGTACATCGTATTGGTCGAACCGGACGCGCCGGCAATGACGGTGAGGCCATCTCCCTTGTATGCGTGGATGAGCACAAGTTGTTGCGAGATATCGAACAACTGTTGAAACGTGAACTCCCCAGGGTGGTTCTGGATGGTTATACGCCCGATCCAAGCATTCAGGCCGATCCCATTCAGAACGGCAGGAACGGTAAAATCCGGTCCAGATCCAGGAAACAGGCAAGTGCTACCCAACAGCGCAAGCGCTCAGCCCAAAAGGCATCAGATCCTCGATATAAATCCGGATCAGGCCGATCCGGTGGAACACGCAAGCCCTCGAGACCGGCGCAAAATCATGTTTAGCCTTTCAATTAAAGCGGATGCGCCCGGGCTGGCTGCGCCATCGTTCAGGCACCGAGCAGGAACACCGCCAGGCTTGCCACTATAACCGTGGAGGCCGGGAGAAGTATGCGTTTCGGATTCAGGGGAGACTGCATCGTCTGGTAGAGGGCCAGCACGGCCATCAGTACGAATACGACCAGGGTGGTCGTGGTGTGCACGGAGAGCCACAAGGCGAAACCACAGGCCAGTAGAAAAATGGCAAATAATCCCCGGGAGACCCGGCAGGTCTGCCTGGCCCCGTAGCGGACCGCAAAGGAATGCTTGCCTGCCAGGCGGTCAGATTCAATCTGTGGCGGCTGGTGCGAAAGCAGCAACGACATGGCCAGGGCTGCGAAGGCCAGCATGGCCAGCACCGCACTCATGTTGACAGGCTGTCCGCTGAGCAACCACAGACAACCAACCACGCCGGGTCCGTAGCACAGCCCGGTGACCCATTCACCGAGACGGGTATAGGACAAGGGACGCCTTCCTGCATTGTACAGATATCCCAGAGCGATCATTGGCAGGGCGATCCCCAGGATCCAGAACCGTCCGGTTATAAACAGCGCACCCAGACCGAGCATACCACCGGCCAGGAAGCTCACCCCTCCGTGCAGGCTGGTCGTATGCAGATTTTCGTGGTGGAAACGAACCCAGGAATCCAGTTTGTTGACATCAGCACCAAGGCGCCAGTCACTCACATCATTCAGCAGGTTGATCGCATGCTGCAGCATGACAACCGCGGCCGTCCCCAGGATCAGGGCTGTCTGGTCATTACTGGTTGGACGGACAAGCATCCATACCCCGGCCCCGGGAAGAATAGAGACGAGATAAATGGCAGGATTGAAGACCTGCCACCATCCCGTCTTCATCAGTTCCGGCGCCGGAGCACCGGTCTCAAGCAGTTTCGGCAACAGCGGCTGATTGAACGTCTTTCAAAGCCGCATGAAACCATTCGGCATGCTGCTGCTCGGAATCGATCACCCGCTGATAGACGGCGGCCGTTTGGGCATCGTCATTTTCAAGTGCCTGGTCCCGGAAACGCGGATAGATATCCCGGTACTCGCGTTCCTCGACCCGGATCGCCACACTCAGCGCCTTCTCCACCACACCCTTGGGGTTCATCGCTACGAGAGCATCGCAGTTGGCCTTGATCGTCTCCAGTGCATCGATGGCCCGTTGCGTATCTTCCCCTCGCGGTGGCACGCCAATGTCGTCATAGAGTTCGCGCAACCACACCGCATGCAGCTTTTCCTCACCGGCAACCTTGCGGAACAGGCGGGCCAGGTCCCGTTGTCCGGCCTTCTCCGCCCAGCGGGCAAACTCCGGATACATGATCTGGTTCTCATACTCCTCGACATCCACAAAGGATGCGGCGGTCCCGTGCTGGTCGGTACACCGCTGCGCGGCGCTGAAGCACTGAAAGATCATGTCTTCGGTGATCTCGGGATGTTTCATAACTCCTCCTTGCTCTGATACGTGAGTCAATCCCCCGCATCATCTTGCAATTGATCCGCTGATAAATCAATTCAGGCTTCTCCATGCGGCCCCTGGCAAGGGGCTATCCCCGTTTCAACTGCCTGCCTTGCGCCATACTACGCCGTTCTTCGTTTGTTGCATGGCCCAGCATATCCCTATACGATCCAAGGTATTGGATGCTCCGATACCGCGGAACCGCTCTTAAATCAGTTTCAGCAAAGATCCCGGGGGGATTGAAGATGAAGATTTGGTTGCTGTTGATCTCGCTTTTCGTTTCAGTCGCAATTACCCAGATCCTGCGTGCCGAGGTGGTCAAGGGACGCATCCAGACGGTTTCCACCAAGGCCGGGACTGTCCAGATCGGTGTCAAGGACCAAAAAGTCGTGATCCGCACCGACGGTAACACCAAATTCGACGGTTTCACCAGCATCGGGGAACTCAGCCCACCGGACCTCATCGAGGCTGAACGCGAACCCGGGCAACCCGCCAAGACGATCAGAAAGGTCGTGTTTGCACTACCGCCCGGCGTGGAAATCGACTCGGGGGAATTGCTGAAGATCATGACCGGCAAGCAACCCTATTACCTCTACGATGCCCGCCCCGTGAAGCGTTTCGGCAAGGCCCATGTGCCCAGTGCCCGACCGGCGCACCCCAAGGACGAGAATTTTCTCAGCCTGCTTCCCGAGGACAAGGATGCACTGCTGGTCTTCTACTGCGGTGGCCCAACCTGTCCGTACACCGGGATCGCGGTAGACATGGCCCAAAAGGCCGGCTACACCAACCTGAAGGGTTACCAGGCAGGCCTTCCCGGCTGGGGAAAGAGCAAGCTTCCCGTGCATGCCGAGGCCGATTGGCTGGCGAAAAACCTGAATGAACAGACCGTGATCCTGGATGTGCGCGACACGAAGTCGAGCAGCCAGTCTCATATACAGGGTGCGGTCGCCCTGCCACTGGCAGAACTGCAGGCCATGACCAGTCGTTTTGTGCAGGAAAAAACCGTGGCAGAACTGCCGGGTGTGACCGATATGCGGGCCCCGATCGTTATCTATGCCCACAGTCACACCTCCAGGGAGGCCCTGCTCGCCTACAAGGAATTGCGCAACTGGGGCTACACGGGAACCACAGTACTCTACCAGGGTTTCTCCGGTTGGCAGGAGGCCAGCCTCCCGACTGCACAAGGTCCGGCGGCCACCGAGATCGTTTACCAGAAAAAACTGGCTCCCGGCGCCATCGCACCCGAGGAATTTGCTGCCCTGGAAAAATCCCGCGACGGGATCTATTTCATTGACGTGCGCACCGAAAAGGAAGCCGCCACCGGCATGCTCCGGGACGCCCGGCATATCCCGCTGGAGAAACTGGAAGATGTCGCCGCCGACTTGCCAAAGGACAAGGAAATCATTATTTACTGCGCCAATGGTATCCGTGCGGAAATGGCCTATGAGACGCTCAACAACATGGGCCTCAAGACCCGTTTTCTGAACGAGACGATTACCATCGATAAACAGGGCAACTACAAGCTCTAGGCAAATGTACCGGCGGGAGTTCCTCAAGCTCTCAGCGTTGATGGGCTCGGCAGGTCTGCTGCCCGGCCTGCTGGGAGGTTGCTCTGCGCCACCGCTGCCAGGCAGCGGTGAAGTCGCGACCCGACGCACGGTGTGCAATATCTGTTTCTGGCAGTGCGCCGCTACCCTCTACACCGAGAATGGCAAGCCATGGAAGGTGGTCGGCAATCCGAAGGACCCCCACTGCAACGGACGACTCTGCACCCGTGGAACCGGCGGTATCGCCAGCTACAGCGACCCGGATCGCCTCCGACAGCCAGTGATCCGGGTATCCCGAAACGGCAAGCAGACCTTCCAGCCGGTCACCTGGGAGGAAGCCTTCGACACCATTGCGGGGAAGATGCGGGCAATCGCCCGGGAACACGGCAGGGACCGAATCGCCCTTTTTTCGCATGGTGATGGCGGTAAACACTTCCAGCGGCTGCTGCAGGCATACGGCTCACATGCCTATGCACATCCTTCCTTTGCCCAGTGCCGTGGACCGCGTGAAACCGCCTTTGGCCTGACCTTCGGTGAAGGGGTGGGATCGCCGGACCGTACCGACATGGCGAATTCCCGGTGTATCGTGCTGATCGGTTCGCATATCGGAGAGAACCTGCACAACAGCCAGGTACAAACCCTGATGCAGGCCCTCGACCAGGGCGCCACCCTGATTACCGTCGACCCGCGATTCTCGGTCCCGGCATCCAAATCCAGGCACTGGCTGCCCATCAAGCCGGGCACCGACACCGCCCTGCTGCTGGCCTGGATGAACGTCCTCATCAACGAACAGTTGTATGACCGGACCTATGTAGAGCAACATTGCAGTGGCTTCGATGAGCTGGCCAGGCACGTGCAGCCCTACAATCCCGAATGGGCCTACCTGGAAACCGGCCTGGAGCCGGCACTGATCCGCGAGACCGCCCGCGCCATGGCGCAGGCCGCACCCGCAACGCTGATTCACCCGGGCCGCCATGTCACCTGGTATGGAGACGATACCCAGCGCTGCCGGGCCATCGCCATCCTGAACGCCCTGCTCGGTTCCTGGGGCCGTCCCGGCGGTTTCTATCAGCAGGAGAAGGTCGATTTACCCCCCTATCCCGCCCCCGAACCACCCGGGCCGGAACGTGACTGGAAGGCGATCGTGCAGGGGGACTATCCCCTGGTCTCCACTGGCATCAGCAATGTACTGATCGACCACTCGGTAGGGCCTGGTGCCTTCTTCAAGGGCTGGTTCATCTACGCGACCAACCTGATCACGACCATCCCGGGGATCCGCAGTCAGCTGAAACAGGCCGCGGAGTCACTGGACCTGATCGTCGTGGTCGACACCATGCCGGCAGAGATAACCGGCTACGCCGACGTGGTGCTGCCGGAGTGTACCTACCTGGAACGTTATGACGACCTGCGCAACAAGGCCGAGCGCACGCCGACCCTGGCTCTGCGCAGTCCTGGATTCTCACCCAGGTTCGAGAGCAAACCCGCCTGGTGGATCGCCAAGACACTCGCCGGTCACCTGGACCTCGAGGAATACTTTCCCTGGCAGGATTACCGCGAAGTCCTGGACTGGCAACTCCGGCAGGTCGGTTCCTCGCTGGCTGAGATGGAACACGTCGGGGTCAAGGCCTTTCCCCGCAAGACGCCGGTCTATTTCGAGCCGGGGAAAACGGTCCGGTTCAATACCCCCAGCGGCAGGATCGAACTCTATTCGCAGCACCTGGCCGGTACAGGACATGATCCCCTGCCGAAATACACCCCACCGGAACGCCCCCCCGATGGTTTTTTTCATCTCAATTACGGACGTGCGGCGGCTCACACCTTCGGGCGCACCATCAACAATCCGCTGCTCTTCGAGCTCATGCCGGAAAACACCGTGTGGGTGCACCCCTCTGCCGCCGCAATCCTGAGGGTCGGTAACGGGGAGTACGTGCGCCTGAAAAATCCGGAGGGCACCCACAGCAATCGTATCCGCGTACGGATCACCCAGCGGATCCGGCCCGACTCGGTGTTCCTGGTTCACGGCTTCGGTCATACTGATCCCCGGCAGCGGCTGGCCTATGGTGCCGGTGCGGATGATGCCGGACTGATGCACAACATCAAGATCGATCCTGTCATGGGGGGTACCGGGATGCGCGCCAGCTTCGTCACCCTGGTACGGGAGGACGCATGAGATGATCAACTATGCCATGGTAATCGATACCACGGCCTGTATCGGTTGCGGGGATTGCGTGGTGGCCTGCAAGAACGAAAACCAGGTTCCCGCGGGTCTCAACCGTGACTGGGTGGTCGAGGAGACACGCGGCGAGTACCCGCATCTGCACACCGAGTTCCGTTCGGAGCGCTGTAATCACTGCGGCCATGCCACCTGTGTCACCAACTGCCCGACCGGGGCCAGTCACTACTGGAAGGACACCAACATCGTGCTGGTAGCCGCGGAGAAATGCACCGGCTGCAAGGCCTGCATTGCCGCCTGTCCCTATGACGCCCGGCTGATCATGCACCCGCAGGGCTATATCGACAAGTGCACCTTCTGCCACCACCGGGTGGATCAGGGAATGGATCCGGCCTGTGTCTCGGCCTGCCCGACCGGGTGTATGTATTTCGGCATCCTGAACGACCCGGACAGCCAGGTCAGCCGTCTGCTGCGTACCCGCAGACACAAGACCCTGCTGCCCGAGACCGGCAACATCCCGAACGTCTACTACCTGGTGTGAGCTGCGGCATGGTCGAAGAACTCCTGGTTACCGCCCGCCACAATCCCAAGGTGGATCCAAGCCTGGCGATATGGAGCTGGGAAATCCCCGTATACCTGTTCCTCGGCGGCCTCACGGCAGGCATTATGTGCTTTGCCGCCTACGCCGTGCTGGCGCGCAAGTCAGATGAGATGCCTTTCACCCATGATCGCTTTGCCCTCTGGGCACCGGTTGCCCTGTCGATCGGTATGACGGCGCTGTTCCTCGACCTGGAATACAAGCTGCATGTGTTCCGCTTCTATACCAGCTTCGAGCCGGCCTCCCCCATGTCCTGGGGGGCCTGGATCCTCATTCTGGTCTATCCCCTGATGATATTGCAGACGCTTTCCACCCTGCGGCGCGGTTATCCAGCGCTGGCCGGCTGGGTCGAGAAGCTTCCCCTCGGCACCCGGGCGCTCGATCTCAGCGAAAACGCCCGACGCCCGGTGGCTGTGATGGTCATTCCACTCGCCGTGGCCCTGGGTGTCTATACCGGCGTGCTGCTCAGTGCCTTCAGCGCACGGCCGTTCTGGAATACCGGTCTGCTGGGCCCCCTGTTTCTGGTCTCCGGCCTGTCCAGCGCCGGGGCGCTGGCCCTGATCGGTTCCCGCCTGGATTGCGAAAAACACTTCTTCACCCGGGCCGATGTCACCCTCATCGGTATCGAACTGACACTGATCGCGATGCTCGTCATCAATCTCAGTACCGGAGCGGCACAACAGCTGGAGACGGTCAACATGGTCCTGGGCGGTGATTACACCGTGCCATTCTGGCTATGGTTCGTGCTGCCCGGTCTGCTGATCCCGATCGTGCTGGAGATATTCGAAATGCGCGGTATCTGCCGCTTTTCCATGGTGGCCTCTTTTCTGGTTCTGTATGGCGGGTTCATGCTGCGCTATCTGACGGTGGAAATGGGCCAGGTCAGTACCTGGACCGATTATGCCGTGCAGTTCGATCCGCAACTGCTGTTACGACTGACCCATTGAACGGACCTCGTTATGAAAATTCCATTGCTGACCATCCTGCTCTCCAGCCTGCTCATCTCCGGCTGCGATAACACTACCCGGACGGTTAATGGCAGCGTCGCAGCGGCGCTCGCCCAGCGCATCGCGGCCGGAGAGGACCATATCACCGTGCCGGAGCTGGCGGACCGCCTGATCCGGGAGCAGCGGGATTTCGAACTGATCGATATTCGTGATGAACAGGATTTTGAGGCAGGTCAGATCGAGAACGCCCGGCACATCCCCCTCGCCAGCCTGCTATCCGCCGATTCCCTGGATAGCCTGCCGGCCGGTCGGACCGTTGTGGTGTACTCCAACGGCAGTGCCCATGCCGCCCAGGCAGCTCTGCTGCTGCAGCTGAGAGGCCGCGAGGCACTGGCCCTGCTGGGTGGCTACAACTACTGGCAGGCCTATCTCCATGACCCGGAGAAGGCCGGTGTTGCGGAAATGGATCCGTCCGAACGCGCCCGTTATCAGGCAGTCTCCTGTTATTTCGCGGGAGAGTACGTTGCCGATGCGGGCCTTCTGCCCGAAGTGTCCGCCCAGACACCGGAACCGGTTCCAGTGGCCGAACAGGAAGCCGATCCGCTGGGACTGGGACTCGGTCTGGGCACTGAGCAGGTTCGCGAAATGGACCTGCAGGACACCAAACCGGCTCCCGCAGAGGCCGACCCCCTGGGCCTCGGGCTGGGACTGGGGCTGGGTGAAGATACCGGTGAACCCGCCGCAGCGCCGCAAGGCGAAACTCAAAGGCTGCTGATCAAGGCGGAGTGTTGACCAGGGCCTGCCTGAACGGATGCCATCGGTTGTGTGCAGGCCGTTGATTGTCTGGATCGTGGCCTTGCGGTACGAGTCAACGACACCGCCGACCGGCGAATCAACACCAGCCCCCGCCCGTTGCTCTACGTAGCGAACGGACTGCCACCTTGCCGTTAAATCATTGGCCTTTGCACACATCATGCGGTTTATTTCGAAACCGGGACTTCGTGTACGGTAGCGTCTACAGTTAATAATAGCAGGTAGTTCGCAGGTCATCTTGATCAAGGGCCGGGAATATCGGAGGGGGGATCCGTATCATGCTGCGATGGGTGACGGTGATTGTCGCAATCACCACATTCTGGGCCATATCGATCCACACCGTTACGGCCTTTCTGTACTCTGCAAATGCAGGACGCCCCTTCTGGCACAATGCGATGCTGCCGCATGGGCCGCGACACCGATGGCTGCCGCACCCGCAAACACCGCGCCGACCTTGTCGGCTGTAGCCTCGACGCCTCCGGGAACATTCAGATTGGTAACCGGGCCGTAAAAGGAACCACGGTCCCAGAAATTGTCTTCCGCACAACCCAGACAATCGTGACCCGACTTGACCGGTCAGGACAGCCTGCCGTTCCACTCGACAGTGGAACAGGCATTGTAGGTTGTCAGGCCCTTGCAACCCACCTTGTACAGGCAGTAGCCCTTGCGCGCACCTTCGTCGTCAAAGCGCTCGACGAACTGACCGGCATCGAAATGTGGTCGACGGTAACACTTGTCATGCAGGCGCTGGCTGTAGAACATCTTTGGCCGCCCCTGTCGATCCAGCTCCGGGAACCGGTCAAAGCTAAGCATGTAGGTAATGACTCCCGTCATCACTTCCGCGATAGGCGGACAACCCGGCACCTTGATGATAGGCTTGTCGGTAATCACCTTGTGGATGGGTACCGCACAGGTCGGGTTAAGTATGTACGATTAACTGGAGTTGCAGAATGAAAGTACGGATTGGTTGATCTATATCAAACAGCACCGGATAAATCTGCTGGCGGATCTCCGATCAGTCGATAACGACGATTAGACTCAACCTCGACCAGGCCAGGACCATGCGCTACCGCGACTCGATGCACTTCCCCTACCCATGACGACAGGTATTCGATCTGGTGGCCGATATCGAGCGTTACCCGGAGTTTCTTCCCGGCTGGAAATACGCACGGGTAGTGGACAGGAGTGACAACTTTCTCCTTGCCGAACAGCAGTTGCGGGCAGGTTTGGCCGTATTCGACTTTCACACGAAGGCACTGCTGGAGCCCTGTTGTGGTATTCACATTACCGCAAACGATGGCCCTTTCCACGAACTGCATATAGACTGGTCCTTTACGCCGATCAGCGTTGTAGACTGCAGGGTTGCGGTTGACCTGGGACTGACCATGAAACCGGGCCTTGTGAATGGCGCGCTGCAGCTATTGCTGGAGACCGGCAGCAGCGAGTTGCTGCCGCTGTTCGAGCGCCGCGCCCGGATGCTGTATTCGCGGGACTGATAGCGTAGAGGCCGATGTACAGCCGGGACAAGGATTGACTACCCAAAAACGGAGTGGACAAACAAACCGGTTAGAGAGAAACTGTTACCTCACCTGTGTTGAACCAGCAAGAGAGGATACAGGTATCCATGCAGCAGTGGTTGATTCCTCTGGCAATGGGGGCTTGGGCAGCGCTGACCTGGGCGCACAGTCAGGAGCAGGAGCGCCAGAAGGAGCGCCAGCGACTGACGGCGCTATACGTGAATCCCTTTATGTCGGCCTGCGAGGACCTGCAGAGCCGCATTTACAAGATCCTGGAACTCGGAGGACTTGGAGTCCTGCAGGAGCGGTATCCGGACGGCTCCTACGCAGAAGAAACCCTGTACCTCCTGGTTCGTTTCTTCGGCTGGTCGGCGGCCGTAAACCGCTATGGCCCCTACACACAGGATCCCACGGTAATCGGTTGTGTGACGGCCGTGCGCAGGGCACTCGCCACGACCACCCCGGGGGCCCCGGTCGGGCCGTTCAACTTCTTCATCCCCGAGCAGAAGGCACTCGGCAAGGTAGTGATGCATACGATGGAAGGCGAGTATGGACATGAGCTCGATACCATTTCCTACTATGACTTCAGGGACCGCCTCCAGAAGGCACCCCTCAAGGACAGTCAGTCCATAATTCAGAGCCTCAAGACACTGCGCGATGCCCGGGATGCGGAACAGATAGAAGGCCGCCACAGGCTGGCTGAAGCGCAAAATCATATCGTCAAATTGCTGGTCTACCTGGAGGAACAGGAGGGGTACAGCCTGTTTCAGGGCAGGCGCAAAAAGTGCTCGGGCGCCAGGCAGCCGGATGCACCGCCCAGGTCCAGACCACGGCGGAAACGCTAAGGTAACCACCTCAAGGTCGCGCCTCCCGGACCGGATTCGGCCTGTACAACCCAACCTATTGACCTTTCTCTTCCAGCTTTGCTGTATAAAAGGCTTCGGTAAACAGGGGAGAGAGAGAACCTGAAATGCTTGACTTCATACGCAGGTAGGCAAGACGTTTATTCAAACTGCTGGATTCTTCCTGCGTACTCGCCTGAATCAGCAATGATTCGGTGCTCTCGATATCCCTGCGTAACTCGACATCGGGTGGGAGATAACCGGCATTTTTCAACAACCGGTACGCGACCCGCAGCTCTTCAGGCACCAACAGGTCTTCGTCCTGCCTGAGAGGCCTGCCTGATCCCGGCAGATTATCGAGATCACCCCTCTCAACCGCCTCGTTGATTTTCCGTTCCGCTATCTGGTCGATTAACCACATGCTACTTCAGACCCCGCCTTGATCCTCGATATCGGGGACTCCTGCAACAGACCCACCCGCAACCCCTGCACCCGAAACCAGTTTCAATACAGGTAGATATCCAGGCATCGAACCGTTATCCCCGTCCGAGACCGGTACGGGAAAAAATCTTCTTTACATCGATCAGAGGCAGCTCTACGGCCAGGGAACGCGACACAAGATCGATAAACTCGGGTGAAGTGATCACTTGCGAATCATAGACAAGCAAGCAGGCACCATCGGCCGGATCGATCTCCAGCCGGTGGATACCCCCAACGGGCCCAAGCAGCCGCTGAATCCTGCCGGCGAGCTTGCGTCTTCCCCTGAGCAGATCGATTCTGATGCGAAGACGCCCGGGTGCAAAATAGGCGGGAAACAGCTTTCCCATGGCCATGGAAAATTCATCCAGAAAATCCGCCGATCCAAGTACACGCGGATCATAGGCCAGTAACACGCTGCCGGTGCGGGATTTGATTTCCACTTGATGAATCCCCGATACGGCCATGAGCTGCTCATGGAGCTGCGCAGCTACAGCGGGGCGGCTCCTCACCTCATCGAGGCGCATGCGCAGCCGCCCCCGGGTAACATGTACGATTCTGACCATTGTCCGTGGAATCCAGGATCTGAACTATGGAAAAGTGTATGTGGTAATTGCCGCTTCTTCAATCCATTTGCCGGATAGTAGTGTGCACCCGCACCTGCAGACTATACCGCCCACCCTACAAAGCTGTGGGGCGGCAATGTGCGCTAAACAGGATTTGTGGTAGTCAACCGCTGTTACGATTCGAACGTCGCCAGGTCGCCGGTGCCGTACCGAGTGCCTTCTTGAAGGCGCGTGAAAAGGCGGCCGCGCTCAAGCTGATGGCACCTGTTTCTGTATGAATACAAACGGATGGTACGGCTATGTTACTGATTGAGTATAAAGATTTTGGCTGGTGGTATTTGCTGGTAACAGCAGGTCTGCTTACACTGGGTATAACCGGAAACCAGGCGGGATTTTTCTTTGCGATCGGTCTTACGATTATTCAGTTAATACACTTCGTGTCCAGAGAAGGCGGCCTTACTGCATTCCCGGTACAAGTGCGGTTCTGGTATCTGATGCTTCTTCTTGTGTCGTGGCCAGAGCCTCTGCAATGGATGTACTGGATTCCCGCCATCGGAACATGGGCGCAGGTACTATTTGGCTATTGCACCATGGCGCGCTGTCTTAGCCTGCTGCCCTGGAATCGCAGTGATGCGTTGTCACTCGACTTGTTACTGAAGACGTTCTTTTCCCGCCCGGTTCGGGGAAGCATTGTACGGGGTGATACAGCGGGTCCGTAAATTGCCCATTACCCGGTTATCCCGCAGTCCTCTTGCACTCTCACATCAGCCACGAACTCAGGCACTGCGGGTATGTTTTGGCGGGTGACGATCGCCCTTTCGCCCCTTCCTCCATCCCCCCATCCCTTCAGAAAACACTCTGTCATCCCTGGTGGTCATAAACTGTGTTCACGGTATTTTGCAAACTGCGTCACAGAATCAAGCCCGGGAATAGTATACAAACCTTGAATAAAGGGCAGCTTCAGTGTGAAGCGGAGAAGCCGCCCCACTGATCTAATGGGTTATCTGATTGTGGCATCCCTTTCACACCCATTTATCTGCATGCGCCACTATTCACACGATTTCGGGCGTGATCCTGAACTGTGTTACAAGATCCGGGAGTCATATGCCGAATTTCCGTAACCCCTGCATCATCACACTCAACCAGGTTTCTTCTAAAGATCAGATACCTGGGTAGTGGATGCAAACAACAGCAATCCTGGTTGTTTCTGTCCTGCAAAACAGCATTTTCAGAGTCGGGTAGCCATGCCGTTATACCTGGGAACATAGAAGTGCATAGGTGGCTGTCATGAAAGGAATACCTGTTGACTCTCCTGGAATAGTAGTCCTGTTGGTTATCCAGTTGCTGTGTACTGCATCTGCCTATGCGACAGATTACCATGTTCATGTCAATGTGGGTGACAACAGAAACAGTGGCCTCCTGCCGGATGATGCCTTCGCTACGTTGTCGTATGCAATGCGACAGCTATCCCCCGGTGATACCCTTTATCTGCGCGCAGGTCTTTATTCCGAAACGGTTAATCTTGATACGAGCAATTATACAGATGGCACACCTGCCAATCCGATCACCATAACGTCCTATCCGAATGAAACACCGGTTATCGGAAGCAATACGACGGCCTTCGCGATTGGTGGCAGGAAAGGGTGGATCTTTGAAGACCTTGTTTTCCAGAATTCAAAAACCATGGTTATCGGGCGGCGTGATACCAGCATTCTTCCGGAAAGCAGCCAGTGTGTCTCATTGGCCGAGAATATTACCGTTCGACGCGTTAACTTTCAGCACAGTGATTTTGATGGCATTCGAATCAACTGTGGCACGTCCATTTTGATTGAGAACAATATTTTCGATAATCTGCGAAGCCGTCGTTCAGGCGTTGATATTTTCGGAATCATGATGACCTACCAGGCTGACACTATAACGATTGCAGGAAATCGTTTTACTGATATTGGTGCCAATGGCATTCAGTTACTGGATTCAGCGGGTTCCCGGTATACAGACATCGAGATCAGCCATAATGAATTCGAGATCGTGAGGCCATACAGATACAGGGATACAACAGGCGCTGTCGTGCAAGACCCGGGCTTTGGCAATGTGGGAGAGACTGCGATTGGCATCAAGCATGGACCCGGACCGATCCTGGTGGAGAATAACACGATCCATGGTTTCCGTCCCACGCTGCCGGGACAGGATGCAACCGGGGCAATCGGTACTTCTCTTGCCGTCCTGAACCAGGCCAGTGGCGTTACCATTCGAAAGAACCACTTCTACGATAACGTCATACACCTGAATATCGCCAAAGGAACAAATACGCAACAACGCCCGGATCGAGATCTCTTGATATCCAGCAATGTCTTCGAGGAACCGGCCGATCCGGGAATCTACGGAAGTCAGATACCGAGTGGGGTGCGGTTGAATAGCGCGAGCAACGTAGCGCTGTTCCATAACACATTCAATAACCAACCCGGCTTTTCGGGATGGGTAGTGCAGATAGTCAATACCGATACTGTCGAAATCAAGAATAACGTGTTTAACAACGGTATTTTTTCCATGGACACAGATAGTGTTACAAACCTGTCCGCGGACTATAACGCCTGGTCCGGAATATCCGGCAACACCTGGAGCGGAGAGATTTATCCTGAAATACTGGGTGTTAACGATGTTGCAGATAACAACCTCGGAATCGATCCCTTGACCTGGTCACCGCTGGCGAGCAGTCCGCTCATCAATGCCGGAGCATATGTCGGAATCACCGAGGATTTCTATGGCACGGATGTCCCGGGTGCCGAACCGGATATGGGTGCAGTGGAATATCTGCCCGGGAGCACCGGGATCCCCAGCAGCATGATAAGATCTGCCGATGGACAGGAGATCTGTGCCATCGTTCTGGCGAGTGGGCAATATGTGTTCTCCTGCAATCCCACTGGTCTATTCTCGTTAAGCAATCTCTCCCAGGAAACAGACGGCAGCATAAAATTACAGGTGTATGCGGACGGCTTCCATCCCTATATCGTCAATCTTTACGAATCGGGACAACAAGACATCACCATGTCTGCTGCCGGAAGTTGTCCTGACTATAATCAGTTAGCCGACCCTGGTGTATACCCGGGTTCTGCCGGTCAGTGGATTGATATATCCGGACAGGTGCTGGTGGGTCAGGATCCGCAAACACCAATCTGCGCCATGGTGCTGGCGAACGGACAATACATGTTTTCCTGTGACGGGGCAGGTACCTATGCATTGAACGTCCCGCTGGACGGTAACGGACAGGTTAAATTACAGGTCTATGCCGATGGCTTTGCACCGACGATTCTGAATTTTGATGAGTTCAGCGCAAGCAATAATGTTAAATTGGCCCGTGCCTCCGAATGCCAGTAGGCTGTTTTCATTGATCCGCGAGCAACCGCGTTTGCAGAACACGGCACCGCTAATCCCTTGCGAATCCTGCGGCCGATCCGGTTTCTTCCCTGAACAAGCCCTTTCAGCCATTGTTCGGGTTAAGTTGACAACGCAGAAAACAGGGCTGTAAGCTGGCCTCCGGCAGTCATCTCCGAGTCGTCCCTGTGTACCTTGTGGTGTCATGAGGGAACCTCCGGGGTAACCCCGGGGGCTGGTAGTAACTGGCAATACATCGCACGGACGAAACTGCGCTGCACGCAGGAACGTCCGCGCCAAACGAGAATAGTCGGAGCACTGGCTGCCCCTCGCTCTGGCACAAGAGCTGGGTACGGATGAATCCGCTTCAAACTGCCGCTCGACAGCTGTCGCTTGTCATCCTCGATACGCCCTGGAGCAAGGTAGCGCTCACCGACCTGTTATCCGCTGCGCTGAGCGGTGGACCACCAGACCCTTCCGCACTGGCTGCAAGGATACTATTTCACTGCGGGTCCGAGCGCTCGCCCTCCTTTTCACGCCTGGTGGAGGTTCTGTCGACAGACAATGATTTCCGGGAACGCTTCAAACAGCCTGGCGCACAAGAGACAGTCATTCGATTACCGCTTCAACCCGCAACCATGCAGGCCATGATCCCTGGTCTTGCCACACAGCCACTGCCATTGATACCAACCGTACATGATCTGGCAATCTGGCTGGGATTATCGGATAAGGAACTGGAATGGTTTGCGGGCATCGATAGACGGCACGAACCCGAGCAGGATACCAGGCTGCATCACTACCACTACGGATGGCAATCCCGTAGACACGGACATCAACGCCTGCTAGAAAAACCGAAGCCGCGGCTCAAGGCCGTGCAGCACATGATTCTCGGAGAGATTCTCGATCGGGTGCCCATCCATGCATCCGCTCACGGATTTTGCCGGGGGAGATCCTGTAAAACTGCTGTGATGCCCCATCTCGGCCGGGATGTGCTGCTGCGCCTGGACTTGCAGAACTTCTTCCCCTCTGTCGGCTGGGCTCGTGTCAGGGCGGTGTTCAGCAGCCTGGGTTATCCCTCCGGAGTCAGCAGAATCCTTGCCGGCCTTTGCACCCACCGAACGTCAGTCCCTCTCGCGGGCCCGGCCTTCCGGCAGCTTCCCTGGGATTTTAGAAAGATGCTGCGCAACCGTCATTTACCCCAGGGAGCACCAACCTCCCCCGCGCTGGCCAATCTGTGTGCCTGGCACCTCGATTCCAGATTACACGGACTGGGGCAGCGACTGGATCTGCACTACACCCGATATGCCGATGACCTCGCCATTTCCGGGACGATTGACCGGCACTATCTGGCCAGGACTGTGCTGCCCCTGATCGGCGCTATCACTCTGGAAGAGGGTTTTCGACTGAATCACCGCAAAACTCGTATGATGACAAGGTCACAACGTCAGCGTTTTTGCGGGATCACGGTGAATGTAAGGCCAAACCCTGCACGGTGCGAATATGACACACTCAAGGCAACGCTGTTTAATTGCGTCACCCACGGGCCGGAATCCCAGAATCGGGACAAGCGCCAGGATTTTCGCCAGCACCTGCAGGGGCGAGTCAGCAATATCTCCTTCCTGAATCCTGAGCGAGGGAAAAAACTGCAAACACTGATGGAACAGGTCAGATGGAAGTAGTCACAGCCACCAGGGTTATCGATCACTGACCGACCATGACGAACTACTGATATCCGGTTGCCCGGAAATCCGATTACCGGATATACAACGGAGTACGATCCCGGTCCGGGGCGAGCAGCAACTGGTCACGACCATGTCGCTAATTCCGCCCGGTTATTGGTGCATCGAAGACCGGCTGGAACATGCGACGATAGGCAGCGGGGGTGAGGCCCGTGCGTCGCTTGAACAGCCTGCGGAAAAAGGACGGGTCTTCGTAACTGACACTTGCACTGATCTCATCCACTGGCATCTGCCCGGTCTCGAGCAGGCGTTTGGCTGCTTCGACACGCAGGTTCTGCAGGTAATCGATCAGCGTGGATCCGGTCGCCGCCTTGAAACGTCGCTTCAAGGTGCGTTCCGGGATGTTTATCTGCATGAGGACCTGCTGGATTGCATCGCTATCCCGGAAATGCTCGCCCAGCCATTGCTCGCAGCTCCGCACCACGGAATCCGCGTGCGGCCCCCGGCGCACGAGAGATGCATAGGGTAACTGCCCCTCGCTGTGCCATTTCAGCAGGTATACCTTGGCGATACGCAGCGCCTCCCCCGGGCTGCAGTGGCGGGTAATGATATGCAAGGCGAGATCGTGCCAGGAAGTGGTGCCACCTGCAGTAACGATCCGGCCTGCCGGATCGGCGAAAACAAGATTCGGTTCCGGGCGGAAGCGGATTTTCGGGTATCGCTTGCTGAAAAGATCCTGATAGCCCCAGTGAGAGGTGGCTTCACATCCATCCAGCAGACCGGTTTCGGCCAGCATGACAGCCCCGGAACAGGCGGAGTAAAGGCTGGCGCCTTCCCGGTATGCCTGGCGTATCCATTCCATCAATTCAGGATAGCGTCCCCGGATGTCCTCGTCCGGACCCAGCCAGAGTTCGGGCAAGATCAGGATGCTGGCCCCGGGGTTGTCTGCAACGGAGCAATCGGGGCAAACCGGGATCCTGTTTCCGCAGGTAAATGCCTCCCCGGTCGGGGCGATGATCCGGACCCGGAACAGGGACTGCACCGGTTCGGTCCGCACCAGCGTCTGCCAGATGTTTCCGGCGGCCAGGAGCACATCCACCATACCGTACAGTGCGGAACCCGCGGTCTCCGGCACAGCGACGATCAGGACTTCAACCGGGCCATTATTGGAAGTGTTCATCATGACGCCCCTATTAGTGGCACAAATGCCCCGTTTTTGTCAAAAACACATCTTATACTTCAATCAACCTGGGCCTATTCTGTATCTCAAGTCGCTTTTCACTGTTCGCAGTATGAGTGACTCATCGTGTAACCGAACCCGGCAAGGAGAAAAATCATGAAGAACCAGATGAAAGGCAAGCGTACGCAGGCAAGCACGAATGACGGTACGGTCAATGGCATCCACCTGGAGACCCTGCAGGGGACCGTGCAGGCGATTGAAAAGGAGCCTGACCTGGGACAATGCAGGTTCCGCGCCCGAAACACCTGGATGGGTGGTAACCAGAATCGCACCACGATCACCGGTTTCTACGGAGCCCGCCAGGAGATCGCCCATAAACAGACGTTCGAACTGCATGCCGATGAACCACCGATACTGGCGGGTAGTGATGAGGGCGCCAATCCGGTCGAGCATCTGCTTAACGCCCTGGCTGCCTGCGTAACCACGAGCATGGTTGCACACGCGGCGGTACGAGGGATCCATATCGAGAAACTGGAATCCGAACTGGAAGGTGATCTGGATCTGCGGGGTTTCCTCGGGCTTTCCAGCGATGTGCCGAAAGGCTTTACCGACATTCGTGTCAACTTCAGGGTCAAGACAGACGTGAAGAACCTGGAAAGGCTGAAAGGACTGGCCGCGTTTTCACCCGTATTCAACACCATTACCCAGGGCGCGAACGTGGATATCCAGGTGAGTGCGAAATAGGAGCATGATCCTGCAGCCAGCCCGGATAGTCGGTAGTCCGGGTTGGTTGCGGACAAATGATCCAGGGTTAAACCAGGGCGATTACCTGGCATACCGTACAGGTGCCATGCTTCGTAGCAGCCGGTTTGCCTCAATTGCCAACGGGCTTATCCCCCACAATCCTGCGCAGCCGGTACCGGAGGTTGGTCAGGCGTTTCAGGGAACCGATTCGCTTTACCGCCATGGCCAGCGCCTTCTTCTGCCCGATCACCACGACCAGCTTCCTGCCCCGGGTAACGGCTGTGTAGAGCAGGTTTCTCTCCAGCAGCATATAGTGCTGCATGGCCAACGGGATCACCACCGCCGGGTATTCCGAACCCTGGCTCTTGTGTACACTGGTGGCATAGGCCAGTGAGATCTCATCCAGTTCCCCGAATTCATACTCGACGATCCGGCCATCAAAATCGATGCCGGCCACGCCCTCCTCCTCATCGATACTGATGATCCGTCCGATATCCCCGTTGAAAACCTCCTTGTCATAGTCGTTCACCATTTGAATGACCTTGTCATCGGGGGCATAGCTCCAGCCGAAGCGGCTGATACGGGGATTTCCGTCGGGATTCAGTCGCGCCTGAAGATCAACATTGAGCGAGCGGGCTCCGAGCCCGCCCCGGTTCATGGGTGTCAGGACCTGCACATCGTTGATGGGGTGCAAACCGAAGCGGGCGGGTATCCGTTCGGTGACCACCTGCATCAGTTTGGCGTGGATCGCCTCCGGCGATTCTCCCGGAATAAAATAGAAATCACTCTGTTCCTGGTCCCCGGGCTCTTCCGGCAGCAGCCCCTCGTTGATCCGGTGGGCATTGACGATGATCCGGGAGCTGGCTGCCTGGCGGAAGATCTCCGTGAGGCAGACGGTGGGGATTACTTCCGAGGCGATGATATCGGCCAGTACAGCGCCCGGCCCTACCGACGGGAGTTGGTCCACGTCCCCGACCAGAAGCACCGCCGCATGGTCGGGTATCGCGCGCAGCAACTGGTTCATCAGCACGACATCCATCATCGAGACCTCGTCCATGACCAGCAGGTCTGCATCCAGCGGATCGTTCTGATCGTGCCTGAATCCCATGGTCCTGGGATCGAATTCGAGCAGCCGGTGGACCGTGCTTGCCTCGAGTCCGGTCGATTCGGACAGTCGCTTGGCTGCCCTGCCCGTCGGGGCGCAGAGCCGGATTTGGGCTCTCCTGGCTCGAACGATCGTGAGGATGCTGTTGACCACCGTGGTCTTACCCACACCAGGACCACCGGTAATGACGGTAATCTTGCCATTTACCGATATGGATACCGCCCGACGCTGCGAGGGGGAGAGTTCCAGCCCGGTCTGCTGTTCGACCCAGGGAATCGCCTTTCCCGCGTCGATCCCACCCCAGGGAGGGACACCCTTCAGCAATCTTGCCAGATGCAGGGCGATGCCATTCTCCGAACGATGCAGGGAGCCAAGAAAGAGTGCGATCTCTCCCTCAATCGTTTCCTGCACCAGGTTTTCTGCAGCCAGCTCGGATTCGATCGCAGCCTCCACTACTGGCTCGGGCACCTCCAGCATCCTGGCCGTGGTCTCCTTCAGGTCTTGCCGATATGCGGCGCAATGCCCTTGAGACGAGTTCTCCTGCAGCCTATGTCGCACACCGGCCTGGGCTCGAATCAGGGAATCGTACGGGATACCCAGTCGCCGGGCGATGGCATCGGCGGTCTTGAACCCGATGCCGTGAATATCCAGAGACAGGCGGTACGGGTTTTCACGTACCCGCTCGACCGCCTGCTCACCATAGGTCTTGTAGATGCGAACCGCCCTGGCCGTACCCACTCCATGGGACTGGAGAAAGATCATGATCTCCCGAACCACCTTTTGTTCGGACCACGCCTGCATGACGCGTTCCTTGCGTTTGGGGCCGATACCATCGAGTTCGAGCAACCGGTCCGGATCCTGCTCGATGACCTCGAACACGGTTTCGCCAAACGCACCGACCAGTTTCCTGGCAAAGTGGGGACCGATCCCCTTTACCATCCCCGAACCGAGGTATTTTTCGATACCTTCCAGCGTGCTCGGCGGAACGACCCGGAGGTGTTGTGCCTTGAACTGTAGCCCGTGGTGCCGGTCATTGTTCCAGGCACCCTCACATTCGACATACTCGCCTGCGGTGACTACCGCAGCCATGCCCACCACGGTAACCAGATCGCGCTGGCCACGAACCCTGACACGCAGGACACAGAAGCCGCTCTCCTCGCTGTGGAAGGTGACGCGCTCGACCGAGCCCTGCAACCGTTCTACCGGTCCATCCCGCCGGTCCCTGTCCTTGAAGTGGGGTACCATCTGCCGGATTCTAAGCCTTTTTGTTCGGCCATGGCATGGGCGGAGTTTCCAGTACCGCGAAGGATCATCATCCATGCCCATCAGCATGGGATGCTATACGTTCAGGCACGCACAGGAGGTGCTGCAGATCCGAATATACGCCTCAACACCACCGTATCGGCATAGTGCAGACGGCCAGTGTCCTGATAGGCGCGACGCATCGCACAATTTTCTGCATGGGTAACGTTCAGCAACTGCGTATCGTTTGGCAGGATCCGGGGCAACTGGCGAGTCAACCCGGCATAAACTCCCCTGCCTCGATACTCCCTTCTTGTCGCACTCAGTAACTGGGTATAGTGTGGATTTCCCGAACCAGGACGCTCACTCAGTATGCTGAAGCCACATAGACAGTCTGAATCGGTATCCAGCGCCAGCAGAACAAGCTCCAGCGGTACCCGCTTGAAGTTCAGACTCATCACCTCCAGGATATACGTCAATCCCGTTGCCTTTGACAAGAGAAAGGGATCCGAATAATGTCGGCTGTATCCGTGCTGGAATCCTTCGCGGCAGATCTCCAGGATCTGCTCCCTCACCCGGTCACGCTGATTGATAGTGATTTCAGCCAGTGATTTATACTGAACCGGATTCCCGGGATTTTCCCGGGATCGTACCAGGTTCCTCACGTTGCACTTGTAGAGGCAACGTTGTTCAACCTGTTCAAAACCGGCATCAACCAGCACTTGAAACAATGGTTCATCCTGTACGACTTTAGCGGCCACATAGGCATGCGGCCAGGGTGTTTGCGCCAGAAACTGCTGCAGTATTTCCTGCAGGCTGCGGAAAAGCCGGGTGCTGTTCAGACCCTTTGCAAGCCACCCGCTACCGGAATCCAGGATCTCCAGGCGCAGATTCCAGACCGGAAGGCCATAAAGCTGTGATTCGAAATCGTCCCGTTCGCTGACCCAACGCCATTTACGATTGCCAACCCCCTGCCAGGCCGGTGTGGCTACAGGGGGGTCAACAACACTGACAGGACCATCCAGCCCGGTCTCTGGCCAATCGCTTCGATAATACACTTTTCGGAACTCTTCAGCGGTACTTCGATCCCTGATCCGGGTTTCCACGAATCTGGTATTGAACAATGCTTATATGGCTATCTTTACTTTTTTCTTGTTTCTTGCGGTTGATCTTTTCATAGACAACCGGATTCGTTGGCGAGAATACGCACAGGTAACACTGACCGTAGCGGGAAAGTATTCCAATCAGGTCCGCTCCCGAATCACGTATAGCGGCCTTCCCTTTGTCTCGTCAAACACCTTGCCTATATACACACCCAGAATTCCAAGATTGGCGAATAGTAACCCCCCGACGAAATAGATGGAAACGATGACACTGGTCCAGCCAGCCACAGGGACACCCCACAGCAGGTAGCGTATGACCAGATAAATGGCATAAATCAGGGAGCACAGCGACATGAAAAAACCGAAGGCAATGGAAATCTTCAGTGGTTTGTTGGATTGCGAAACAATATTGGTGAGCGCCATCCTGAACAGCTTTGCGAAACGGTAACTGGATTGCCCGGTGCTTCTGGCTGCATGCTCGATATCAATGGATGTATTCCGGAAACCCAGCCAGCGGATAAACAACTGCAGGGCGCGGTTGCGTTCCCCCATAGTCAGATATGCATCGATAACGTTACGCCTGTAGATACCGAAATTAGCGACCGCCGGATCGCTGGTGCTATCCGTCAGGTAATCGAAAATCCTTCTGTAGACTCGGGAAAGGGCAACCTTCAGCGGTTTGTCTCTACGCTGATACCGTCGCCCGAAAACCACCTCGTAACCCTCATTTGCCCTGGCATAGAGTTTGGCGATCTCTTGTGGCTGATCCTGCAGATCGCAATCCATGACCACCACCCACTCGCCTGTTGATTCGGACAAGCCTGCCGTAATAGCCGCCTGTTGCCCGAAATTGCGGGAAAGGTCCAGGCCCTTGATACGCGGATCACCTTTGGCCAGACTTTGTATCGTTTCCCAGGCACCATCCGGAGAAGCGTCATTGACCAGAATGATTTCGTAATTCTTCGTTATGCGGGACAAATGCACATTGAGCTGCTCACACAGTTCAGGTAATACGTCCACACATCCGTAAACCGGTGATACGATCGACAAATGAGGCTTGCCATGGCATTTCTCAGAACCGCTCATTTATCACCAGGCCCGTGGTGTGTTTTACGCATCATGGTTTCAGAGCGTACCCCAAACCGGTCCGTCAGAAAAGGGAGGACAGGCTGTCCGTTGCGGGAAAAACCGGTGAAACCAGCGATGTACAACCGTGGTTTACGGACCGGTTCCATTGCAATTGACTGACACACAATCCATCGTTTCCATTAAACTCTGTAGTATACTCAATCAAGCAAGTATTTGCGTAGTGTCTTATCACCGGATCCGTAACGCACGGGAAGCAAGGTACCGCAAATAGGCTGGTACACAATGGCATACTTGTCATTGTTCCGATGAAGTAGTTCTTCCTGTATATCGAACCAGAGATCTCTCGAGCCGATCACCAACAATCCAGCATGCGGGTACAATCTTTGTGAGCTACCGGATTCCGTTCAACAAACCGTTCATCGTGGGTCGAGAACTGCACTACATGGCCGAGGCCGTATCCGCTGGCCAGATCGGGGGGGCAGGCCGGTTCGTGCAGGCCTGCGAAGGCCTCATGGAAAAACGCTTCGGCGCTGAACGGGTACTGCTCACAACGTCATGTACATCGGCGCTCGAGATGGCAGCGATACTGTGCAATCTCGAGCCCGGCGACGAAGTGATTCTTCCCTCCTACACCTTCGTTTCTACGGCCAATGCCTTCCTCCTGCAGGGAGCGAAGCTGGTATTCGTGGATATCCGCCCGGACACGCTCAATCTGGACGAATCCCACATGGATTCCGCAATTACGGACCGCACCCGGGTAATCGTTCCGGTGCACTATGCAGGCGTACCCGCAGAGATGAATGCAGTAAACAGGATTGCCGGGCAAAGAGGCCTGATGGTGGTAGAAGATGCGGCTCAGGGTGTAAACGCCCGATACCATGATGCCTATCAGGGCACTATGGGAGATTTCGGTTGCTACAGTTTCCACGAAACCAAGAATTTCACTTGCGGGGAAGGCGGTGCACTGGTCGTTCGTAACCCGGACCATATCCAGCGGGCGGAGTATATCCGGCAGGACGGCACGAACCGTCATGAATTCCTGCATGGTATGGTAGAGTGCGACGAGTGGATGGACCTTGGTGCGTCCTACCTTCTGCCCGAACTGCTGGCGGCCTTCCTCTACGCACAACTCGAGAACATGGATCAGATCACCAGTCGGCGTCAGGCCGTGTATCATCGATACCACGAAAACCTGGTACCTCTCGAGCAACGCGGGGACATCCGTCTACCCTTCATTCCCGGCGGATGCACCATCAACTATCACATGTTTTACATATTGTTGCCGAGCGAGCCGGTACGAGCCGCCCTTATCGAGCATCTCAAGGCACGGGGGATTCTCGCAGTATTTCACTACGTCTCGCTCCATGCCTCTCCCATGGGTCTTTCCATGGGATACCGAAAGGGAATGCTTCCCGTTACAGAGGATGTCAGCGACCGGCTGCTCAGGCTCCCCCTGTACTTCGATCTTACGGATACCCAGGTCGACGAGGTTACATCGGCAATCCGGAACTTCTTCTGCGGCGGGAAGCAAGAATTGCCGGTCCTAATTCGCTAATGCACGATCAAATCCCGTTCTACAAGCCATTCATGACAGGCAGGGAACTGGACTTCATCAGCGAGTGCGTCCTTCAGGGGCAAACCTCCGGTAATGGCCCGTATACCAGATTATGCGAGCGGCTTATCGGCAATATCATCGGTTCCGGCCACCTATTGCTCACGACCTCTTGCTCCAGCGGCTTACATATCGCGGCCCTGCTTTGCGACCTGGAACCCGGCGACGAGGTGGTAATGCCTGCATACTGCAGCCCGGTTGCGGCCAATGCCTTCCTTTCCGTGGGCGCCAGGCCTGTGTTCGCCGATGTCGACAGTGACACACTCAACATCGATATAGAGCAGGTTGAATCGTGCCTTACCGACAGGACACGGGTAATCCTGCCCCTGCACTATTCAGGTACGGCCTGCGACATGAGCCGTCTGCTGAAGATCACGGAAGACAAAACGATACGGGTAGTAGAAGACGTCTCAGAGGGATTCGGTGCCCGCTATCACGGCAAGGCCCTGGGCTGTCTCGGAGACTTCGGTGTATTCAGCTTTCACGAGACCAGGGATCCGACCTGCGGTGAGGGAGGGGCAATCGTCATCAACAACCCGGCACAATATGAACGTGCCGAGATTATCCGGGAAAAAGGGACCAACCGCAGCCAGTTTTTCCGGGGCCAGGTAGATAAGTATACCTGTGTCGATTCAGGTAACTCATACGTACTTTCCGATCTGCTTGCCGCATTCCTCTCGGCTCAGTTGGAAACCTTCGAGCAAATCCAGTCGCAAAGACGCGTACTGTACGAACTGTACCTGAAAACGCTTGCCCCACTGGCCGAACGCGGACTGATTCGCTTGCCAGCGACACCCGCCGACTGCCAGATCAATTATCATGGCTTGTTCTTCCTGGTTAAAACCGGGCAGGTGAGAAAAGACCTCCTGTCCCATCTGAACTCGCGGGGAATATCTGCTGCCTGCCACTTCAGCCCATTACACAAATCCACCATGGGGAAGAGGCTCGGCTACGAATCTGTCGTACTGCCTGTTACCGAGGATGTCAGTCGCCGCATTGTTCGCCTGCCTTTCTATCACGATCTCGAATCTCACCAGGTGTTACGCGTTGTTCAGACGATCTTTGATTTTTATGCGGTGAAAGCAGATTTATAAGCACCGCAGGCTTTAACCGACCAGTCTCGCATTCACGGAAAGCTCACACAGGGATGAATCACAACCTCCCGGTCCCTCAGGCATTGATAACCCGCCCCTGTTTCGGCTATTTCTCCTGGCCTGCATTCTGTTGAATCATATTGTCACAGGAGAATTGGTACATAGTCGTTTCATTTTCCGTGTAGGTTGTCACACCCAGTTTTTTCACACTGTCAGGATGTACGAAATAGGATAGAACCTGTACACCTGGATACATCTTGCAGACATTATAAAATTGTTCTGCATTCGGATATCTGCTGGAGATGTATATTTTTATGCTTCTTAAATGCCGGCTTACCCGTTTTGCGACATGCAGCGGGCGGTTTAGCGTATAGTCGGTCAGGACAAGAATATCAGACCAGTTGTTCTTTTCGCTTACGCGGTTAATGATTTCTTTCGTATCCCTGATCAGCAGATCTGTTCCAGAACTTAGTTCCCGCTTGAAAGGATGCAAATAGTATTTATAAGTGTCCCGGTATGGAATCGTCCTGCTCTTTTGCGGAAGATTTAAATCCTGGGCGTAATACGGCAGGGCCGTATACACGATGGGCTGCAAAATAAAACCGGAAAGCAGTATCTTGTGAAAGGTACCGGGCTTTTTGGATTTGAAGTAAGAGACTGCCAGTAGATACATAAAGAACACTGCCGGAAGCGTGTAAGTAAACGAATCTTCAACATCAAAACCCAGTGCAAATACGAGACTCAGTACAAATACAAGAACCAGATAAAATACCTTCGCGTCGACGGGAGGCTTCCATACACGGAATGACCTGATAATGGCAAACAGGAGAGCCGGGCTCATGAAGCTTATCAACAGCAGTGGCATGGAATATTTTCTAGGTGAAGCGGTAGTCGAACCGGTATTTACGCTAAACAGTATCTTTTCGAACCTCCCAACGAACAGTTTTTCAATCACGACGTTCAAATCCAGTGCTTCTATACCCACTTTTTTCAGCACCAGGTACAGGGATGGGGAAAAACCCACCAGGAAAGCGAGGACAATCAGGGGAGAATGAATCAATATTGATTTTCTGTTTTCGGAAAACAGCAAGGCGGTTATCGCAATCGCAAGCGCGTTAAAGACCTCCATTTGGTGTACACCGGTATTGAAACCGGATAGCAAGGCGATACTGTACAGATAAATTATTTTTTGTTTCTCCAGAAACTGGAAGAATAACAACACTTCGATACTCACTATCAATATATGCAGGGAGTAGACTTCCGGTATTGTGGCCAACCAGAAAAATGAGTGGGTAAACCCCAGCATGATTGCAAATATTGCAACTATATTTTTGTTTTCTGCAAGCCTGGATCCAAGGATGATGAAGACAAAAATAGTGAGCGCTGATGTGGTTGCAGAGAAAATACTTGCAAATGACACATCGCCGATTAGTCGATAGAAGGCTGAGGCCAGGATAATGTAGCCGGGATGCGTCAAGGGATCTACGACTGTTATGCCAGAGTATCCCAGGATACCTTTTAGCTGAAAGGATCCTGCCTCGCCGAACCCGTACGATTCCCATATATTCGAGTAATAGACCAACAGGAAAAATGTTGATATCAGTGCCGCATACAATAACTCTCTGCTTTTCGTACTCATCTGTGATTGTGAAAATGGCTTGAGTTTAAAAAGAGCTGTCAGATCAGCGTATTATTGATTGATCTACCGAGAATAGCAAAAGGCCCCGTACAGGTGACATTCCAGTCCGGGCCATTACTTTATCCACAGGCCACCTCCTACCCTGCTGCTTTACTCGCGTTATACCTGGTACCTGATTCAGGTCATCCTTTCGGTTGGTGCAGAATGATAGAATGGTCATTCATACAGAAAATCATGCGATGCGGCAGGCGAACCGGGAATGGTATCGTATCCAGCAGATACCGCCGCAAGGCGATCAAATGCATCGTGCTCGCACACACAGACAGGAGGAATCTTCATGCGCATCCCGACCAATATGATGATAGTCACAACCTGCATCATGTCACTGTTATCACCAGCAGTACCGGCAACCGTTGCTCCGGAGATTGCCAACCCGGGTGAGGCGGTGGAAGTGCCCGCAACAAAACTGGTCAAGAGCGATCTGTTTGCCGACACCGCATATCAGCTGGACCCGACAGCCACGATTTATCGCGCCAGGGCCTTTTATGAGCTCACCGGCCCCACCGGTAAGGAAGTGGTCGTCAGCACTCGGCAATTGCTGGCCCGTCTCGATGAAATCAACGCAGTCGCGACGCTGGAGAAAATGGAGAAGACCTCGGTGTATGTTGATGCCGTGAAGAAGGCCGGCATGGCACCGGTCGATCTGGCAAAAAACCTGGTTAGCGAACCCGTGGATACGGTCAGCCGTATCGGCCGCGGTGTGGGTGGATTTTTTTCCGACATCGGCTATGCGATTGCCGGGGATGATCCCGATCAGGAAAACGTCGCGAAGACCGCTGTGGGTTTTGGCGCGGCCAAACGCGCCTTTGCCTATGAGCTTGGGGTGAATCCCTATTCCGATTTCCAGCCGCTGCAGGAAGCGATCGGTGAGATCGCCTGGACCGCTGTGGGCGGCAGCTTCTCGGTTTCCATGGGATTCCGCGCTGTGGGCGGCACACCGTCCACCGCCCTGTCCCTGTCGAAAACCGCCAACGGCATGCGCAAGCTGGTGCGGGACAAATCCCCGCGAGAAATCAGGAAGATTAACGAAGACAAGCTCGCGGCGATGGGGGTCGGCGCGTCGCTGTCAGAAGCCTTTCTGTCCAATCACGATTTCGATCCTGAAACGGAAACCCGCCTGGTGGGTGCGCTGGATAGCATGGGCAAGGTAGCGGGTCGTGAACGCTTTATCAAGCGGGCAGCGCTCGTCAACACGCCCGCTGATGCAAGAATGATGCGCGACTGGGCGGAGCTGATGGCTGCCTACCACGAACAGATTCAAAAGATCACGGAGATCAGCGTGGTCAGCAGTGCCCCACTTGCGGTAACGGAAGACCGAGTCACTCATATCATATATCCCGCGGACTATCTGACACCGTCACCAGGCTTTCAAGACCGTATGCAAGCCATAATGGCGGATATAAAGCGCCGGGAACTCACGCCCGGACAAGTCTGGGTGACGGGTGAGGCCGACCCGAAAGCCGTGAAACTGCTGCAGGAAGTGGGCTGGAAAGAAGTCAGGTCACGTGTTGACGACAAGCTCTATGCCCGGTAACAGGGGACCCGCGAGGTTGGGCGAAGAAGGCCGATCCGGCTCATCTGCCTGGCAAATCTGCGTCCCTGATCAAGGAGGTCCGCTATTCGGGGAATCGCTGTCGTTGCGCCACAAACCGCGAACCGCGATCACGCTGACAGGAAGCTCCGGGTCGTCCATCACGTCACGCACGATCATTCTCAGCTCCTTCGCGTAGGACGGTGGAAGTTTGTCATGGGATGCGATGTGGATCACCACCCGATCCTCTAGCCGCGGACGCGCCATGAAAACGATATCCACACCCTCGTCCCGGGCCACCCGCTCGAGCACAGCCCTTGCGACCGCCCTCGTCACCGGGTATGCCAATGGCACTCTTTTCCCCTCTTCGAGCTGCCCGACCAGGGTCGTGCTCAATGGTCCGGCAAGCGCCAGTAGCAACACGAGGAGACCCCAGCGAGCCAGCAAGGCCTGCCGGCGATGGCGTGGATGCGCCCGGGACGCCGTGATTCCCAGGAACGAAAAGGTAAAACTCGACATCACAATGATGGCGATCAGGTTGGTGAAAAACAGCGTGAATGCGCCAAAGGCGTTCAGCCACGACCCGTTGGCCAGAGAGATGCCGACGGCACAAACGGGGGGAACCAGTGCGGTCGCGATGGCCACCCCGGCGATGGCACCGGTTATGTTTGGTCGCGCCATGGCAAAGGTCGCGGCAGCCGCCGCGAACACGGCGATCAGCAGGTCGAGGACGTTTGGCCCCCCTCGTGCGATCACTTCATCAGGCAAAGTCACACCGGATGGAGTGATGATCCCGATCAGGAAGCTGACTGCCAGTGTCAGCAGGAAACCCAGCGCGATGGACTTACCACATATTCGCGCCAAATGCCCGTCTGCCTGCCCCAGGGCCAGCCCGAGTCCGATCATCGGGGTCATCAACGGTGCCAGGAGCATGGAACCGATCACCACTGCCGGTGAGTTCTGCAACAGCCCCAGTGAGGCGATCGCCGACGCCAGACCCAGCATGCCGACGAAATCGGGGCCCCAGGACGACCCCAGACGAAGTTCGGTGCGCAGATCGGCATGATCGGCGGGATTGATGCGGGGCAGCCAATCGGCCATTGCGTGCCGACGCAGTGGCGGGGTCCGCTTCACGATGGCCACGGTGGCATCGCCCAGCGATTGTTGCAACGGACGCACACGGCTGACGGCGTCCGCCCCGGTCACCACCAGGTCGTGGTCCTCAAAGAGCGTAATGACGCCGCGGTGCTTCAGACGGTCGGCTACGGACTTGACCTCGAACGCCTCCTCATCGAGCGCCTCATCGTGCAACATTGCCCGGATATAGCGCTCGCCCCCCCGTCCCGACTGGGCGCCGCTCTCTTCCTCGACCGCTCCAATGGTAACTTCGACCCCGCGGCGTTGACGTAACCAATCCACCAGCCGCAAGGCCGATCGGTCGTGGTTACGCCCGGTCGGCACGAACAGGACACTCTTGACCTCGGAAGGCGTCTTTCCACCATAGAGCAACGCAAAGGTCTGACAGGGAGCAATGCGTACCAGTTCATCCGAGGTCTGCGCTTTTCCGCTCACCGCGGGCAACTCGAACGGCCCGGTAACGAGGAGGCGACCGCGCATCTTGCGCACCTGATCCCGCACCCGCGCGACGGGCATGGGGTCGTCGATGGCCACCACATTCGCGGTGCTATCGCCTGTTCCGCCCAGTGCCTCTCGAACGGCCTGCTCGGTTCGTCCGCCGAAACCGGTCTCGAGACACAGGAATCTTGTCTCTTCGTCTTTATCGGCCAGCGCCTGGACCCAGGCGACCACCGTTGCCGCCGACTCCGGGGCGGGGATAAATCCGATAATACTCATAGCACCTTTCGGACAGTCGGCTTGATGCAGTCGAACCATCCACCTCCTTGAATGATCAGCCACACAGAAAATCAGTATCTCTGGATATTACCTGTACAAAACTCATTGTCGCGAAGTATATATTGTATCTTTGAAAGACCCGTTGATATGTGTCAATTGATGTGATGAATGTCAATTAATGTAAATTATATGGATCTTCACCAAGTTGGGCGTGTTTGCTTATGATTAAAGTGCGATATGGCTCTCGCCAGGCACGCAACGGTGTGCTTGTGTATTGCGTTCCTAAGCGATTGGTTAGCAGGCTAATATCATTCATGCCTGGCGCACTTTGCGCCTCTGTGAGAAATACAATGACTTTGGTTTACCCACCCGATTAGGGGAAGAGCCAATTATATAAGGCCCGGGAACAGCAATAATTCCCGGCTTTCTCCATCATCCGGCCGGGATGATGGAGAAAAATGTACTGGTGACGCAGTGAATGGCCGACTTCCGCCTCCCTGCGATCTCCGGGCATGTCTGCAGTAGAGATCAGGATCAGGTATCTACTGGCACATCCTCTACCGCCTCCAGACCCTCGGTCAACCAGAGCACGAACAATCTGTAGCCGACTGCAAGCACCACAGCCCCGACAAAAAGGCCGATGATTCCCCATAGAATCATGCCGCCAATCGCGCCGAGTAGTATGACGAGCATGGGAATGTCCAGACCACGTCCGAGTAACAGGGGCTTCAGCACAGAGTCGCTTACTCCGACCAGCAGACTCCAGATCATGAAAATGACGGCGGGCACCGTGCTGGTGATGGTGAAAACATAGATAATGATTGGCCCCAGGACCAGGATGGTCGGCAGCTGTATGATCGCCAGTAACAGGACCAGCAGCGTCCAGATGCCGGCATAGGGAACCCCGATAACGAGCAGACCGATCCCTGCCAGAACAGCCTGGATAACCGCAACACCAAGCACACCCTGGGCGACACTGCGTATAGTGGCGCCAGCCATCCCGGCAAATGTTTTTCCACCCCGCTCCCCCATCAGCCGGGCAGATATCTTCTCCACTACTTCAACACCACTTTTCGCATAGACCAGCAGCATCCCCGCGATAATGATGGAAACAATAAACTGCAACAGCACGGCGCCTGCCCCGGCAGCCGCGGCCAGAATCCATTTTGCGAACTCCGTGAACTGTTCCTGGTACTTGTTGATTGCGGCACTCAGATTGCTGGTTGCCAGGCTCCATGACTTATGCAGCTTTTCTCCCACAAGCGGCCAGGCCTGTACACTGTCTGACGGCGGCGGGATGCTGAGAGTCCCCTCCTCCAACCCCGTGGCAAGCTTCTGCGAATTTTCGATAGCGGATCCCGATAACATCACACTTGGTATGACCAGCATGGCCAGTGCAATAAGCGACATGAGGGTCGCGGCCAGCTTCTGACGCCCCCCGAGCACGGATTGCAGCTTTACAAACAGTGGATACACGGCCACGGCAATGATGGCTCCCCAGAGGACCAGAAGAATGAACGGCCTCACAATATAGAAACACCATATGACCAGCAGCAATACAAGACCTATGCGTATTGCCGCCTCGATCGCCCTGCGATTGTAGAGCTTGTCGTCGGTGGACGTTAATGAGTTACTCATGGTCAATCTCCCTAGTTTGATTAAACCCGTCAGTCGTAAAACAGCTTTTTTCCTGGTTATCCTGCCTTTCCGATAGAATGGTACGATGTTTATTACACAGTATTCGAAAAATTCAGGTTCAGCGGTGTATTCACTGCTCCCATGCACTTTATGCGAGCGGAAACTGTATCTGCAAGCTCAAGTTCCCTGGTTTCGGCGGAAATTCCCGAAGCAGTGAATTCAGGTCGATCGTTCGGACGAATTGGATTGGAGCGGGCACAGGGCAAGTGTCCTGTACGACCAGCCGGGCCACGAACCCAGGATAATACTCGTGACCGGGTTTCAGGGTCCGCCTGTCTTTCCTTATACTATGGCTGACTCCCCCGCCAGCGCGCGAGGGGATTGCCTTGCCCGTCATTGGCACTATCTACGAGACCAGAGGAACCTACTTGAAATTGCACTAATTGCATGAAATGGTGAATTTTCCAAATCCCGTCCAAATCTCCCCTTCGTGAGGAGGAGACTTTCCGGGTGCCATGAAATATCAAGGCGCCTTGTAAAGACGAAACTTGAACCATCAAGTAAAGACCTGGATTTCATTCGTTTCGACTTTACAAATTGCGGAGAGTACCCGAATCGTGTCCCTGAATCCTGCAAACAACAATCCACAACAGAATAGCGAACCGGACCCGGCGCCGCGCCGCAAGCTGCGCCCACTACGCGGTCTGATGCCGTTCCTGAGACCCTATACGCGAACCATAAGCCTGTCCCTGCTGGCGTTGCTGATTGCCGCCGGTGCAACACTGGCCATGCCGGTGGCGATTCGCCATGTCATTGATTCGGGCATCTTGGCCGAACAGGCGGGTTCCATAGATCGATATTTTTTCGCCCTGTTCGCGTTGGCCGGTTTGATGGCTGTATTCCTTGCGATGCGGGTTTATCTGGTTCACTGGCTGGGTGAGCGGGTGATCGCAGATATTCGTTCAGCGGTTTTCCAGCATGTGTTGCGTATGGGACCGACGTTTTTCGAGGTGACACGCACTGGCGAAGTGCTGTCGCGACTGACCACGGACACAACGCTGATTCAATACGTCGTCGTTTTCAGGCTGTCGGTGGCACTGCGCAGCTTGGTTATGCTAACCGGGGCGCTGATCATGCTGGCGCTCACCAGTCCGCGGCTGACTGCGATTATCATGTTACTGGTGCCGTTGGTCGTACTACCTATCATTGTGGTTGCCCGCCGGGTGCGGCGGCTTTCGCGCGACAGCCAGGACCGAATCGCAGATACCAGCGCGATCGCCGGTGAGGTACTGGGGGCAATCCATATCATCCAGGCGTTTTCGCTCGAAGCCCTGCAGGCCGGACGTTACCGGGAATCTGTCGAGAATTCATTCAACGCGGCCCGGCGACGCATACGGATCCGGGCACTCCTCATCGCATTCGGCATTATGGTGGTGTTCGGCGGGATTGTGTTTGTCCTGTGGGTGGGTGCGCAGGATGTCATCGCAGGGCGTATGAGCAGCGGCGAGCTCGGTCAGTTTTTGCTGTACGCGATTTTCGTCGGCGGCTCGACCGCAGCCTTGAGCGAAATCTGGGGCGAGTTGCAGCGCGCCGCTGGTGCTGCTGAGCGTTTGGTAGAACTGCTGAACGCTCATCCCGACATCGATGCGCCAAAGAAGCCCGTACCGCTACCGGTGCCAGTCAAAGGGCAGATCGTATTCGAGCAGCTGACGTTCAACTACCCGTCGCGACCGGAACAGCCTGCCTTGCAGGGTATTTCGCTGGAGGTACAACCCGGTGAGACAGTCGCGCTCGTCGGGCCTTCAGGCGCCGGCAAAAGCACGGTGTTTCAGTTATTGCTACGTTTTTATCACCCTCGATCGGGACGTATACTGCTTGACGGCGTCGATATCGCGAACGTGATGCCGGACGAATTGCGTGCTCGCATCGGCATCGTGCCGCAGGATACCGTGTTGTTCGCCGACAATGTCATGGAGAACATCCGCTACGGCCGGCCGGACGCTTCCGATGACGAGGTGCGGGCCGCTGCCCGTGCGGCGGCGGCGGACGAATTCATCGAACGCTTGCCGGAGGGTTATCGTACATTCCTGGGTGAACGCGGTATTCGCCTGTCGGGCGGGCAACAACAGCGCATTGCCATCGCCCGGGCGATCCTGAAGGCACCGCCCATATTATTGCTGGATGAGGCCACCAGCGCCCTGGACGCGGAGAGCGAGAAACTGGTGCAGCACGCGCTGGAGAACCTGATGCAGAATTGCACGACGCTGGTCATTGCGCATCGCCTTGCGACCGTGCTGAACGCCGACCGGATCATCGTGATGGAACAGGGACGCATCGTTGCGAGCGGCAGTCACGCCGAGCTGTTGACGCAAGAAGGACTCTACTCGCGCCTGGTCGCCTTGCAGTTACGCCACGGACAAGCCGGGGAGACTCTGGACGAGGCGCTGGCCGGCGCATCCTGAATCTGCCCTGATCCGCAAGAACATAAATCTGAGATTACTGGAAGAAATAGATACGCCTGGGGCCAAGTTATTTATCTTTGCTATTTCGTAAGGGTATCCAGCAATGCTTGCTGGGGGCCCAGGCAGCGAACTAAGCGGCTGCAATGCGTGCAAAAGACCATCCAGCCAGAAAATACTGCAAGATCAGCCGGTCATCGTTTCCCCAAGCACCGGAAGGGATGCCGTGTTGATGGGAGGGAACCTGGGTTTCGCCGTTACTTCCATCATTCCATCCAGATCGGTCCTGCTTAGTCGCTCAACATGCTCAGGATCACAAAACACCGAAATGTATGTATTTCCATATGTTGCAACTGATCCCAGCCTGAGATGTTTTTCCAGAAGCTGAAGGACCTCATCCTTCGATAGCTCTCCCTGCATATGGGCAAAAAGCTCGCTTCGCTTGCGATGGTGATAAAGAAATCTAAGCAGACGCAATTCCACTTCGTTCACGGTCGTCCTCGTTGTCTTTGAGCGGCCCCACATTCGTCCCGGTATCGTCCGAACCAGCATGTTGCCATTCAGCCTGAACGAACCTCTGTCCTTTTGAGACTTGTCGCGCCGCCTTGGACTAAACCACCTTCTGTAGAACAAGACTCGCTGTAGATAGGTAAAATCAAGGGCCAGGCATTGCCACGACAGGAATCGTAACCAGAGACCAGCTTGCTTTATGAGATTGCCAGGTGAATACTCCGATTTCCCATAGCAAATCCTCCTGGCCTCCATAAACCTGTGATACTCGGACACTAATCTTCCCTTGATCCCTGGCTCCAGATCGGTGAGTCTGTAAGACGCATAGGATCCCCACGGAACACCGAAGCCTAGCATCTCCTTCACGAGCGGATGCTCGTCTGATTGCTGGATCTCAATGCCATACCGTTCTTGCCTTTGCCCCATCGGACTACCCTCGGATGCCCACATCGGGGTAGTACCACCAGGTGGAATCAAATGATAAATTGCTTTCCAGTACTCCATCTCCGTCTTGACAGACTGAAAATCCTCGCCAGGGTAGAACGAGAAGATCCAGCATCCGCTATGGTTTATTCCGCAATCCATCGCGACCTTGAGCGCCTTGATATTCGTCATCACGTTGTTTCCCTTGACCATCCGCTGCAGGGTCACGGGATTCATCGTCTCGATCGGAATGTTCAGGTCGAGCTGAAATTTTGGCGCTCCTTTGAGATAGTGCATACGCTCCCAGCCCTCCTTGGCTATCTGGCGAACCCGACAATAGCTCCACATCCGGATCTTGGGTAACGCGTCCCTGAGGTCGGCGGGCATCTCAAGCACGCAATAGCGAACAATCCTCTCGATACACTCCATTGTTGGATCATCCGAATCTATCGTGATCCTGATTTCTTCGTGAGATGTGCCTGTTTCCGCTATTCCCTTGAGAACGCTTGCCACGGATCTAGCGATATCCTCGATCTCTGGCGAATAGAAGTCTTTGTGGTATCTTTGGAAAAACTCAGCCTCTCGGCAGAACGTGCACTCGCTCCATCTACAACGGACGTCTTCCAGAATATGGATGATTCCACTGACCGGATCCCATGCGACCGCATCGAAATCCAGTTCAAACTTCCCATCTACTTGTGCGGGAGGCAATCGTACATAGTCGTCGGTGTACTTCGTATTCGCCAGAAACCGCTTGTTCATGAGCCGTTCGTGGTCGATTTCTCCAATGCGCTGACCATTCAGCAAGGCTCGCGCAATGTGCACCATGGGCTTCTCGCCGGGCCCCAGGATGACACCATCGACCTGACTTGCCCGATTCGCGATAACCTTGCGTGCCGCCGAGCGTTCTATTCTACTCCCGCCAAGCAATACTGACGTAGACGGATAGATCTCCTTGAGCAGCCTGCCCAACAGAAGAGACTCTACGAAAACATCAAAAGTGGAGAATCCCCATGTTGTCTCGGGATCCTCCTTTATAACTGAATCGAACTGTTCCCGGAGACCGCATTCCAGGATTGATTTGACTTGATCCAGATGTTCGCCCTGAACCGGCACATCAGGCACGATGTGTCGTAGCCTGGGTAGCAGGCCCGCTCCATAGAGTGCTGCGCCCGCAAACAATGAGTTCTTTTGAAACGCGAATCTTTCCCACGAGGAGTCGGCCAGTTTGCGGAGGTCCCATTCCAGTTGCCCCAACGGAACATGGTCGATAAAGTATTGATATGCCTCTCGAAAATAAGGCACATCCCGCAAGTCAACAACGCGTGCCGAGACGCCGTGGCAGTTCTGCTCAAGAGCCTTGCTAACCAGATGCGGGCCCCATGGATAGATCTGCTGGTTCAGGTCAAACGGTACGAAAAAGACGAAGTGTTTAATCTCACCACCCATAGCGCTGCCAAGTTTTCCACACCCTCGATTGTGATTCAAAGCATCGCGAGCGGTCAAGATAAATCTCGAACGAGTGACAGTAGGGTAAGCCTTGGTGTGCCGATCTATCAGAGCAAGCGGGTTCAACTGACTGGCGCAAAACTTGCTTGTAGTTTATCTGCTGGTGTTTATATCCCACGGTTTTTCTGGGACGCTGTTTCAGTTTTCGAGCGACTTGGTTCAAGTCTGCCTGTAAAAACACAGAGAGTTCCGTCCCCTTGGGAGGTGCTGGTGCAGCAATCGGTTCGTGTTTTCGTTCGTGCCATGCTGCCAGGTGCTGCGTGGATTACAAAAACAGAACCTGGCATCAGTGGCCATGGTGATGGTTTTCTGCACAATCAGTTCCATACCCCGATCCCAGCTCAGCGATTGGCGAAGCTGAGTCGGTAGCTTGCCGACCTGTTTGCTCCGGGCCGTGACCAGCACAATACAACCACACCATCTGCACGCTATAATTGATTCTGCTGGCCATTTGTTAATTGACCCAAAGGGATGCGAATCTTGGCAAAGAATCCCGTAAGCACGTGTCATGAGTACGCCCAAACCTATCCGCAACTGATCAACCAGTCCAGGGCTATCAGCATGCCTGAGT
>JARFQV010000016.1 GCA_029287615.1 Pseudomonadota bacterium | reverse complement strand
TAATGGCTGCCACATCGTCTTCCGTACAGGTGTACCGAAAGTGTACCGAGTGACACAGGGATTAACAGAAGAAAACTTTTATCTTATTGATAAGTATGGTGGCCAGGGACAGAATCGAACTGCCGACACGGGGATTTTCAGTCCCCTGCTCTACCGACTGAGCTACCTGGCCTTCGGTGTTGCGGAAGGGGCGTATTAAAGCCGGATCACGGGGCAGAGTCAAGACGCCGTTGATCGGCGCTGTTTGCCCGGTTTGCGGATATTCATAGGGAATACAGGCACAAGGGAGGTTCAGCCTACCCGCTGACCGTATTGCTGTTCGTAATACTGGCGATATTCGCCACTGCGCACGTGCTCGCACCATTCCCGGTTTTCCAGATACCATTTAATGGTTTGCTCGATCCCGCTCTGGAAATCATGCGCTGGCGACCAGCCCAGCGTGGTCTGGATCTTGTCTGAATCGATGGCATAACGCAGGTCATGGCCGGGGCGGTCGCTGACGAAGGTGATCAGGCCGGCATAGGGCGCCTTGCCGGGCTGCAGTTCATCCAGGCGCTGGCAGATCAGCTGGACGATGTCGATATTGCACCACTCGTTGGATCCCCCGATGTTGTAGACCTCACCCAGGCGCCCCTTCTCGATGACGGCCTCCAGGCCGCTGCAGTGATCATCCACGTACAACCAGTCGCGGATGTTCTTTCCATCCCCGTAGACCGGGATAGGACTGCCCTCCAGGGCATTGGCGATCACCAGCGGGATCAGCTTTTCCGGGAACTGGAAGGGTCCGTAGTTGTTGGAGCAGTTCGTGGTGATGACCTGCATTCCATAGGTCTCGCCGTAGGCCCGCACCAGATGGTCCGATGCCGCCTTGGACGCGGAATAGGGGCTGTTGGGCGCATAGGAATGGCGTTCCGTAAAGGGCGGATCATTCGGGCCGAGACTGCCATAGACCTCGTCGGTCGAGACATGCAGAAAACGGCAGGCCGTGTCATCGGTAGCCCATATCTTTCGCGCCACCTCCAGGAGCGCGAAGGTACCCATGACGTTGGTGTCGATGAATGCCGATGGCCCGGTAATCGAGCGATCGACATGCGACTCCGCGGCGAAGTGGACCACGGTATCGATCTCCTCCTCCCGGAACAGATGCTCCACGAGCACGCCGTCGCTGATATCACCGTGCACAAATCGGTACTGCTCCCTGGATTCCACGTCCCGCAGATTTTCCAGGTTACCCGCATAGGTCAGCAGGTCCAGGTTCACCAGCCTGTCCCGAGGGTGATGCTTCAGCCAGTAACGGACGAAATTCGAGCCGATGAAACCGGCCCCGCCGGTTACGAGGATTCTTCGCATTGGTAGAGCTCCTTCAACATGGCATGCAAACTCTCCCGCCAGTGGGGAATCGGCGCGGGCAACAGGGTACGGATCTTTTGCTTGTCCAGTACCGAGAAGCGCGGACGTATGGCCTGGGTTGGATAATCAGCCGAAGGGATCGGCAGGACCCGCCTGGCGACAACCGGGAACCCGACACTCGCCCCGAGCGAGGTAATGGCACAGGCAAAATCGTACCACGATGCGACTCCTTCGTTGGTGAAATGGTAAACCCCCTGGCGGTCTCCCCGGATCAGCGCCTGTATGGTGCGGCTGATATCCGCGGTCCAGCTGGGCGTGCCGATCTGGTCATCGACGACTCGCAATTCCTCACGGCTCGCCGCCGCCATCAGTATGGTCCTGACGAAATTCGCCCCCCGCGAACCGTATACCCAGGCCGTGCGCAGAATCAATGCCCCGGGCAGGATCTCGCGGACTACCCGCTCCCCTTCCCATTTGGACTGTCCGTAGACATTGACCGGGTCCGGACGATCTTCCTCGGTGTACGGGCAGGACTGCTTGCCCGAAAAGATGAAATCGGTGGAGACCTGCAGCATGCGGCCACCGTAGGCGGACACCGCCCTGGCGATGCCTGCCGCACTGTCACGATTGACCCGATAGGCCAGCTCCGGCTCCGCCTCGGCCTGATCCACCTGGGTGTAGGCCGCACAGTTGATGACCCAGTCGGCCTCCCGGGCGCGGATGGCATCACCGACCTTCTCCGGGAAGGCCAGATCGAGCTCCCGCCGGTCCGGCGCGATAATCTCGTGACCCTCGCCGGCAAGCACCCGGACCAGCTCCCCGCCCAGCTGACCGGTGGAGCCGGTTACCAGCACCTTCATCGCCGCCCCCTGTATTCCGGCAGGGTGTCCGGGTTCATCTCCCGCAACCGGCTGAACACCCGGTCCTTGTCCGACAGCAGGTATTCCATATCCGGCCACTCGATACCGATATCCGGATCATTCCAGATCACCCCGCATTCATCTCCCGCAGCATAAAAGTCGGTACACTTGTAGAGAAAGTCGGCCTGTTCGCTGAGTGTGCAGAAACCATGCGCGAACCCGGGAGGGATATAGAGCTGGCGGTGATTCGCGGCGGAGAGATGCACACCCACCCACTCACCGAAGCGGGGCGAACCCCGGCGGATGTCCACCGCCACATCGAATACCTCGCCGAGCACCACCCGTACCAGCTTCCCCTGCGGGTGCTTCAGCTGGTAGTGCAGACCACGCAGGACACCGCGTATGGAGCGGGAGTGATTGTCCTGGACGAAAGCCTCGGTCAGGCCATGTTCGGCATATTTTTTCGCATGCCAGGACTCCATGAAAAAACCTCTCGGATCGCCGTATACAGCCGGCTCGATGAGCAGCACCTCCGGATGATCCATTGGCGTGACCTTCATGTGGCCTCCTCTTCCAGGAGGTCCAGCAGATAACGCCCGTACCCGCTGTTGGCAAGCGGCGCGGCCAGATCGCCCAGTTCCATTGCGGAGATATATCCCATTCTCCAGGCGATCTCCTCGACGCAGGATACCTTCAGCCCCTGGCGCTGCTCGATGGCCTCGATATACATGGCGGCCTGCAGCAATGATTCATGGGTACCGGTGTCCAGCCAGGCCGTGCCGCGCCCCAGCAGTTCCACATTCAGTTCGCCATTGGCCAGATAGGTCCGGTTGATATCGGTGATCTCCAGTTCTCCGCGCGCCGAGGGTTTGAGTTCCGCCGCGATATCGATCACCTGCTCATCGTAAAAATACAGGCCGGTCACGGCGTAGTTGGAACGCGCGCGTTGCGGTTTTTCCTCGATACTGACGGCGCGACCGTCCTTGTCGAACTCGACGACGCCATAGCGCTCGGGATCCTTGACCCGGTAGCCAAACACCGTCGCGCCACGGGTGCGGGTCGCGGCCTGCCGCAGCACCTCTGCCAGCCCATGACCGTAGAAGATATTGTCGCCGAGCACCAGACAGGATGGCGAACCCGACAGGAATCCGCGACCGATCAGAAAGGCCTGCGCCAGTCCACCGGGGTCGGGCTGTTCCGCATACGACAGGTCCAGCCCGAACTGGCCGCCGTCCCCGAGCAGACGCCGGAAACTGGGCAGGTCTTCGGGTGTGGAGATCAGCAGGATCTGCCGTATGCCGGCCAGCATGAGGGTCGACAGGGGATAGTAGATCAGCGGCTTGTCATAGACCGGCATGAGCTGTTTGCTGACAGCCCGGGTCAATGGATATAACCGGGTACCGGTTCCGCCGGCCAGAATGATACCTTTCATGACAGGACAGTACGCTATTCCGGGGCCACGAAGCCACCCGGCAAATCGGCACCTTCACCGAAAAAGAATTTCTCCATTTCCTTTTCCAGAAATTCACGCGCCTTGGGCTCGATCGGGCTCAGCCGGTATTCGTTGATCAGCATGGTCTGGTGCTGCAGCCACTGCTGCCAGGCCTGCTTCGATACGTTCTCGTAGATCCGCTTGCCGAGGTCGCCGGGATAGGTCTGCATTTCCAGACCTTCGGCCTCTTTTCCCAGCTTGACGCAGTTCACCATGCGTGCCATATGTTCCTCCTGTGGTTGCCGGTGGCGTAGGGGTAGGGACTTCAATGTCCGGCTGACTGTTGCAGGCGCTCCAGCAGGCGTTGCACGGGTGCGGCAAAACCGCGTTCATCCGGACTGCGCGTGTTATACCAGACTCCTTCCACCCCTTCCATCACGGCCTCGCAGTCCCCGGTGCGGGCGACCACGGGGGTGATGTCCAGATGGAAATGGGTAAAGGTGTGGCGCACCACCGGCCAGGACTCGATATCCAGCACCGGAAAACCGAACCGTTTCCGGCACCAGCCGCTGACATCCTCATCCTGCCCCAGGTCGGGAAAACTCCACAGGCCACCCCAGATACCGGCCGGCGGACGCTGTTCCAGCCAGACCGCCTTGTCACTGTTGGATAGCAGCAGCAAGCGGGTCTTGCGCACCGGGAGATCCTTGCGTGGTCGGGACTGCGGATAGTCCGCTGCGCGCCCGGCAGCAAAGGCCGCGCAATCCGATTGCAACGGACAGGACCCGCAGTCCGGGCTTGTTCGGGTGCACAGGGTCGCCCCCAGGTCCATGATTGCCTGTGTGTATTCACTCACGCGCGCAGCCGGGGTATAGCGATCCGCCAGCGTCCAGAGTTCGCGCTTCACCCGGGTCTGTCCGGGCCAGCCGTCGACGGCATGAAACCGGCTCAACACCCGCTTCACATTCCCGTCCAGAATGGCATGCCGCTGCCCGCAGGCCAGCGCCAGGATCGCCCCGGCAGTCGACTCCCCGATCCCCGGTAATTCGACCACCGCATCGAACTGACGCGGAAACCGCCCCCCGTGATGGTCCCGAATCCGGCATGCGGCCCGATGCAGGTTCCGGGCACGCGCGTAATACCCCAGCCCGGACCAGTGATGAAGCACTTCATCGAGACGGGCATCCGCCAGCGCCTTTACGGTGGGGAAGCGGGACAGGAAGCGCTGATAATACGGGATAACCGTTGTCACCCGGGTCTGCTGCAACATGATCTCGGAGACCCAGACGCGATAGGGTGTAGGCCGTACCTGCCAGGGCAGGTCCCTGCGCCCATGCACCGCAAACCAGTCCAGGAGCCGATTGCTGAATAACCGGGGCGTCATGGACGGGCCAGTCGCTCCAGATTTTCGGCCGACTCCAGCGTCTCGCCACGCAATTTGTAGGCGATCAGCCAGGGCCCGATTACCGGTGGCACCCAGAAATCAGGCTCCAGCCGGGCCGTTACCTGCATACGCGTTCCCTCGCGTTCCCGGTACAGCCTCCAGCGCGCGAGGCCTGCTCGAAAATCACTGCCCTCAGGCAGGATGGTTGCCACGATATCACCATTTTTCAGCTGCTCGACGTCCTGCACCTGTTGCATGCGCTTGCAGAAAAACGCGAAGCAGAAGCGGATAACACTGCGCACGCGATGGTGTACCGGACTGAAGGTGTGGATGATCTCGCTTTCCTGCACCGCCGGATTGACCTGCCCCAGATAATCGTATGCCGTTACCAGTTCACGCACCATCGGTTCCGGCGCCTCGATCCACACGTCCAGGACAATATGATAGACACCCTCCTCGTGAGTGACCTCCGATTTCACGATTTGCCCTGCGATATTCGGCTCCGAGACCAGTAAGCCGGCAATCAGCAACACCCGGCCCAGATTCGATGAGTACCGCACCACAGTCGTATGCTCCGGCAGACACCCGGTCTCTATTGGAAGAGCTTGTCCAGCTTCTTCATGATCTTTTTCTCTGCCTTCTCCTGCAGCTTCTTCGTCTCTTTCTCGATCTCCTCCCGCGCATTTTCCTCCAGCGCCGCCTGGAGATCCGGTGTATAGGTCAGCTTGCCGAAGGTCCCGCCGACACGCACCGGGACCGCAATACCCGCCAGATCCCGTAGATCCTTGCCGCCCTGGCCCTCCAGGGAATCTACAAAATTGGCGGTGACCAGATAGTCCACTGACTCTGCAGGGAGGTCCACCTTCCCCTTGCCCGTAATCCTCATCAAGGGCGTCTTGATCCTCAGGTCGTCGTTCTTCACCAGGCCATTGCTCACCGTGGCCGAACCCCCCATTTCCGAAAAATCGGTCTGGTTGGGGCCCTCCATCTGGGGGACGGGTTCACCCTTGATCCGTGCCATTGCCTCGCGAATGATGGCGGCCAGATTGACGCCCTTGATTGCACCGTCGGTAAATGAAAAAGTCGCGTTGCCATTGAGGGTACGGGTGATCTGCTCTGCCTGCTCGCCGCTGCCACTCAGCTTGACCTGGATCTCCGCATTTCCGGTCAGTGTATCGCTACCGGTCAGATCCTTGAGCAGCGGCCCGGCCTGCACGCCTGTGAGGCGCTCGTCAATGGCGATGCGCGGCGTATCCTTGCGCACATCCAGGGCCATGTTACCCCGGTAGGCGCCCTGGTACAGACTGGCATTCAGCGGGTTTACCTGTAACAGGCCATCACGCGCCTTGATCTGCACCTCGATGTCCGTGCTGCGTAACTGGAATACCTTGAGCTTGCCAAGCCGAACCGAGCCATTGATATTGAGACTGCGCAGGGTATCCACTGGCAAGGCACCGGCACCACCCGCCGCCGCAACGGTCGGGGGCACCGCCACGGGTTCTTCCCCCTCAACCGGCGGAGGCAGGTAACGATCCGCATCCAGGCTATCCGCACTCATCTTGAAGCGAATGGCCGGTGCGGAAAAATCACGCACGCCCGCCTCACCCTCGATGCTGGTATCATCAAGCTTCACCTTCAGATCCGAGATCGCCACCTGCTCTGTTGAGGCATCCAGTCTGAGCGAGGCCTTCGCCACCGCAAGCACCTCCGGATCCATGGTAACCGGCACCTCCTGCCCCAGCGCCTCGATCAGCTTGCGGGGCGAGAATTCCTCGATGACGAACGCGCCCGTGAACTGCGGACTGTCACCCAGCAACTGACTGCCCGCGAGATCCCCGTTCATCTGCAGATCAAGGATCTCCAGGGCCAGTTTCGGCAGGGACAGGGTCTGTTGCTCCAGATCGAGGGCGACGTCGGTCTTCAACCCCGCCTTCATTTCACCATTCGGGATCCCCTCCCCCTGCAGATCAACACCCAGATCCATGCCATCGATCCGGAACTGCTGCATCGAGCTTGCCACATGCACCACACCGTCGAGGCTGAACTGGCCATTCATCTTTCCGGCCGCATCCGCATACTGGAAACCCAGATCCAGATCGAAGGGCTCATCCGGCTGTAGCGGCCCGGTGGTGATATTCAGGTCATCGATTTCATGACGCACATCCGCTGAGCGGTCGTCCCAGACGACACGGGCCTCCGTCACCTGCACACCACCGATGGCCAGGCCGGCCAGTGCGGACCCGGTGCCCGTGGACTCCGGCGCCTTATCGGTTGATTCATCGACTGTATCCCCGCCCTGCAGGTCTGACCAGTTGGTCCGGCCGTTCGCATCCTTCGCCAGATTGAGGTTCAGGCCCGATACGCTAACCGTGTCCATTTCGAGTTGCTTCTTCAGCAATGGCAACAGCTTGGCGCGAACCTGCACCCGCTCCATGCTGGCAAAAGGCTCGCTGCCGAAGCCGGGCGCATTACTCAAGGTTGTGGGTCCGATATCCAGCCCCAGCCAGGGAAATACCGAGAGATCGATATCGCCATTGATGCTGAGCGTTCGTCCCGTCTGCTTTTCCACCACCCCCGCGATCTGGTCCTTGTAATCATTGGGGTCGATGACAAGCGGCAGCACGATCGCGAGAACGACCACCAGACCGACAGCGATGGCAAGGATAACACCCAGGATACGCAGCAACTTTCCCATTGAATTCAGTTCCTTCTTTTGTGAGCCTGACACGCCGCCATACGACCGGATTGCAATCCCCGGTTTATGCCGGACACGGAAAGAACTAACAGTATAGAAAAACGGCACCGGAGTCGATTCTGACCCCCATGGTCGCGCATATACCCGGCTATAAAAAAAGCAGGCGGGTAATACCCGCCTGCTTCCTGCGCACCCCCGATAGCACAGGGATTACGCTATACCCTCTTCCCGAAAAGGATTAGATGGCTGGACGTACCGGGGCAGCCTCCATAAAGGCCTTGCGACGCTCCTGAGCCTCCAGACGGCGCTGCTCCGACTCCTTGCGCAGGACCTCGAAACGCTCCTGCATCTCCTTGCGACGGGCCTCGAAATCTTCCAGGCTGGTACGCTCGAATGCCGCCGGGGGCATCGGAGCATTTTCGACGCCGGCGAAAAAGTCATTCATCTCCTGGATGTGATTCTGCCTGTCTTCCCAGATCTGTTTCTGCATCTCCTGGATATCGCGGGCATGGGTTTCCATCAACTCACGCTCCATCATAAATGGCGAACCCATCCCCACAACCGGTGCGTCCTCGCTATTGAACTGTTTAGCAAAGGCTTCAGCGGCCTTGCGCTGGTTCTCCATGAACTGCTCGAATGCCTTGCGCTGATTCTCCATGGCCTGCTGGTAGGCCTTGGCCTGCTGTTCCGCGATTTCCTTGCGCTGCTCTTCCGTCATCTCTAGCGGGGCAACCGGGACACCAAAACCGTGCACGGGATATCCGTAGTAGCTGTTACCGTAACCGGGACCATATCCATAGACAGGACCACCATGAGGCAGGTTCACGGGTGAGTTGGTAGTCGCATCTGCCTGGGCATCACCGGTATTGGTATTCCAGGGAGTCCATCCCCAGGCACTCACGGTCGTGGATGCGGATACAATGGCTGCCGCGAGGGCAATTCTGGTCAGTTTCTTCATCTTAATCACCTCAAGTGTAATAAATTCAATATGATTCTTGAAAACCTTCATTGGCGGTCAGCACAGTCACACCAAAGTGATTAAGAATATTAATTTATTCTAATAATTAAACAAACAAAATTAATTAATATGCCTATAAGTATACAAAGGGTACCTGTTGCCAGTGCCGGCAAACGGCACGGATGGGTAACCAGGACAGGAGTGATGTATGTGTAAGAAACGGGCTGCGAGACCCTGATCGACGCCCTAGCGGGTCAATCACTGGATCGTGTCGTACTTTCCCGTTCCGACCACTTGTGTGAATGGTTCACTGAAAGCCGGGGAGCCGGGGTTCCTTCCCCGACATCCCCCCGGAATTTGTCCGTCCCTAGATCGGCCCTACAAGCTGTGCGCAGAGATTTTGCCCTTTTACCTTGTGCAAAATATCCTGGGATGTCAGCCTCGTCCTGTCATATTGCACCAGCACCAGGTGGTGCCGCTGTGGACAGAAATCGAAGGAAAATATGCCTTCCTCTTCACTGATACGACTGGCTATCTGATCACGCGACTCCTCTTCCAATGCATTGTCAATGTGCACAACCACTTCGACCTTCTGGTTTGCTTGACCCACGGTAACGCCCCTCCATTAGACTTTTAGACTTTACTAAAAAACCACTTTTCCATCAATGGCCTGGCCCACAGAGCTGACCGAAGCCATTAGGAGTACGATTTACCATACTTAGAAATAAAAGAAAAGAAGTGATTGCAAAAAATACCACAATATGGGCAAAAATGAGGCAAAGTTGCAACAAAGCAATAAAAGCCGCATCAAACTCCCGTCAATTTCCCCTTAAAAACATAGTATTTATAGGAGAATAAAAAAATTTGTCCTTGTGTTTTACCCGATGCGTATTGGCCACACTTCAGCTGCTCACCGTGATCACACGAATCAGGTCGGTACCCCCTGCAGTCTGGGTGTGTCCGGCCGTTGCCACAACGATGTCGCCGTCCGCGATATATCCAAGCGCCCTCGCACGCTCGATTGCAAACTCTATCTTGCCCTCATCCGAACGCTCCCCCGAATACAGCATCGGGATAACCCCCCAGTTCATGGACAGACGACGAGCCACCAGCCGGGATGCCGTAATGGCGAGGATCGGGCAATCCGGGCGATAACGGGAAATCAGCCGTGAAGTGAAGCCGGTTTCGGTCAGGCTGAATATCGCCTTGGCATTCAGGTGCTGTGCCATACCCACCGAGGCCTGGCTGACTGCCTCGGTCACCACATTTGCGGGATTGGGGATGATTTTCTGCAAGTAGCCGTACTCGCGCAGGGAGACCTCGGCACGTTGCGCCACTTCCGACATGGTCCGGACCGCTTCCACCGGATATTTGCCTGCCGCGGTTTCCCCGGACAACATGACTGCAGAGGTCCCATCGAGAATTGCATTCGCAACATCGCTGGCCTCCGCCCGGGTAGGCTTCGGGTTGTGCTCCATGGATGCCAGCATCTGGGTCGCGGTAATCACAGGCTTGCCGCGGGAGACCGTTTTCCGGATGATTTTCTTCTGTGTGCTGGGTACATCGGCCAGCGGTAATTCGACGCCCATGTCACCACGAGCAACCATGATGCCATCTGCCGCCTCGACGATCTCTTCCAGATTGGCCACGCCCGCCTTGTTTTCAATCTTGGCGATAATCGGGATACGCACGTCTTTCTCAACCAGGATTTCCCGCATCTTGTAGATATCATCCGAACCCTGTATGAAGGATGCCGCCACATAATCGACATCATTTTCCGCGGCAAATCCAAGTTCCTTTACCACATCCTCCCTGTTTTCAGGACTGACGGCGCTGAGCGCCAGGCGGGTGTTCGGCAGATTGACGCTTTTACTGTCCCCCAGCCACCCCCCATGAATGATCTTGCAATGTATCTCCCCCCCCGTAACCTCCAGAACTTCGAGTTCAATGGCACCGTCGTCCAGCAGAATGGGAATACCGGACCGGACCTCTTCGGAAAGTTTGCGATACGTAACCGAAACCCCGTCGGCATCCCCCGGCCGATCATCCGTGTACAGACTGAAGGTATCCCCGGCCACCAGCTCCGCTGTACCTCCAGTTAGCTTGCAGGTACGGATTTCAATCCCGCGCGTATCGATCATGATGGCCACGTTGACCCTGGCTTTTTCAGCTGCCTGCCGTAGTCGACCGATTCGCTCCTTGTGCTCGTCATGGGTGCCATGAGAAAGGTTGAGTCGTGCTACGTTCATTCCCGCTTCAATCATGGCATGAAGCATCTCGGGCGAATCACAGGCCGGTCCGAGGGTGGCAACAATCTTGGTCTTGCGCAGCTTGGGTTGGGTTGGCATGGTACTGCCCGTATGGTGAAAGGTTGTATTGTGATCCGGAATCGATGGAGATTCCAGGCAAGTGATGTTACAGGGTAACAGGGCGCATCAACAGAATATACCGCCGATCACCATTCCTGCCAGGCGGCAAGGTCATTGCCTGTCAACAATTGCCAGCAGAATCAGATTCATCAGCCTTGTCGGTAATGAAATATGACCTTCACGGGGAATGATCCTGGAGCGCACATCCGGCAAGCGCGCGGCCAGTGACCGCCCGTGGGATACCGGGATTACCGGATCCCTTTCTCCATGCCAGTGCTCTATCCTGAACGCTATGTCCTCCGGCCTGAATCCCCAGTCGCCGGTAAAGAGGGAAAGCTCCTGTAACAGACCGCGCGGACCACTCCGCAAGGCTTCACGCACGGAAGCCAGAAGGGTGTTCCTGACTTCGGGACGATCCAGCGTCCTCCGGTCATATGCAACCCGGGAGTTGACGAGCAGGGGCATGAGAATCGGTGGATACAGTCGAACGAGCGGCGCAAACAGGCTGCCGCAGAACAGCGAGAGCAACCATGGAGCAGACCGCGCGAGGCTCAACATGATCTGCGGATGCCCCTCCATCTCCTGAATTTTCTGCCGGTCCAGCGGACCCAGCCCACACACAACACCCGCAGATACCAGACGGGAAGGGATTTTCCAGGCACAGGCCAGGGCATACGGACCTCCGCCGGAAACGCCCACGATCGAGAAGCGTTCGATACCCAGGGCATCTACCAGTTCAACGCAATCATCGGGCCAGTCAGCAATCCTGCGCCCCGGCTTGAACGCGGACAATCCGTATCCGGGCCTGTCGGGGGCAATCACCCGTACATCATTCTTCCAGGCGGCCGTATCCATGAATCCCGCCTCCAGCCGGGAAGCGGGAAAGCCATGGCAATAGAGTACTGGCCTGCCATGCGGATTACCGAATTCTGCGTAACCGAGATCACGACCATCAGCAAGGCGTATCCTGCATGCAGATGCGTTGCTGGTCAGCTTATCGATGGCTGCGCGCCCCTGCCGTACGTGTGGTTTATGCATAGGTGAGCGCGAAGTATAACGCAGCACAAACCGGAGAAAACAGCGATGCGCCCAACCGGGTCAGTCAGCGATTGGAGCGGGTGATGGGAATCGAACCCACGTCATCAGCTTGGGAAGCTGAGGTTCTACCATTGAACCACACCCGCGTTGTACCCGAACGCCTGTAGTGTACAAAACGCCTGCCAGCACGTCACCTTCTGCCCGGTAGTACGGGCTTGTTGCTGATCGATCAGTGCCGGTTCACCCGGTCAGCACCATGAATACCTGCATCGCTTGCATGGACATCTCATCACTGCCTGGGCATCCTGCGCCAGGGTCGGATCTGCCAGGGCCAGTCATGCCTGTACCCGGTTATCAGGCCCCACGCACCTGCCCCGGTGCCTTCGTCAGAGGTGGCGAAGACGCATGAAACCCGGTGAAGGCGAATCTCTGCATCAATCCAAACACCCCTGGTACGATTTGTTACTATTGGAAACGCTGCTACCTTATCCAGACCGGCTCCCATCGCATGCGGCTGGATACTATCGCTGCAAGATGGTGGATACAGCGACATTAGCGCCCCATAACCATAAGGAATTCACATCATGAAAAATCGTCGCATCGGATTACCCTTCCTTTCCACACTGAGTGCCTTGATGTATGTACCGGCGCTGGTAATGGCAGAGCCCGCCATAACCGCTCACGCCGAAATATCCGGCTGCAGTGACCCGGCCATAACCGGCAGGGCAGAACTGAAGGAGCACCGCTCGGAAGAAGGGGTTAAACAGGTCGATGTGATGCTGGTAGTGAACGGTCTGAGCGACGGCAAGCACGCGGTGCACATTCATGAAACCGCCAAGTGTGAACCCTGTGGCGCGGCGGGCGGACATTTCGATCCCGGACCCTACGGAATGAGCAACCCCGATGGCAATCATCCCTTTCACTCCGGCGACCTGATCAACCTGACATCAAAAAACGGCAAGGCCACACTCAAGACAACCACCACGCGAATCACCCTGTCGCCTGGTCCACTGAGTATCTTCGATACCGATGGCAGTGCGTTTATCATTCACACCAATGAAGACACCTATTGTCCCGAGGGTGTTGCGAAGGGCTGTGCAGGCGGCAGCAGGGATGCCTGCGGTATCATCCTGTTGAAGTAGTCAGCATGATGGAGTGCGCCCGGTTATCTGTAACTTGTCTATAACCGGGTCTGCCAGTACACCCCGGGGCCTGCCAACACGACAGCCCCCGGGGAAATCGCAGATGCATGGTACCTGTTACCGGTTGCGGGGACGATAGCCCGTAATCTCCCGGATCCGGGCCTCTTCCTCACCGAGCCGGGACAACATCTCTTCGCGCTTATTGAATATTTTCTGCTCGAATTCCTCATCCGTCAGGTTCAAGTCCTCTTCCAGCGAATAGATGTTGGCGAAGATGATCTCGGCAGAACTGATTAACAGGTTCTCGATTTCGTAGGTAAAGGAGCTGTCATTCATCAGCGAGGTGGCCATCTCGGATGTGATGTGATTACCGCGAATCAGCTTGTCCAGCTTACCATTGGCAATAATGTCTTCTTGCTCAATCTCCAGCTTGATTTCTTTCAGCCGTTCCAATTTTTGCATTGGACTGACGTCTTCCTCGATTTTGTACAGGGTTCTGAGCAATATGGCCATATTCAGGCGGATGGTATTGTATTCACGGCGCACGTATTCATTTTCCGAACACATATAGCGGTCGATGTTGCCCTGCATCTCTTTCATTGCCTTGATCGCGGTAACGATTTGCCAGCAGGCACGTCTGAGGTGGATCAGCCGGTCAAGCTGCTCGGGTTCCATGTCCTGTTCGGCTTGTGTGGAGAATTCGATAATCGCGCTGTAGAGCGGCTTCACCTTGCGCTGGTACAACTGATCGACATCGGTCTCCATGATGTCCGTACAGTTGGCAATCATCTCGTTGATATCCATGTTCGAGGTGATATCCGTACGGTTCAGGTTCAGGCCATGCGCCAGAATCTCGAAGGCATTTTCTGCCAGATGCACAACCTCCTTTGCAATCACATCGAGCGCGGTATCCGGGAATTCAAGTGCCGCCTTGTTCAGAAACAGTACCCGCGTCTTACCTTCGGGCTCGACCTTCTCGTGCATTATCCTCTGCAGAAAGCCGACCAGCATATTGATCAGGGGCAACATCAAAACCACGCCCACCAGGTTAAACAGGGTATGAAAGACCGCAAACTTCAGGGTGTAATCGTCTGCCGCGATGCCAATGTGTGCACTCACCCAGTCCACTGCCAGGGAAAACTGCTTGATAAACAGGATCGCGATGCTACCGGTGACCAGGTTGAAGATAAGATGCGCCAGGGCCAGCTGCCTGCCGGACACGCTGGCGCTGATGGCGCCGATAATCGCCGTGATCGTGGTGCCCACGTTCGACCCGATAGCCAGTGCGAGGGCGTTTTCGTAGGTAACCTGCCCGGCCGCCAGCGCCGTGATGGTCAGGATCAGGGTGGCATGACTGGATTGCATAATGACCGTGGCCGCGATACCGATCCCCGTATAGATCAGAAGCCCCTTGAAGCCCGGTACGGCAAACTGGGAGAGGTCGATCTGGCCGCCGGCCGCCTCGAACCCGTCTTTCATGTAGGAAATGCCCAGAAACAGGAATCCCAGTCCGAGCAGCACCCAGCCAGCACCCTCCAGATGCCTGTTGCTCTTCTGGAAGACCATGATGACACCGAACACCAGCATGGGCAGGGCATAGGCTGCAATATCGACCTTGAGGCCCAGGCCGGCCACCAGCCAGGCGCCGGTGGTGGTGCCGAGATTAGCCCCGAAGATGATGCCGATACCCTGCGCCAGGGCGATCAATCCGGCACTCAGAAACGAAATGGTGAGCACCGAAACCAGTGAACTCGACTGCATCAGGGTAGTGGCGACAATACCAAAGGTCAGACTCTTCCAGGTCTTGTCGGTCGTCTTCCTCAAAAAGGTCTCGAGCACTCCACCACTGAAGGCCTTGAAGCCCTCCTCCAGCGACATCATACCCAGGAGAAAGATCGCCACACCCGCGGAGATGGTCTTGAAATCCGGACTCACCCAGAAGCCGTAACCGAGGATCACGAAAATGCCGAGCAGCAGAATTTTTCTTGTCATCGTTATGCAGGGTCCATCAGTAGTAAAACAATGGCTATAGGGTAGCAGGTTTTGGTGAACAGGGCAGTCGATAACCTGGCGCAGCCTGGCCATGACAGACTCAGGCAGGAATAGTACCGGATCATGGGCAGGGCTTGAAACAAACGCCACACAGCAGGTTACGCCTGCTCATCTGAGGGGTCTATCTGCCAGGCATCGCGGATCAGGCAGGCCCGCTTCCATAGATTTCATCTATATCGACTGAAAATCGTTTCAGTACCGGTAATCGTTTGACCTTGAGCGTGGGTGTGAGCAGACCATTTTCGACCGACCAGGGCTCCAGGGTCAGGATAACGCGCCTGACCTTCGCATATCCCGGGAAGTGATGCAGCTGTTCCCGGATCCTTGCTACCATTCGCGAGCGCAATCTCTCGTCCTTCAGGCTCTCGGGGGCATACGGATCGAGTCCGTAACGATGCGCCAGTCCCAGCCACCCATCGGGATTCAGCACCAGGATCGCGGAAAGCCAGGAACGCCCCTCCCCCACGACCAGGCACTGATCGACCCGGTTATCCAGTGCTATCGCGGTTTCCATATCCCCGGGCGGCACCTTCTCACCATTGGAGAGCACCAGTATGTCCTTGATTCGACCTGTTATGTAGACATGGCCATCCTCGATACGCGCCTGATCCCCCGTATGCAGCCAGCCATTGCGGTCAATGATCTCGGCGGTTGCGGCATGGTTGTTCCAGTAACCCAGCATCATACCCGGCGTCCTGGCCAGTAATTCGTCATCCTCGCCGATCCGCAAATCAACACCACGCAATGCCACACCGACACTGGCCGGGTCATTGTCCTGCAGGGTATTGACGCTCAATACCGGACTGGTCTCAGTGAGGCCGTAGCCCTGTAGTATCGGTACTCCCAGCCCGATAAAGGTCTTGGCCACGGTCAGGGGCAAAGGGGCGCCACCACTGACCGCAACACGCAGACACCCCCCCAGCCTCGAGGTAATCTTGCCGGCTACCAGTCGCTGCAGGACCGGCCAGCACAACTGCGAAACACCCCAGTTCATGCGCTGCTGACCGATCAGGAAACGTTGCCAGCCAATCCGAACGGTCAGCTTGAAAAGGGCATGCGCCGGGCCCGGTTTTTTTTCCAGTTGTCCCTGGATACGTCCGTATACGCGCTCGAAGATCCGGGGCACCGCGATCAGCACCGTCGGCTTGATGCGCAGCAGGTCCTCTGCCAGTTGCGCAACCGAACGTGCATACGCTACGGTGGCGCCCGCCATGATCGGCAAGTAATAACCAGCGGTACGCTCCAGTGTATGCGACAGCGGCAGAAAGGACAGGAACAGGTCTTCCTGGTAACAGTCGATCATGGTCAGTGCGGAATGTGCGACCGAGAGCATGTTGTAATGACTGAGCATCACGCCCTTGGACCGTCCTGTCGTCCCGGAGGTATACACGATGGAGGCAAGGGCATGCGGATCTTCCACCCGCACCTTCGGCAACCCTCCCCCTTCCTCCAGCCAGTCCGTCACCAGGCGGATCCGTTTGTCGGCAGAAACCTGCTCGGATAAAGCATCCGGGGCATTCATGAGCAGAACACGCTGCAACTCCTCAAGTTGCTGACAGACCGGCGCGATGTTCTTCCAGTGCGTGGCTTCGTTGACCAGCAGCAGACTGACCGCCGCGTCCTCGAGGATATAGGCGATGTTTTCAGGCCGGTCATCCACATACAGAGGCACCACGACCAGTCCGAGGCTCATTGCTGCCTGGTCGAACATGACCCATTCCTTGCAGTTGCGACTGTGAATCGCTACCCGGTCTCCTGGCGCGAGACCCTCAACGGAGAGTGCGGACCGCCAGCGCTCCACCGCCCTGCCCATATCACGCCAGGTCGTATCCTGCCAGATCCGGGCATGGGAATCATAACTGCGGTAGGCAACCGTATCCGGTGTACGCCGCACCCTGGCCGCAAACAGCCCATAGAGGGTTCCCGCTCCCTCCACGGAGATGATATCTTCATTCCATTGCGTCATAAGCATTTATTTTTACTACAAATCGCCACCACTACAATTTTTGATGTAAAATCCGCGAATACACAAGCAATCAGGGTCGGCATGATTTTGATTTACTGATCCGGCAAGCCGTCTGCCAACAGTATCCGGGAATGTCTCCAGTCGCACCAGTCTCATAAAGAGGGATCGAAAATTGCGTCTGTTGCCGCTCCTGTGGTCACTACCCTGTAATCCGGAAACTCACAATTCATGTACAATCTCGCCTGCCTCCTGATCCCGAAAGCCTGGTTCGCTCGTGAATGCAATGGTACCTCTCGATCCATGCGCGGGTGCAGGGAGTTTCCAGGTTCAACCATGTTTATAATTGCCCTGAATTGAAGCCATGCAAATCATACTCAATGGTGACACCCGGGATGTCCCGGACAATCTGAGTGCAGCGCAACTGATCGACACCCTCGGTCTCGCCGACAAGCGCCTGGCCATAGAAGTCAACGAAGAGATCATACCGCGCGGCACCCTTGATGCATGCCTGCTGCAACCCGGTGACCAGGTGGAAATCGTTCACGCCATTGGCGGCGGTTGATTTCGGATAAGACAGAAAACCATAATTCCCGTAAAAGTATATTGATGGAGACGCGAGCATGTCCACAGTGATGCACGCCAAGGAGTCCGGTTCCACGGATGATTTACTGCAGATCGCGGGACGGTCGTACCGGTCCCGACTGCTCGTCGGGACCGGTAAGTACAGGGATCTCGATGAGACCCGCAGGGCGATCGAGGCCAGCGGCGCCGAGATCGTAACGGTTGCCATCCGGCGAACCAACATAGGCCAGAATCCGGATGAACCCAGCCTGCTGGAAGTAATTTCACCCGGGCAATACACACTTCTGCCCAATACGGCCGGTTGCTACACCGCAGAGGATGCAGTCAGGACCTGCCGACTGGCCCGTGAACTGCTGGATGGTCACAAGCTGGTCAAGCTGGAGGTCCTGGGAGATGAAAAGACCCTGTTTCCCGATATCACCGAGACACTGAAGGCCACGGAGATCCTGATCAAGGATGGTTTCGGTATCATGGTCTATACCAATGACGATCCCATCATCGCGAAACGCCTGGAGGAAATGGGGTGCATCGCGGTCATGCCACTGGCGGCCCCGATCGGCTCCGGTCTGGGTATTCGCAATCCCTACAATATACTGACCATTGTTGAAAACGCGAATGTACCCATACTGGTCGATGCCGGCGTCGGATGCGCCTCCGATGCGGCCATAGCCATGGAACTGGGCTGTCACGGTGTGCTGATGAACACAGCGATTGCGGGAGCCGGGAAGCCGGTCCTCATGGCATCGGCGATGAAAAAGGCGATCGAGGCAGGACGCGAATCCTATCTGGCGGGACGCATACCCCGCAAACGTTTCGCGAGTGCCTCATCACCGGTCGATGGCGTCTTTTTCTGAAGTCATCAACCGACGCCGCGTGAGTCATATCGGTCTTTCACGGAAAGACAGCAAGACCCGGTTGATTGTCGCAAAATCGGTTGAAGCCGTTCCAGCGGACTGGCGCCTGCCCGTATCTGCATCAATCCCGGCCTGAGGGCCGGTATTACTGCTGCCCCCCCCTGGCTCATGGCTCAGCCCTGCAACAACGGTTCCTCACCGCGATTCTCGCCGACTACGGCGTCTCTGCCCGCAACGAGCGTCCCACCGGTTATCCATGCCATGACCGAATTGAGTAAACGATGAACAGCAACACGAGTACACCCTCCCGCATTCGCTCCTACGTCCGCAGGGAAGGACGCCTGACACGTGCACAGGTACGGGCCCTGGAGACACTGTGGCCCAGATTCGGCATTGTGCCGGAAGGCGTGCTGGATCTGGATGCCATATTCCACCGCCAGGCGGAACGAACTCTCGAAATCGGATTCGGTAACGGGGATTCTCTGGCAGACATGGCGGTGGCCGAACCCGAACACGACTATCTCGGGATCGAGGTCCATCGCCCTGGCGTTGGTCACCTGTTGCTGGAAATAGAAAAACGCGGCCTTGAAAATATACGGATTATCAATGACGATGCCGTGCAGGTTCTACAGCATCATATCGCAGATCATTCCTTCGACCGGGTGTTGCTGCTGCTGTCTCTTATACACATCTGACGCTGCCGACGAATCGAG
>JARFQV010000346.1 GCA_029287615.1 Pseudomonadota bacterium | reverse complement strand
CCCCGAAAACTGGATCGGTGTCGGTGGACGCCTGGGCAGGGACTTCAGGGGCTTTACGGAAAGATACCCGTTTGTGGCACACGGTCTGTCCCTCTCCATAGGCAGCCCCAGCGCGCTGGACGAAACATTCCTGCAGCGCCTCAAGCGTTTTCTGTGCGATCACGGCATCCGCGCCTACTCTGAGCACCTGAGTTACTGTAGTGATGACGGGCATCTCTATGACCTGTTGCCCATACCCTTCACCGAGGAAGCCGTCCGCTATGTCGCAGGACGCATCAGACGTACCCAGGACATCCTGGAACAGCGCATCGCCATGGAAAATGTTTCCTATTACGCGGCACCCGGCAAGGAAATGGACGAAATTGACTTTATCAACGCCGTGCTGGACGAGGCTGACTGTAACCTGCTGCTCGATATCAATAACATCTACGTCAACAGCATCAATCATCGCTACGATGCCGAACAATTCCTCAAATCCCTGCCTGCGAAGCGGATCGCCTACTTCCATATAGCAGGGCACTATGACGAAGCCGATGACCTGAAGGTCGATACTCACGGTGCCGCGATCGTTGATCCGGTCTGGACCCTGCTGGAAACCGCTTTTGAACATTTCGGTGTGGTACCCACACTACTGGAACGGGACTTCAATATCCCGCCACTGAAAGAACTCCTGAAGGAAACGGATCAGATAACCCGTCTGCAGGCAAAATGGAGCACTCCCGATGACGTCCCGGTTGCACATGGAATCTGACCAACCCGATTTCATCCGCAGACAGTACGAATTTGCCGCCAACATACGGGACCCGGAAAAGGAACCTGCTCCCGCAGATATCGAAGAACGCAGAATGGCCGTCTACCGTGAGCTGTTCTACAACAATGTTGAAAGCTTTATCAGCGGCACTTTTCCGGTACTGCGTAAATTGCACCGGGATGAATCCTGGCATGCCCTGATCCGGGACTATTTCGCCAGGCACCGCTCCCGCACCCCGCTATTTCCGGAAATGCCACGAGAATTTGTCGCCTACCTCGAAAGTGAACGTGGAGATCACCCCGGGGACTTTCCCTTTCTCTACGAACTCGCGCACTACGAATGGGTCGAGCTTGCGCTCTCGATTGCAGAGGAAACGATACCGACAGACGGTGTCGAACCAGATGGCAACCTGCTGGATGCCATCCCCGTACTGTCACCCCTGGCGTGGCACCTGAACTACCGCTTTCCGGTACATCGGATCAGCCCGGATTTCATCCCGTCCGAACCGGGAGAGAACCCCACCAGTCTGGTTGTCTATCGCAACCGCGAGGATGAGGTAGGTTTCCTCGAGATCAATCCGGTCACCAAGCGCCTGCTGGAACTGCTCGGGGAAGAGACGGGTAGAAACGGCAGATCCCTGTTACAGCAGATTGCCGGTGAACTGAAACATCCCCAGCCGGAAGTCGTCATTGATGGAGGACACCAGATCCTGACCCGGCTGCATGAACTGGATATTGTGCCGGGGACAAGGCTGTAGCGGGGCGATAAGCCGGTCCACCTGCCGCAAACGGGTCATGACGAAGCGGAAGCCGGTATGACCGTACAGACACCGCACTGTGAGAGACCATGGCGGAATCATTCTCTCTACCGGTAATGTCAATGACAGGCACGCAGGAACCAGCACATTGCAGTACAGTCTCAATTGTAGAAACCCGGGCATCGGTACATCAGTATCCGGGGCCCGGGGCTAATCACAAACACAAATACGAACAGGGGGATCGAACATGGTGGGCCTGCTGAACCGGTTTCAGGATTTACTGGATCGTAGCCGTATTTTCGATTTTCTTCCCCTGCTCGCCCTGCGTATCTACCTGGTACCGATATTCTGGATGGCCGGGAGCAACAAGTGGTCAAGCATGGACAGCACCATTGAGTGGTTCGGTAATCCAGACTGGGGACTGGGCCTGCCCTTCCCCACCCTGATGGCCTACCTCGCAACGCTGACCGAACTCTTTGGCGCGGTTTTCCTGGCCATCGGGTTCATGGTCCGCTGGATATCCATTCCGCTGATGGTCACCATGATCGTCGCCATGGTATCCGTACACTGGCAGAACGGATGGCTGGCTATTGCAGAAGGCACCGGCATATTCGCGACCGAGCGCACCGAGGGCGCCATCGTGCGGCTGGACAAGGCGAAGGAAATTCTCCAACAGCACGGCAATTACGACTGGCTGACCCAGAACGGTAACTTCGTCGTCCTGAACAACGGGATCGAGTTCGCAGCAACTTATTTCATCATGCTGCTGGTTCTGTTCTTTTTCGGCGCCGGACGTTTTTTCAGCCTGGACTACTGGATCGCAAGAGGGTACCGCGACAACAGACGGTAAAACGGACAGTGCGCAGGGTACCCGGCAGCAGGCATCATGAAGCAAAACTGTCTTGCAAGATGAGGAGCCAACGATGGAACTCATGACCCAGGAGACACAAACCTTCCTGACTACCGCGCTAGAGCTGCTTGCCACACTGTTCGTGTTTCTGGTCGGCCTGGCAGTGCTTGCCGTGATCGTGATGTTCATTATCGACATTACCCAGACCAGGCACGCAATCCGCAGAAATTATCCGGTGATCGGGCGCTTCCGCTATGCCTTCGAACACATGGGCGAATTTTTCCGCCAGTACTTCTTCTCCATGGATCGGGAAGAGCTGCCGTTCAACCGCGCCCAGCGTTCCTGGGCATACCGGGCATCGAAGAATCTGGACAATACAGTAGGATTCGGTTCAACCCGTGATCTGCGACCGGCCGGAAGCGTCCTGTTCGTCAACTGTCCGTTTCCCACGCTCGGGGAGGATGCCGTACCTACGCAGAGCATCACCCTGGGCCCCGGTTGCCGGCAACCCTACACCACCAGTTCGCTGTTCAACATATCAGGCATGAGCTACGGGGCCATCTCGAAACCGGCTGTGCTTGCCCTGTCGCGTGGTGCAAGCAAGGCCGGGATCTGGATGAACACGGGAGAAGGCGGACTCTCCCCCTATCACCTCGACGGAGGCTGCGATATCGTCTTCCAGATCGGCACGGCCAAGAACGGGGTGCGCGACCTGGATGGCAACCTGGATGATGACAGGATCCGCGAAGCTGCTGCGCATGAGCCGGTGCGCATGTTCGAAATCAAGCTCAGCCAGGGCGCGAAGCCAGGCAAGGGCGGCATCCTGCCAGGCGGAAAGGTAACCGAAGAGATTGCCCGTATCCGTGGCATACACAAGGACGCGGATGCCATCAGCCCGAACCGTCACACGGACATCAATTCCAACGAGGAGTTGCTGGACATGATTCACCGGGTTCGGGAAGTGTCTGGCAAACCCGTTGGCTACAAGGCAGTGATTGGCGCCTATGGATGGCTGGACAATCTGTTTGAACTGATCAACGGACGCGGAATCGAAAGCGCGCCGGATTTTATCACTGTTGACAGCGCCGATGGTGGAACCGGTGCCGCACCCATGCCTTTGATCGACGACATGGGTCTGCCACTTCGCGAGAGCCTGCCGTTGCTGGTCGACAAGCTCAATGAACATGGATTGCGCGACCGGGTAAAGGTCGTGGCCTCGGGCAAGCTGATCACTCCCGCAGACGTGGCCTGGGCATTGTGTCTGGGTGCCGATATTATCGTATCGGCACGTGGCTTCATGTTTTCGCTGGGGTGCATCCAGGCACTGCAATGCAACAAGAATACCTGTCCGACGGGGATTACCACCCACAACAAACGCCTGCAAAAGGGCCTGGATCCGGCAGATAAGGCGGAACGCGTGGCGAATTATGCGAAAAACATGGTGTACGAAGTCGGCATTATTGCCCATTCCTGTGGCGTGAGGGAACCGAGGGAACTGAAAAGGTTCCATGCCCGAATCGTATCAGCCAACGGCCTTTCCATCCCGCTGGATGAGCTTCATCCCGAACGCCCCCGTAACAGTACGAACAGAAGCGCAAGCGGTGCAGCCTGAATACCTTGTCTATCCATCACATACTGCTGATGCTGATGGGCCTGCTGTTACTGGCGATCGTCATTCAACCACTGGCCCGGCGGATTCATCTGCCCTTCACGGCCACCCTGGTTGTTGCCGGCTTTCTTGCCTCCGAGGCCATGGTGTATGCCGGAATCGATACCGGTTTGCGGGCCGGGATTTTTCATAACCTGATCTTTTATGTCTTTCTGCCTGTCCTGGTTTTTGAATCGGCATTCAACATCGACGCCAGACTGCTGCTGAACAACCTGCTGGTCATCCTGGTCCTGGCCATACCGCTTATGCTGTTATCCGCGGTATTGAGCGCGGTGATGATCTACGCAGGGATCGGGCATCCCGCCGGTTTTCCGTGGATTGCCGCCCTGCTGACCGGGGCACTGCTGTCTGCAACGGACCCTGTCGCCATCATGGCGCTGTTCAGGAAACTCGGCGTACCCGATCGTCTGGCCGTTCTGATGGAGGGCGAGAGCCTGTTCAATGATGCAGCGGCAATCGTGATTTTCGGTGCAGTACTCGGGATGGCGATGAATCCATCCAGCGAGGTCTCGATTACAGCAACCTCCCTGCACTTCGCCCGGGTGTTTATCGGCGGCATGGCATCCGGTCTGTTGACCGGTCTGGTCTTCCGCTGGCTGATGCTTCATTACCACGAGGACATCCACAGGGGCCTGATCAGCATCATTGGTGCCTATGTCAGCTTTATCATTGCCGAGGCAGGCCTGCACGTCTCCGGGGTGATGGCCGTGCTGGTCACCGGTCTCATGGTTGGCCACGCCATGCGCAGGGACAGCCGGGTGCAACCCGAATCATTCGTCCCGCGGCTCTGGGAATTTACTGCCTACGTGGCGAATGCTCTGGTGTTTCTGTTGATGGGAGTTACGGTCACGCTCGGCATGTTCGAGGAACGCTGGCTTGCCATGCTGATCGGAATCGCCAGTGTCCTGATTGCCCGCGCAATCGGCATATTCGCATTTCTCCCGCTCTTGTCCAGACTCACGCCGGTGGAACCCGTACCCCGCTCCTGGCAACTCATCATGTACTGGGGGGGGCTCCGGGGTGCCGTTACCCTGGCGCTGGCGCTGGCGCTGCCGGTCAGCCTGGATTACTGGTGGACCATCCAGTCCATCGCCTTCGGCGTGGTGCTTTTCACGCTCTTCGTACAGGCACCCACATCGCCCGCATTGATCAGGCACTACAGTCTGAATCGTAACTGATTTTTCCTTGTCCCATTGGCGGAGCATTCACTGACAGAATGTCGCATTTGCGGTAGTATCGGCATCCGTATCTATGGATCCCTTGCACCCTATGAAACCGTCTGATCGGCCGGATTCAACCGTTGCTGAAATCATCGCCTGCCACGAATGCGATACCCTGAACAGGGTTCCCGAACTCGCGCCGGGTAAAAAGGCGCAGTGCTCCTGTTGCGGCTTTGTCCTGTCTCATAATCCCAGGGGAGGGCTGGACCGACCGATTTCCCTCTATCTCTCGGCCTTGATCCTGCTTGTACTCGCCAATATCTTTCCGTTCCTGACCCTGGAGATCCAGGGCAGGGAGGAAATGACCACCATTATCGGCGCCTCCCTGGCCCTGTATAACGCCGGTATGGGCGAACTGGCTGTGGTGGTGATGATCACCAGCATCCTGGCCCCGGCCCTGCTCATCATCAGCAGCCTGTATGTCTTGCTGTCCGTTCGCTACCGGCTGGGATTCCCCGCGGCGCGATCCACCCTGAGCTGGATCAGCCAGCTCAAACCCTGGGGCATGCTGGATGTCTTCATGCTCGGAGTACTGGTTGCCTTTGTCAAGCTGGGTAATATGGCAACCATGCATATCGGGATATCACTCTACGCCTTTTGCGGCCTGATCCTGGTATCCGCGGCCGCGGCTTCCGCATTCGAACCGCACCTGCTCTGGGATAAACTCGGTTTCCCCAAAGGAAGACGGGATGCGGGCTAGAGAGGCCGGGTTGACAAGCTGTCATACCTGCGGACTGCTGGTGCGGCTTCCGGCATCCGGGCACTGCTACTGCCCGCGCTGCGATTCAGACCTGCATATGCGCAAACCGAACAGTCTCAACAAGACCTGGGCGTTACTGATTGCAGCCATGGCGATGTACCTGCCGGCCAACCTGTTCCCGGTCATGACGGTCACCTCCCTCGGAAGCAGCCAGTCCGATACCATCATGAGCGGCGTGATCTACCTCCTGCTCCACGGTGACTGGCCCCTGGCACTGATTGTCTTCGTGGCGAGCGTGCTGGTACCGCTGCTGAAGATGATTGCCCTGGTGTATCTGCTCCTGTCGGTGCAGCGCAGGTCTCCGCTACGCAAGCAACAGCGTATCCGCCTGTACCGCCTGGTCGAACTCGTCGGACGCTGGTCCATGGTCGATATCTTTGTGGTTGCGCTGCTGGCCGCCCTGGTCAATGTGGGCGCACTGGCAACGATTGAACCGGGCACGGGCGCCATTGCATTTACCGCAGTCGTTATACTCACCATCTTTTCAGCAATGAGCTTTGATTCCAGACTGATCTGGGATAACCAGGGAGAACCCAATGGCGGAACCGCATAAGCCAACCAGTCTTGACTATATACCGGAAGCCGTTGTCGAAAAGGAAAACAGGGGTTTTCCGGTTGTCTGGTTACTCCCCCTGGTCGCAATCCTGGTAGGGGGCTGGCTGATCTACAAAACCATGTCCGAGAAAGGGCCCCAGATCGAAATCAGCTTCAAGACCGCTGCCGGTATCGAACAGGGAAAAACAAAAATAAAGTACCGGGATGTCATGGTAGGGACGGTGGATACCGTACGTTTCTCGAAAGATATCTCCAAGATCATCGTTACCGCCACCATGGAAACCGGTACAGAGTCTGCATTGACGGAAAACACCCGATTCTGGGTTGTGCGGCCCCGCATCGGCGCCGGTGGTATCACCGGACTCGGAACCCTGGTCAGCGGGGCTTATATTGAAATGGAACCCAGCCAGAGCGGGGAGAAGCAAAGGGAATTTACTGGCCTGGAATTTCCCCCGGTCGTCACCTCGGATGTCGCCGGAACCACCTATCGTCTGCGCAGCGAAAAACTGGGCTCATTGTCTGTCGGTGCGCCGGTCTATTTCCGGCAATTTGATGTGGGTGAGATTACCGAGTACAACCTGTCTGATGACCACGATTACGTGAATGTGAGCATCTTTGTCCAGTCACCACATGACCGATTTATCCGCACCGGAACCCGGTTCTGGAATGTGGGCGGCGTGAGCCTGACCATGGACGCATCCGGTATCGAACTGCAGATGGAGTCCCTGATCTCGCTGATGAGCGGCGGCGTGGCCTTTGACACACCACCGACCCTTGCCAAGACCCCGATCGCGGAAGAAGACACCCTGTTCAAGTTGTATGATAACAAGGCCCAGACCCTCCAGCAGGCGATCACCGAGACCATCACCTATGTCGCCAAGTTCAAGACGGTGCGCGGACTGAATATCGATGCGCCGGTCGAGTTTCGCGGTATCCGGATCGGGAGTGTGAAGGCGATAGAGATGGGTATCGACCCGGCCCAGAAGGACGTTCTGGTACCGGTGGTTATCTTTGACCTGGAACCCGAGCGGTGGGCCGGATACAAGGAAGCCGAGACGTCGGAGATCGTCGAGGAAGCCCTGGAAGAATCCCTGGCAGACCCGCGCGAACGTATCGAGAAGCTGGTGAGGAAGGGACTGCGGGCACGATTGGGAAGCGGCAACCTGGTAACGGGTCAATTATTTATCGACCTGGATTTCATCCCCGATGCGGAACCTGCGACAATCATTCAGGGAAGCATGCATCCCGAATTCCCCACCGCACCCAACCCGCTCGAGGGAATTCTGGCCGGCATCGACAACATACTGGACAAGCTGGAAAAGGCGGAGCTGAATGAGACCGTGGAAAATCTCAATGCGCTTTTGAATTCCACGAACAGCCTGATGGTCGACCTCGACAAGAGGGTACCGATACTGGCAAAACAGGTACAGGCCACGCTGGAGGGAACCAGGGACACACTGGAGTCCTTGCAGTCCCTCACCTCTACCGATGGCGAGATCGGCAATGAATTGTACAATGCCCTTGCCGAGGTGACCGCAGCGGCGCGATCCATCCGGGTGATGTCCGAGTATCTTGAGCGCCACCCGGAAGCCCTGTTGCTGGGCAAGGACCACAAACCCTGAAGGCATACTTATGAAAATCCCGAATTACCTGCTCGTGATAGCCCTGGTGCTCCTGCAGACCGGCTGCAGCATCGGCAAGCCCACGCGCCCTTCCGAGTTTTACGTGCTTAGCGCCGATCCCGGTAGCCCGGTCAGCGGCCGGACCAGTGGATCAGCACCCCTGTCCGTGGGACTGGGCCCGGTGATATTGCCGGAGATTTATGATCGACCGCAGATCGTCACACGCACCGACGCCAGCCAGATCAATCTGAGTGAATTCGATCGCTGGGGCAGTGATCTCAACAAGGACCTGAGTCGGGTGCTGGGACAAAACCTGATGGGCCGACTGAATACCGACAGTATCGTGCTCTACCCCTGGCCGGGTCGCCACAAACCGGACTTTCAGGTGACCATCCTGTTCTTCAGGCTGGACGGACAACTGGGTGTCAACGCACAGCTGAACGGAATATGGAGACTGCTCGATGGACAGAAGGCCTGCGAGATTGCTGCTCACCGATTCAGTATCACTGAACCCACCACGGGGTCCGGCTACCTGGATTTTGTGAATGCAATCAACCGCGGAATCGCGGCCTTGAGCCAGGAGATTGCGGAACAGCTAGCCATGACCAAACCGGGATGCTAGCCCGGATT
>JARFQV010000288.1 GCA_029287615.1 Pseudomonadota bacterium | reverse complement strand
GTGCATATAGCTGGCTGAAAATTCGTGATGCTTGCCATGCCGGTAGCTGGCGCCCAGGGTCAGGTGGTGCTGGTTCACGGCCGGTGCCAGGAAGTTGAAGAGTACCTGGTCGCTGTCAAACTGCGATTCACCATAGTTGTACCCGGCACGGAAGGATAGTTTCTTGCTGTAGTCGAAGTTGACCCCGATCTTGTAGACGTTCTGGTCATTCCAGCCGAAACCGAGGCCATTGTGCTTGCCGGTGACGTCGGTGCCGGGCGGGAAGAAGCTGTTGGGGTTGGAGGCCTGCGGCCCGAGGTTGGCCACCGATTTGACATCACCGTAATAGATGCGCTGTACATCGCCGGCGATGGTCCACTTCTTGTGCGGTTTGATGGCAAATCCCACCGTCCAGTGCGCCGGTATGTCAAAGCGTCCCTCCTGGGCAAACAGATCCTCGTATTTGTCGAACTTCGACATGTAGACCTTGGTGGCGTAATTGGCGCCCAGGGTCAGCATGTTGTTGAAAAACTTGCCCTGGTAACCCACGCGGGCACCGGCTCCGTAACTATAGTCATTGCCGTTGTTAGTCAGATTTTTGGTGCCGGCCGAAAAGCCAAGTTCCAGAAAGGACTGCAGGCCGTAGGCCCGGAACTGCTGAATACCGATGGCGAGCGATGCGCCCAGGGTGTGATTACTGGTGACCCGGTAGGCGATGCTGGGCAGCATCTGCATCTGCAGTAGCGAGACGCCTACCGTCTTGCTGCCCAGGCAGTTGAAATTGTAGGCGGTGGAACCCACGCCGTCGCTGGTATTGCCGTCCAGACAGCTGTCGATACCGGGTACCTGCTGGTTAAAGCGGGTGTTCGCTCCATTGCCGATCACCGCCATCCCGAACGTCATCCTGTCATTGAACTGGTACACCGCACCTGCGCTGGGGATCAGGAAGTTGTTGGAACCGCTGCGGTGGTTGACACCGGTCTCCGCACCCGGAAAGCCGCTTTCCAGGGTAGCGCTGTCATGAACGAAGCCGCGCTTGGGCCGGAAGTACTCGACGCCCATATCGGCCCGTGTGCCGACATCGACCATGGCAGCCGGATTGGCGGCGGCGGCCAGTCCGTCCTGCCCGTTGGCTACGCCGGTGCCGCCCATGCTACGGGACTTGGCACCATAACCGATCAGGAAATAGCCATTGGTAGCAACCGCGGATGTGGATACAGCAATGCCCGCAACAAGGGCAAGGGCCATCGCCTTTCTGGAAAGCAACCTCATGACGTACTCCTCCCGGTATTCACAGTATTCTTCAGTACGAATCGTTGATTAGGATACAAGCCTGATTGTTTATTGATTGGCCGACTCAGTGCCTGTAACCGTGATGTAAAAAATCCTGCACATCGTGGCGATTATGTTGACATTTGTCAAGCAAATGTGGTGGAAATACAGCATTATTACAGTCTCCGCAGCCCTGTTTTGGGATTTGTTGTTTTAGTGCCGCAGTCGTCAGGAACGTCAGGCAGCGTTCGAGGACTATTTGTGTCAAAAACTTAACGCTCAATCGGGATGACCGGTCAATGCATCCTGCCGTAACCTGAGGATAAACTGCTGTGAAGCGGACAAGGTATGCTGATCGCAGGATCATCATTCACATGTGCCTCTGACGGCGGGGGTATACGAATCGACAATCCACTTCAGGGGAGGGCAATGAAAGACCGGAAAATGCAAAAAATCGTGATAGTGGGCGGGGGCAGTTCGGGATGGATGACGGCTGCCTATTTGTCGAGGGCGCTACCCGGGTTACAAATTATTCTGGTCGAGTCTTCGGATATACCGACTATCGGTGTCGGAGAGGCCACGATCACTACGATCTCCGGCTTCCTGTCTTTCCTGGATATGAAAGAAAAGGACTGGATGCCGGCCTGTAACGGCAGCTATAAATACGGTATCCGTTTCAATGACTGGTTTGAGGTCGGCGAGCATTACTGGCACCCGTTTGAAACCCTGCCCTACCTGAATTCCCAGCGGCATGTGGGTCAGTACTGGTACCTCAAGTATCTCAATCAGAAACCACGCGACAGGAATAGCCTCTACTCGGACTGTTTTCTGGGCGTTACCCTGAATCGCGAGAACAGGATACTGAAGACAGCCGACGGTCCGGAATTCGCGCATACCTATCCGCTGGTGGATGGCGGCAGGCAGATGCAGCTCAGGGTCCCGTATGCCTATCATTTCGATGCGGGTCTTTTCGGTGATTATCTCAAGAAGCGGTTTCGTGGCCCCGATGCAGTCGAGCAGATCGTGGATGATGTCACCGCGGTGAATCTGTCGGAAAACGGAGCGATCGAGTCGCTCGATACAAAAGGCGGTCTCCGGATCGAAGGGGATCTGTATGTCGATTGCACCGGTTTTCGCAGCGCCCTGCTGGACAAGGCGCTGAAGGAGCCGTTCGATTCCTATTCCGATACCTTGTTTGTCGATCGCGCCATTGCCATGCGTGTCCCCTATGAAGATCCGGAAAAGGAGTTGCGGCCCTACACGACGACGACCGCAAAATCATCCGGCTGGATATGGAATATCCCGGTTACGGAAAGGATCGGTACGGGGTACGTGTATTGCAGTTCATTCGCGAGCCCGGATGAGGCGGAGCGGGATTTGCGCGCTCACCTGGGTGAAAAGCGGGTGGAAAATCTCGAGTCGCGCAACTTTGACATCGGCCGTGTCGGGAAGCACCGCAATACCTGGGTAAAAAACTGTGTAGCGATCGGGCTCTCGTCCGGTTTTCTGGAGCCAATCGAGTCTACCTCCCTGCATTTCGTGTATGCGGGCGCGGCCAAGCTGGCCGAGGCGCTCGCGGATGGTTATTACAATGCGGGATCCCGGGCCGCATACAATTCGTTCATCACCAGAATGATGGAAGAGGCCAGGGATTTTATCGCGGCGCATTACGCGCTGACGAAGCGGGAAGACACGCCCTTCTGGGAAGAGGTCAAGTACCATACCCGCATTCCCGAATCCCTGGCCGACTACCTGGACAAGGCTCGCCGCGCATTACCCAACGGGCCGACGAACCAGGTCATCTTCCAGGAGTCCAGCTGGGTATGCGTGCTGGTGGGTATGAATTTTCTGCCCAATACGGCGGCCTATGCCAATATCAATCAGCAGGAGGCCGCGCAGCAGTTTCGTTTCATGCAACAGATGCAGTCGTTGCAGACGAGTCTGAAAGAGTCGTCGGTCTCCCACTACGAATACCTGAAAACGACAGGCGCGGCCGGGTAATCCGGTTCTGTTTTGTCAGGGCCTGTCACCCAGGGCCTCCACAAGCGGGCCCAGGTAGCGTTCGTAATTGCGCCAGCGTCTGATTGATCCGGAATAGATCGGCTGGCGCACCTGGTCATAACTGCAGGTGGTGATGAAACGATCGGTCTCGTGGAATCGCAGGCAGCGTTCGTCCCAGTCCAGCCCGATGAAATCGATCATCCTGCGCGACACCTCCTCCTGGCTGGAGACCAGGTCCTCGTAGCGCACATCCAGAATCGGGATATCGAGCAGGCTCCTGTAATGATTCATGAGTCTTTCGTACTGACGGTAGTAAACGCCAAGGTGCCCGAGGTGAGAGGCATAGTTGTGGGCATCGGTAAAGTTCTGGAAATAGATGGACAGGCAGGTATCCAGCGGGTCCCGCACGCAGTGGATGATCCTCGCGCCGGGGAACAGCATGGCAATCAGTCCGGCATGCTGGAAGTTGTGTGGCATCTTGTCGGTTACGCGCAGGGCATCCGGGGCCAGCTTTTCGATATGCTGGAGATAATCCCCCGCCAGCCTGTCGAGCAGCGGAGCGCTCAGTCTTGCCAGGTTGTTCGGGTAGCCCGGTTCGGCTCCCAGCAGGGAGGGGAGGCTGGAAACCAGTTTGCTGAGTTCCTTTAGCTCACCGGCGCCATACACATCCGGGTGGCTGCACAGGATCTGCTCGGTCAGGGTGGTCCCCGAACGCGGCATCCCGAGGATAAAGACCGGCTTCGCGGAGCGAAGGGTGGAGCGTGGTGCCGTCGACAGGAACTGCCAGTTGAAGACCTTGATCAGGGAATCGGTGGTTGCCAGGAGTTCCACTTCATCGAACGTATCGGGCTTGAGGTCGTTGCCGCGCTGATACTGCTGGAAGGCCTTGTCGTATTCCTTCCGTGCGTCGTGAAGCCTGCCCAGCGCAAAGCGGAGCTTTTCCTCGTCTGCCTGCGCGATCGCATCACCGGCAAGGATCTCCCCCGCGTAGTCGAGCGCGGCCTGGCAGTCCCCGCAATGGCGGCAGATACTGATCCAGGCGGTTGCCAGTGCCGTGCGCCGGACACCGCGCCTGACCAGGGATTTCAGGAGCCGGCCGGCATCCTCGTATTTCCCCTCCAGTATCAACAGCTCTATTTGGCCGATCGCGGCGTCCGTGTATTGCGGGTTGATCTTCAGGGCCTTGTCGAAGGCATCCCTGGCCTCTGCAACCTGGCCGTCGCTCGTCAGGGTGAATCCCAGATTCTTCCAGGCCTCGGCAAAGCGGGGCCTGATCCCTGTTGCCTGCCTGAAATGCGAGATGGCATCCTGGTATTGCCCCAGCAGGTGGAGGGCGTGCCCCAGCCGATTGTGTGTCACGGCCTGTTGCGGATCGATTTTCAGGGCCCGTTCATAGTATGCGGCGGCCTCCCTCGCCTCCCTTTGCATGTGGTGTGTCTGCCCCAGACCGGCGAGCGCCTCGACCGAATCCGGTTTCAGTATCAATGCCTGTTGCAGGCATTTTCTCGCATCACCCGGTTTGTCGAGCCGGATGAGCGTTCCGGCCAGTTCGATCAGGATGTCCGCATCTTTCGGATTCAGTCTGTGCGCGGTATGGAATGCCTGCGCGGCCTCGGGAAAGCGGCCCAGTTGCTTGCAGGCGGCACCCAGGCCGCAGTGCGCCACGATGGCTTTGGGACTCAGGCGAATGGCGTTTTGCAGATACCGGACCGCCTGTTCGTATTGGCCGAGCTGTCCGTGGATGGAGCCCAGCATATACTGCGACTCCGCATCCGTATCGTATTCAGCGCAGATTTTTTCATAGACTTGCCTGGCCTGTTTCAGCCTGCCCTGGCGGAACAGTTGTCCGGCGCGTTGTTTCAGACTGGCGGACTGATCTTTCTGCGGGCTGTTCAATGGATCGCGGTCTCGGGCTGCGCCGGGGCCAGTGCTTCGATTAATGGCCCGATGTGTCTTTCGTAGTTTTTCCAGCGCCCCAGGGATCCGGTATAGATCGGCTGGCGCACCTGGTCATAGCTTGCCGTCGCGACCGTCCTTCCGGATTCATGAAACTGCAGGCAGCGATCATCCCAGTCCAGGCCGCAGTAATCGACAATCCCGCGGCTGATGCCCTCCGGGTCGGCGACCAGGTCTTCGTAGGGTACATCCAGCATGGGTACCTCGAGTACCGTTCGCCAGTGTCGCATGATGCGCTGGTACTGCCGGTAATAGTGTCCCAGGTGTTCCAGCCGGCTGGCATAGGGGTGCAGCCAGCCGAAATCCTGGAAATAGATGGACAGGCAGTTATCGCGCGGGTCCCGCCGGCAGTGGATGATCCTTGCCTGCGGGAACAGGAGGGCGATCAGCCCCAGGTTGATGAAGTTGTGCGGCATCTTGTCGGTGATCCGCCGCGCCTCTTTCGAGAAGCCATCGAGCCGCGCGATATAGCGTTGGGCAAGCTGGTTCACGACCTGCGGGTTGAGATTTGCCACACACTCCGGGTATTTCAGACCGCCGCCCAGCATGCCCGGGAGGCCGGCACTGATGTCGTTCATGTCGTTCAACTCCCCGGCCCCGTGCACCTCGGGGTGACTGGCGAGGATCTGTTCCGTCAGGCTGGTGCCGGAGCGTGGCATGCCAACGATGAATACCGGGCGCTGGTCCTGATGGGAGGCCTTCGGGAGTGTGGTGAGGGCATCCCTGCTGTAAGCGCCGATCAGGGCGCTGGTCAGGGCCTCGCGTTCCAGCGGATCGAAGGGCACATGCCCCATCTCGTTACCGGTCCGGAAGTGCCCGAAGGCCCGGTCATATTCGGCCAGTTTGTCCAGCAGCTTGCCCAGGGAGAAGTGCAGGTGCTGTTGTCCGTGAGGATTCAGGCAATCGCCGGCAAGCAGGCGTTCACCGATATCGATGGCCTCCCCGCAACAGTCAAAGCGCCGGCACAGGCGGGTGAGGACGTCGATCGCCATGGCGTTTTCGGTATTCCGGTCCAGCAGGGTGCGGACCCGTTCATAGGCCTCCTCATAGCGGCCCAGTCTTTCCAGGATATCCGCGATACCGGCCATGGCGGTATCGTCCGCGGGATCCTTGTCGAGGGCCTTCTGCATGATGGCGAGGGATGCGTCCAGCTTCCCCTGAAAGCGCAGCATGTTGGCCAGTCCGCTTTCCGCTTCCCGGCTGTCCGGCTTGAGTTGCAGGGCCTTGCGAAAGCACTCCTCGGCGGCCTCCGGGAAACCGACCCGGTCGCTGTAGATATTGCCCAGGTTGAGCCAGACCTCGAACTGTCCCGGGTTCAGGGTGATGGAGCGCCGGAAATGCTGGATGGCCTCGTTATTACGGTTCAGCGCCTTGTAGATATTGCCCAGGTTGTTACACGCCTCGGCGTAGTCGGGCTTCAGACGTATCAGCTGTTCCAGTACCCTCGCTGCTTCCTCCAGCTCACCCGCCAGGAAGAGGGCGTTGCCGAGGTTATTGAGGATACCGGGATCGCCGGGCGCGATCTCCAGGGCCTTGCGGTAACTGTCCAGCGCGGCATCCGTCTGGCCCAGGCTGGCCTGTACATTGCCCTGGATGGACAGTGCGCGCGCGTTCCCCGGGTTGATGGCAAGCGCCCGCCGGCACGCATCTAGGGCGGCCGGCAGGTTACCGAGCTGGCCCTGCGCGGAGGCGAGCAGGAGCCAGGCCCTGGCATCACCCGGGCTGGACTTGCATATCCGGCCCAGCAGTCTTGCAGCCTCTGGCAAGCGCCCTTGCTGCAAGGCAGTGACGGCTTTCTGCATTTTG
>JARFQV010000267.1 GCA_029287615.1 Pseudomonadota bacterium | reverse complement strand
TTCCGGTTATCCATTCCGGCATATCCGCCGCTGAAAGCAGGCTCGCACCGACAAGACCGGCATGGGTATTACCACGCACACTCAGGACCGGCACGCCCATCCACAGGGCCTCACAGGTTGTTGTCGTACCGTTGTACGGGAAGGTGTCGAGGGCGATATCGATATTGCCATACTCGGTCAAGTGTTCCCTCGTCGAGGTACTGAGTCCCTTGAGATCGATTCTCTCCCGATCGATTCCATGGCTTGCGAATTTGTCGAAATAGCGATCACGCACCACCGCCTCGGTCAGTCCGGGATTCTTGACAAGCAGGCGCGCCGTCGGCGCCCTGTGGAGTATTTCCGACCATGACTCGATCACACGGTCGTTGATCTTGGCAAGATTGTTGAAGGACCCGAAGGTAACAAAACCATTCTTTCCAGCCGGTGTGGAAACGACCTCCGGCGCATCCCGGGGGGGTTCGTAACACAGGAAACAATCCGGCAGCCGGATCAGTTTCTCGGCATAGAAGGCCTCAAAGCCCGCGGGATCTGCGATCGAGTCCGTTATCCGGTAGTCGATCATATCCAGTCCGGTGGTATCCGGATAGCCAAGCCAGGTCACCTGGACAGGGGCGGGTTTCTGTGTAAAGACCTTTAACCGGTTACCAACGGTATGGCCGGCAAGGTCGACCAGGATATCGATGCCGTCGCGGTGGATATGGCGCGCAAGCTCGGCATCGCCGGATGATCCCGTATCCCGCCAGTGACTCGCATATCCCCTCATCCGCACCGTCACCGGATCAGGCTGCACCACATCGGAATAACAGTAGATCTCGAATCCGTCCTTGTCGTGGTTCGCCAGTAAAGGGCCCAGAAAATACGCCACGGAATGGGTACGAAAATCGGGGGAGACATAGCCTATCCGCAGCTTATCGCGGCGTTCGTGCCCGTTCTCATCCGGCCACCGGAATTCTCCCCGGTTCCCGGCATGACGCCTCATCCAGTTGCGATGCTCCGACAGGCTCTCAGCCGGTTCCTGTTCCGGCAGGTAATGCCTTGTCAGCAGGTAGTTCGATTCCAGTACCGCATCATCATCCGCGAGTTCCAGCCCCTGGCGGTAACACGCGATTGCCTCCCGTGTCTTGCCCTGCGCATTGAGGCATCCACCCAGGTTGATATAGGGTTGCGGCAATTTCGGTTCAGCCCTGGTTGCCGTATACAGCAGGGCTTCCGCCTCTGACGGCCTGTTGAGGCCCATCAGTACCGCGCCATAGTTGGTCAGCAACTTCGGATCGTCCGGTCGACCCTTGACCGCCCTGTCGTAATAGACCAGCGCCTGCACCGGATCTCCCTGTTTGAACAGTGCATCGGCCAGCATGCCACAGGATGCGGCATCCCCGGGATCGAGTTCCAGGACACGGTACAGACACGGTATCGCATCGGCCTCCCTGCCAAGACGGCTGTATATACGGCCGAGCAGCGACCAGGCCTCCGCGTCGGCATTCCTGCGCTCACAGAGTTTCGCGCACACCTGGCGCGCCTCCTCCAGACGCCCGGCCCTGAAAAGCGCCTTCACCTTTTTTTTTCTGGTCTGAGTGAGATGATCCTGTTTTGGCATTTTCCCTTCCCGTAATCACTGCAGCCGGCGTCAATCAGCCGGGATTGCACCGGGCCCCGCCCGCCATCCGCGCTGCAATCAACCCGGGATATTACTGAAGGATATACAGGCACTTAATCTTCGACGCAGGGCATCGCAGGATGCGTTTCGCATGGTAACATGCACGGGCATTTGATTGAATTCAGGTAAACAGGACTGATCCACCGGCGCTGATCAGCAACAACCGTCTGGACATGCACATGAATCATGGCAGTGAAGCGATTCCACATCCGGAGGTTCTTCCGGGTGATCCGGAATTACCAGGCCCCCTGTCCGAGGGGCTGGTTCACCATCAGGCAAAAGATCTGGGAGAGGCGGAACGCATCTATATCGAATTCCTGACGAACCATCCCGGACATCCACAGGGACTGGGATTACTGGGCTGCGTGATGGCCCAAAATAAAAAATATGATGAGGCACTCTGGCTGCTGTCCCGGGCTATCCAGGGAGATCCGAACCTGGCCGACCCCCGATATTGCACGGGCAACATCCTGTGCGCCCAGGGCAGGTTCAGTCAGGCCGTTACACCGTATACCAACGCAGCCGCACTGGGCCACCAGCATGCCCGGCAAAGACTGGATGCATTACTTGCCCGACTCGGCACAGACGATCAGGCAAAAAGCAGCCGTCTTCTGGCCGCTTTTTACCTGTCGAGAAACCAGCCAGATGCTGCGATTGCCCAGGCGAGGCGCGCGATCGATCTCTGCCCCGGGGACCTGTCAAACTGGCTGAGCTTCAGTAACAGCCTGTCCCGTGTACGTTTCACGACCCGTGTCGATGAGGATCTCCTGTCCGATATCGAGCGCGCCTTCGATATCGAGAACCTCGACTATCGACAGATCGTTCGTGCCACGATCAGTGCGCTTGCGCATGATGAGCGCATGTCAGCACTGTTTTCAGCCGGCAGACAGGAAGAGGAGGTCGCCGCTGAATATCTGCTGAAAGCGCTGAACAAACCTGAATTTGAATCAGTCCGGAATCATGCCCTGCTGCAGAAATTGCTGGAAGTCGCGGTCGTTACCGACATCGGGCTTGAAAAGCGGCTGACCGAGCTGCGCAACGCCTTGTTGCAGGGCCTGCCCGAGGATGAACCGGTAGCGGGCAACGAGCCGGCCCTTCTGCCGCTGCTCTCCGCCCTGGCGCGGCAGTGTTTCCTGAATGAGTATGCATGGGCAGTCTCGAGGGAGGAAACCGAACGACTGGACAGGATGGAGACCGAAGTAACCCGGCGGCTTGAGGCTGGTGATACCGTCCCGGCGAGTTGGGTCACGATCCTGGCCGCATACCGGCCACTCTACAAGCTGGCCTGTGCCGGACAGATACAGGTCCGGAAGTGGCCCCGGGAGATCGAGTCCGTTATCAGGGCGCAGATTACCGAACCGCTGGAAGAGAACGCCCTGAAGCAGGACATGCCGACTCTTTCCCCGGTATCGGGCAGGATTACCGAACTGGTACGTTCGCAGTACGAGGAAAGCCCCTTTCCACGATGGTCAACGGTACCGATCCAGGGAGGGGCCATTACCTTATCTGAACACGCGCGCCTCCTGTTTCCCTACCTGGAGGATGAAGAACTGGCACAACCGGACAGACCGCAAATCCTCGTTGCCGGTTGCGGCACGGGCCTGATACCGAATTATCTGGCCAGGCGCATAAAGGATTCATCCATCACCGCAATCGACCTCAGCCTGAGCAGCCTCGCCTATGCCAGGCGGAAATCCAGGGAACTGAACACCGAAAATATCGAGTTTCTTCACGGTGATATCCTGCATCTCGATAGGCTGGGCCGTCAGTTCGACCACATCAACTGTTATGGCGTATTACACCACATGGAGGATACCGAGCG
>JARFQV010000219.1 GCA_029287615.1 Pseudomonadota bacterium | reverse complement strand
CCAGGAACGCCGGTCATCGGTGGTTGTGCGGCAGGGCCGGGCTTGAACATCGGATATGGATCGCCCATGGCGATTTGTGGCTGGGTAACCAGTGCCAGAGATGCCAGGCCACCTGCTATCAAACTTGTCAAAATTTTCATTTCACCCCTCCGTTGATAAACACATTGATCCCCGTGGACAGTCACTGTTGGTTCAGACTGCGAGATCCTCTATCCAGATTCCAGCTGTTTTGAGTGTGGTGATGTTGGCATCCATCGCCTTGTCTTCCTTGCTAATTGCCTGCATTCGCTTTTCCACGTCGGACAGAATATCTCTGAGTCCCACCATGACGACAGGTGCCATAAGACCCTGACCGGGTGCCTTCAGCAAGCTGAGCAATGCACGGTCACTGCGTGCCAGGGCCACATCACCATCGGGGAGTATTACCAGACGAGCCCGACCCAGCGCTTTCAGGTTTCCGCGCTCTCCGGTCTCGGTTTTTAACAGGGGCAGCAGTTTGCGAACACGTTGCAGAGGTACTCCCTCATCCCGGAGCATGGCGAGCGCACGCAAGCCGACGATATCCGTGAAATTCCAGCGGCGAATGCTGCCGCGACCCTTGCCGGTGGAAATTGAAGGGACCGCAATACCTGTCTGCACCCAGTAATGCATCTGCATGACGGAAATGTTGCTCAGGTACTGTGCCTGCTTGCTGCTGAATGATAACGACAACGGGTTTTCCATCCAGGTTGCCAGGGTTGCATGCAGGATTGCCAAGGACAAAATGATAGTAACATATATAATCATAAAATCAAATATACATACCTATAAAATTGAATGTCGATACCAGGGTGAGTGTTTTCCGGTTATACCTGTTGAGGTAAGTACCGGATTCACTCGTGCCTGGGACGTCCCCGGAATCAGCCGAAGGGAAAAGTTGTCGTGCTGACCGGCCTGTGTTGCAAACAACCGCTCCTGTTGGCTGGCCCGGTGTGGAAACCGTGCCGACGAAATGAAAAAATGAGTTACGCGGACTTTTTGGGTATTCTTTCCTTGCGGCGGTAAAGACTCGAGCCGGTGGGTACCGGCTAGACAACGAATGGAGGATGTCCCGGTGGATGGATTTTCAATCTTTGTAGTTGTTTTACTGGTATTGGCGGTTGCAACAATTCTCATGGGGGTCAAATCGGTTCCCCAGGGGTATGAATGGACGGTTGAGCGATTTGGACGCTATCAGAAAATACTGAGGCCGGGTCTGAATCTTATCGTTCCCTACATTGACCGGATCGGCAGAAAGCTCAACATGATGGAAACGGTGCTGGATATCCAGAGTCAGGAGGTTATTACCAGGGACAATGCCATGGTTCGTGCCGACGGTGTGGTTTTTTTCCAGGTTATAGATGCCGCCAAGGCCGCCTATGAAGTAAATGACCTGGATAGGGCCATTCAGAACCTGACCATGACCAATATCCGTACGGTGATGGGTAGCATGGATCTGGATGAACTGCTTTCAATGCGTGACAAGATCAACGCACAGTTGCTCATGGTTGTCGATGCGGCAACAACACCATGGGGGGTCAAGGTCACCAGAATCGAAATCAAGGATATACAGCCGCCGGCTGACCTGGTTCAGGCAATGGCCCGGCAGATGAAGGCGGAGCGTGAGAAGCGAGCCGTGGTGCTCGAGGCGGAAGGACAGAGGCAGGCGGAAATCCTCAAGGCCGAGGGTGAGAAAAAGGCTGTGATGCTGGAGGCCGAGGGACGCAAGGAGGCGGCATTTCGTGATGCAGAGGCCAGGGAACGAGAGGCCGAGGCAGAGGCAAGGGCCACCGAGATGGTATCCACTGCGATCAGTCAGGGTGACATCAAGGCGATCAATTATTTCGTGGCGCAAAGCTATGTTGAGGCACTGAAACAGATTGGTTCGGCAGGAAACCAGAAACTGGTCTTGATGCCGCTGGAGGCAGGCAATGTAATCGGTTCGATTGCGGGTATCACGGAGATAGCAAAAGAGGCATTCCCTCGACAGGAACAAAAATAATGGAAGAACTGGGATGGAATGCCGATTTCTGGCACTGGTGGATTCTGGCAGGGCTGCTGCTGTTGATAGAGGTGATGGCACCCGGATTCTTCTTTCTGTGGCTCGCCATGGCCGCGGGGATCGTCGGTCTCGCGATGCTGCTGGCTCCCGATATTGGCTGGCAGTATCAGCTCATGATCTTTTCCGGTCTTGCCCTGATCAGTATCATCGGATTTCGTAAATTCCAGAAAGCAATACCGGCGGAAACCGATCAACCGACCCTCAACCGCCGGGGTAGCCAGTACGTCGGACGCACCTTTACCCTGGATCAGCCCGTGGTCAACGGGATGGGGGTTCTGCGGGTTGATGATACCACCTGGCGTATTGCGGGTCAGGATCTGCCCGCGGGCAGCAAGGTCAGGGTTACCGGCGTTGATGGTGTGGTACTCCAGATCGAACCCTTGACCGGTTGACGATCAACCCGAACTGATACCTGTTCGACGGGGTATCGGCGTATCCCCGGATCTTGCCCCGGAATTCGCAGGAACACCCCCGGTCAACCTGGCTCTCCTGAAGGGATTCGAATCATCCGGAACGCTATGAGGGGGCATCCTGTGTATCGTGCATACCCGGTCACAGGATTGTAATTTTCCCTTCTCATCAGTCAGAAAGCGCTAGTTCGATCACAATTCATGTTCAACGGTACTATAATGAACCAATAGTGCTCTGCTTTTGGCGGAATGCGATCCCTAACCTGATATTCATTGGTCGCAAAATCAGGAGAGAGGTTGCGCACAAGGCAGATGCCTGAATCAGTGCTTGATGGAAATATCATTGAAAACAATAAAATATGTTGGTTTCGGGCGGGTTGTCCATAACAAAGGCGGTTCGTGCTGGTGCAGGCGGTTTAGCAGCAGTTTTTTTCCATTGACGCTCTGCCTGCTGATCGTGCTGCTCAGCGCACAGTCGAGGAGCCTGGCAGAGGATTCGGGCAGTACCCGCAGCTTCCGGGAACTGGATAGTGAAATCCAGGCCCTGAAGCGGGAGGTCCTGGAAATCAACCGTGACCTCCTGATTCTGGAAGAAGACCTCCTCAATCCACCTGACCAGCAGTTAGTGGTGCTGGTTTCCGTTCCCGGCAAACCTTCCTTGAGACTGGATGGCATCAGACTCCTGATGGATGGAAAGGCGCTGGTGAGCCATGATTATTCCAGTAAGGAAGACCGGGCATTGCATAATGGTGGTGTACACAGGATATATACAGGCAAGCTTGTGTATGGAGAGCATCATCTGGATGTGCTTTTGTCCGGGCGCGGCAGCGAGGGGCAGGATTTTCAACAAAAGGGTTCATCCAGGATCGCGAAAGGAATCACAGCCAAGTATATTGAACTGCGCATCGAGGCCGGGGATAACGGGCAGGAGCCAGGGATCGGTATCTACGAGTGGTAGGGTTTATGCAGGACCGGTTTCATGCAGGAAAGGACGGGCTTGTGGCGATTATCTCCGGCCTAGTGCTTTCCCTTGCCGGCACGGTGCTGTCGGCTGATTCCAGCCCGGGTGATCCCCAACGCCTGCAGGAACTGGCCTATGGTGAGGCACTTTTTCATTCTGACCGGGACGACTATTTTACTGCCATTACCCGCTTACTGCTGGCCTACGAACGGGGCCTGATCCAGGATCCAACCGCGGATACAGAGGTTTTGCTGGCCAGGCTCAAACTTGCCTACGGCATGCATGTGGAGGCGGGCCTGGATTTTCGGGAATTGCTTGACAAGGACGTCCCGGATGAGGACAGGAACCGTGCCTGGTACGAACTCGCAAAGACGTTCCTGCGCAAGGGGTCACCGGAAGCGGCACAGCAGGCGCTGGACAGTATCAGTGGGCGCGTGCCGGAGGACCTTATCGGTAATCTTCAGCTGCTGGATGCGCACGTGCTGATGGCGATCGGCAGGAACCGGGAGGCAGCGGAGCGGCTTGCAGAATGGAGAGGTGATCAGTCAATGGCTGCCTATGCATTCTACAATCGTGGAATGGCGCTAATTCGTGCAGGTGATTATGAGGCTGCCGCAGAATCGTTGATTCTCGTAGCGGACATGAAGGGCGGGGAAGAGGAACTGCTGGCACTGAAAGACAAGGCCAACCTGAATCTGGGGTACATTTACTCGAATATGGATGAACCCGAACAGGCCCGTAGTCATTTGCAAAAGGTCCGTTTGGAGGGCCCCTTCTCGAACCGGGCATTACTGGCAGATGGCTGGATTTCCCAGTCGCAGGGTCAATACGAGGATGCACTGATCCCTTGGAAGGAACTGCGCAGGCGTAATATAAATGATCCTGCAGTGCTCGAATCGTTGTTGGCTGTACCGTATGTCAACCGGGAACTGAAATCACTCAAGCGGGCCGCTCATGATTATGAGGATGCGGTGGCCGTCTATAATCGCGAGCTTGGCTGGCTGGATGATGCCATGGACTCCGTGCAGCATGGCGGGGGTGTGAAGGTATTGCTGACTGTGGATCCCGGTTCGAGGGAGGCGCAGGATGCCAGTATGGGAAACGCTGCTGCCTTCCCGAAGACACATTACTTCGGACGCCTCCTCGCAACCCGCACCTTTCTTGAGACCAGGAATGGTTACAGTGACCTGAAACTGATGCTGCACAACCTGGATCAGGGTCTGAAAAGCATTGACCTTCTTGTGCAGGCAACAGATGAACCCGGGGGAACCGGTGCTGTGCCGGATAATGCGGCTGATCCGGTGGTGGTTCAGGGGCGTGGCGCTGCAAATGCAAAAAGGGGCCGGCAAGGAGCGGGTACGGGCCCGGGTTCGCGACTGCCCGGAGGTCCGGAGTGGTTGCCGGGAGTGGAGAGGACGGAGGGATCGGAGCGCAGGGTTCCACCTCCGGGTATTCCGGTTCTTCCGGAAATCGACTTACCGCCGGATCACCAGATCGAGGGATTGCCGGAAACCGGGTTCGCCGGACTGCCTGCATCAGAATCTTTCGGCTTGCCGGGTGCGCCGGAAATCACGCATTTACCCGGGGCATCCGAGGATTCCGCATATCCGGAATACAGTGTCCTGTGGTATCCCGAGACAGGCAGGTTCCAGTTCCCGGATCGGGGTGACGGAGAGGATCCTTATCCGGAATTTGCGGCCCTTGACAAGGTATACGTCACTCCTCCACACGAACGCAGATTCATGCGCAGGATTGAGCCATCTGTACGGGAAGCCGACGCCGTTAGCGCCGGACCATCGGCGGGCGATGCACTTCTGCAGCTGGCGGATGCACTCAGGAATGCCACGGACAGGATGAAAAAGCTGGGTAATGCAATTGAGGAGATACCGCACGGTGCTACCGATATGGAGGATCGGATAGCGGCACTCAGGAAGAGAATCCTGCTGCTGCGAGAGCGTATAGCGCGCGCGATCAGGATGTACGAGGGCTATACCAGGGCTCTTGCGCTTGAGGAACTCAGGGAACGCAAACGCCAGCTGGAGGGTTATCTGGAGCACGCCAGCCTGGAGCTGGCAAAGACCTATGACCAGGCGACCGGAGAATAGGCAGTTCCGGCGACTGGCCGGTATGACGGTGTACCTGATGCTGGCGATATCCTGTACCAGTGAGCCCGTACGCGAGCCGGAGGGTGCGCAGACGATAGCCGATCTTTCCGCTGTGCAGGATACGGCTACCGGCATGGAGTACACAGGAGACGAGCGCGAGAAGGCGATCATGGCATACCGGACGTTTCTGCAGCGATATCCTGATTCCCCGTCTCACGGCAAAGTGACGAGGCGTCTGGCGGATCTGCTGGTTGAAAGTGCAGCCGACCTTCAGGCGGTAACGCCGGGTGAGGGGGGGAGGCACTCACCGGCTGCCCCTGTTGCGTTGCAGCGATACAGGGAGGCGATAGCCATTTACGAGAAGTTGTTGCGAGAGGAAGGCGGTGGCGATCAGGGCGAATTGCTCTATCAGCTGGCCAGGGCCTACGAGGAAAACGGCCAGGCAGAGGAGGCCATCGATATTCTCGACCGTTTGATCGACCGGTATCCCGATATGGATGCACGTTTGTATGCCGATAGCCGGTTCAGACGGGGGGAATTACAGTTCCAGGAGCGGCGGTATGCGGATGCCTCTGTCTCCTATGAGGCGGTAGTGAGGCTTGGTGAGTCGGTGCCGGTTTATGAACAGGCGCTCCACAAGCTTGGCTGGAGTCTGTTCAGGCAGGAACGATACGAAGAGGCACTGGAGCGGTTTTTTACGCTTCTGGACCGAAAAATTCCGAACGGTTCCGATCTAGATACCAGTTTGTCGGCACTGAGTCGAGCCGAACGTGAGCAGGTAGACGATACGTTTCGCGCTATCAATCTGAGTTTTTCATACCTGAATGGAGTTGATTCTGCCAGAAAGATGCTGAGTCGGTACCGTTCACGACCCTATGAAAGACGGATATACCGGAATCTTGCCGAATTCTATGAAAAGGAGGAACTCTACAGTGATGCCGCGGCAACAAGGCTCGCACTTGTGCAGCTGGATCCATTCAATCCGGAATCAGCCCGGATTGATGCCGCAATAATCCGTATTTACCAGGAGGCCGGTTTCCAGCACAGGGTCGCGGAAGCCAAGGCGGGTTTTGCCGATAGATATGGCAGGGACAGTGTATTCTGGCAGCACAATTCACCGGACGAGTTTGCCGCTGTGATCGATCAGGTAAAGGTTCATATTATCGATCTGGCCAGGCATTATCATGCGAGTGCACAGGCTTCGCACAGCGCAGATAGCTACCGAAAGGCAGAACATTACTATCGGGTCTTTCTGGACGAGTACCCCGGGGACGAACGTGTGGCGGAAATGAATTTTCTGCTCGCGGAACTGCTGTATGAGGCAAGGCAGTATCCGGAGGCAGTCCGTGAATACGAACGCACCGCCTTTACTCAGGGAGATCCTGACTGGGCAACCCGCGCCGGTGAGGGAGCGCTCCGTGCCTATGAGGCGCATAAAAATGATCTGGGTACAGTTGAAAGGGAACGCTGGTCGAACCGCGAGATCGAGAGTGCGATCCGGTTTATCGAGGCTTATCCGGGGCATCCCGGCGCCGCGGCCGCCCTGGTCCAGTCAGGTGCTGCATACCTCGAGCAGGACAGGCCCCGGGAGGCAATTCGTGTGAGTGAGACAGTGATACAAAACCAGGCATCCCTGCCGGCTACGGTCGAGAGCACGGCATGGAGTGTCATGGCGCAGGCTCATTTTGCACTGGGTCAGTATCCCTCTGCGGAGCAGGCATACCGGCAGGCGCTCCGTCTGAACCCGCAGAACAAGTCGATTCAGAAAACGCTCAATGAAGGCCTGGCTGCCGCAATCTACAAACAGGCGGAGCAGTACAGGAAACAGGATGATGTGCAGAAGGCTGCTGAACTCTATACGCGTTCCGAATCCGTTGCACCGGCATCCTCCATCGCACCCAAGGCGCGTTATGATGCGGCTGCCGCGCTGATGCAGCTTGCAAAGTGGAAGAGCGCAACAGAATCGCTGGAGCAATTTCGAGCCGATTATCCCGGACACAGCCTGCAGGCGGAGGTGGAACGCAAGCTGGCATATTCCTATATGCAGCAGGGTCGAAACAGGGATGCAGCGAGAGTCTACCTGCGTATCGGGCGGGAAGAGACGGATCAGTCTCTGGGCCGGGAGGCATTGGTACGCGCAGCCGACCTGTTCGAGCGGGATGACAGCTACCAGGATGCCATCGATGCGCTGGAACTCTGCATCCGGAAATACCGGATACCATCCACGGAGAAAATCGATTTGCTGCAACGGCTTGCCGATCTGGAAAAGCTGAGTGGTGATATTTCCAGGCAAGAATACTGGCTGAAAGAGGTTATCGAGGCCGATCGCAACTCCGGCAACGCGCGTACCGTACATACCAGAACCCTTGCCGGAAAGGCTACGATGGTGCTGGCGGGAGAGCGGTTGGCCGCATTCCGTCAGATACCTTTGGTAGAACCCCTGGAGGCAAGTCTTGCCAGGAAGCTGCAGGAGATGAGGCTGGCGCTCGATGTGCTTGAAGAAGCAATCGACTACGGCATCACACCGGTCATGACGGAGGCAACCTACCAGATTGCAAGGATGTACGATGATCTTGGAATTGCAATCCTGGCATCAGAGCGGCCTGCGGATCTGGGTCAGGATGAAATCCTTGAATATGATCGACTGCTGAAAGAACAGGCCGAGAGTTTCGAGCAGAAGGCCATCGATGTTTATGAAACCAACATCAGAAGATCACGGGATGGAATGAGTGATACCTGGATTGACAGGAGCCGGGAAAGGCTGGCCGAATTGCGACCGCTTCAGTATACCAATTCGTCCGGTCATCAGGGGGGGAACGGTGCATTCAGGCCGGCGGAGAATGGAAGGTGAGATACCGGTTGTTGAGCATCATGGTGACCATGGCTTCATTGCTATTGCCACTACCGGCCGTGCTTGAGGAGAAGCTGGAGCAGGAAACGATATCCATCATGGGTAATCGCGGGTTGCCAAAGACTTTGTACATAGCCCCCTGGAAAAGAATCGGTGGACCACTGGAGGGCGACAAGCCGGATGGCAGCATCGGTCAGGAGACGGAGCCGGTTGAACGGGATCTGTTACACAGGGAGATGGAACTGCATCGCGAGGGTTATAGTGTCGATTGAATGGCGATTGTACTGAGAAAATATTATATCGGGTCAGCACACATCACAATTCCGCAGAGGGATAAGTAATGGAAAAGCTTTACGCAATTATCGGATTTTTCCAGTCTGGAGGGGTCTTCATGTATCCCATTGTGCTGGTGCTTGCCATTGGTTTGGCCATCGCCATCGAGCGTTATGTTTATCTCACTATCGTTCGTGTCAGTAACCGCAGGGTGTGGAACAGGGTGCTGCCGTTACTGGAGGGGGGCAAGTACGATAATGCTCTGGAATATGCAATACGTTCCAATGCGGCCATGAGCAGGATACTCGGATTCGGACTGAATACGGCGAAGACACATGGTAACGGGGAAGAAGTGCAGATGGCGATGGAGGAAGGTTTGCTCGAGGTGGTGCCCAGACTGGAAAAGCGGACACATTACCTTGCCACCCTCGCCAATATCGCCACCTTGCTGGGATTGCTGGGAACAATCATGGGTTTGACGGAGGCATTTTCGGCGGTATCGGAAGCGGATCCGGCCGACAAGGCCAGTCTGCTGTCTGCAAGCATTTCCGTTGCGATGAATACAACAGCCTTTGGTCTCATGGTTGCCATTCCCTTGCTGCTGATACATGCGGTTATGCAGACGAAGACGACGGAAGTCGTGGACAGCCTGGAAATGGCAACGGTGCGGCTGACCAATCTTATCACCTCGGAAACATCACCGGGACAGGACAGGACGTGAAAGTCAGAAGGCATCGTACTCCGTATAGCGCCAACCCGGAAACCGATGTAACGGCGTTTCTCAGCCTGATGGTGATACTCGTTCCGTTTTTGCTGATCACGGCTGTCTTTTCAAGAATGACCATTATCGAGTTGCAGGAATCGCCCGTGAAAGGCAGGGAGGAGCAGCCCGGGGACACGCAACCGTTAGAGGTAATTGTGCGGAAGGAATCGATAGAGGTTGTCCATCCTGCGCAGGGAAGGCGGGTGCGTCTGTCGAGAACGACGGAAGGCAGCGAACTGGAGACACTGGCTCGCATTGTACGGGGTCTGAAAAAGGATAATCCAGAGGATACGCGCGCGATTATTCTGCTGGATCCCGGAATTCGGTACGACCTGCTCATACAGGTCATGGATATCGTCCGGACCAGTCAGTCAGGAAATCCGGGGTCATCGGAATATACCGAGCTTTTCCCGGATATCAGCCTGGGCGAGTTGCCTCGAGGTGGCGCCAGGTGATTCGCATACCCAGACGCGCACGTAGACTGCAGAGAAGCAATGAAAGGGCGCGGCGTCATCCGTCACTGAACCTGGTTGCCTTGATGGATGTTTTTACCATTCTTGTCTTTTTCTTTCTGGTGCATTCCTCGGATATGGAAATCGATGCAAGCAATATCGTCCGCTTGCCGGAATCGGTTGCCGATCAGAAGCCAAGAGATACCGTAGTTATAACGATCACGCCAGGCAATATACTGGTTCAGAACGAGGAGGTGGCCGGTGTCGATTCGGTGCTGCAGTCCGGTAATCCGGTCATACCCGCGCTGAGTGCGGCCTTGCAGGCCAGACCGGGAGGGATGGATTCATCATCCGGTGATCAGGGTGATGCCGGAAAGGAGATCACCATACTCGGCGACAAGGAGATTTCGTTCAAGTTGCTGAGAAAGGTTATGCTGACCTGTACCCGTTCTGGTTACAGCAGGATATCATTGTCCGTTCTCCAGCGATCTGACCGGCCGGGATAGCGCATGGAAACCGCGATCCCGCAACCAGTACTGCCCTGGACCGGTCTGCCGGAAGAAAAGCGTCGTTTCCGCCTGATATACGGACAGGTACTGGCCATTTTTCTGGTCATCAGCTGCGTTGTTCCCTACCTGTCCTTACCGGTGAGCGAGGAGGAAGTCGAAACAAAGCTACCTCCCCGAATTGCACGGATTCTGACCGACCGTCTGAAGCCCGTCGCGGAACCACCTGCGCCGGCCAGGGTAACGACACCGCTACCGGTGCCGGCGCCCAGGCCAGAGCATGATAGCAAGCCTGTAATCGCCTCCAGTGTAGGGAAATCACGGGTTGAACAGCCAGCCAGAAACAAGAGCCCAAGGCCCGGGATACTCGCCATGAGTGATGCACTGAAAGAATTGCGGGACGGTGTCCCCGACATCGCGGCTTCTGATTCAGGACAGTATCCGGTAATCGGTGATAGCCGTGGAAAATCCGGCCGATCATCCAGGCTGGTAGCAGGCGTTACCGGTGGTAGCGAAGGAATCGATGCCGATGTCATTTCCAGTCAAACCGTCATCGGCGCGAGGGGATTGCCGGGCCGGGAACTGACCAGTGTCCAGAGTCCGATTGCCGGCATGGGTACTTCTGCACAGGGACGTGATACATCGGGAAACCGGTCGGGACTCGTGCGTACAGAAGATGAAATCCAGGAAATCCTGGACCGTAACAAGAGCGCCATGTACACACTCTACAATCGTGAGTTGCGAACCGATCCAGATTTGCAGGGAAAGATCGTCATCAGTATTACCATTGCAACGTCCGGGAAAGTAACCCGGTGCGATATAGTCTACAGTGAGCTGGATTCCGCATCGCTGAAACAGAAACTCGTCCGTTTGATCAAGGCGATCGACTTTGGAAACAAGCCCGGTGTCCCGATCGTGACGACCAGTGTGCCGATTGAGTTTTTTCCGATATGAGTTGCTGCCCGGGATGGAAAACCAGGTGCAGGAAGGGCTGGATTGCAGTGATGCCGCGCAAGTTTCCATGGCCTCTGTTTATTGCGGGTCTCTTGCCGCTCGGGGTGCAGGCAGTTGATCAGGGGCTTGACTGGAACGCGCTGTTGCACGAGCCGGTTCCTGAGCAGCTCGCGCAAATGGCCAGCGAGTATGAGCATGCCAATGGTGTGCGGCGTGATTACGGGAGGGCAAGGCAGCTCTACTGTGCGTCGGCCCGACTGGGCTATCTTCCGGCACAGATACGACTTGCCTGGATGTATGCCAACGGACTGGGCGCACCGCGGGACCTGGAGCTTGCCGGTGCGTGGCTCAGGGTAGCCGCTGCCAGTGGCAACCTGACGGCCAGGAAATATCTGGCATTTATCGGGGATCCGCCCAGGGGAAGGCAGCCCAGGTGTACCTATGAAAGCCGTTATGATGCGTATGCTGTCGCGACGATCCCGACAGTTGATATTGCCTCCGGTGATGCGAGCGGGCGAAAGGCAACGCCGTCGGTTACCGATGCGACGAGCATGGTGGACGTCGTACATCATCCCACGCGTGGCCAGATTGAACAGTGGGTGCGCAGGCTGGCCCCATCCTATGGACTGGATGCAAAACTGGTGCTTGCCATTATCGCAACTGAATCAAACTTTCAATACGATGCCCGCTCGCACAAGAATGCACATGGTCTGATGCAGCTGATACCGGAAACGGCTGCCCGCTTTGGCGTCAAGAACAGGGGAAATCCGGTGCAGAACCTGCATGGCGGTATGGCATATCTCAGGTGGTTACTGTCCTACTTCAAGGGGAATCTGGCCCTCGCCCTGGCAGGCTACAATGCCGGTGAGGGGGCCGTTCAAAAGTACGGGGGGATCCCTCCGTATGCTGAAACCAGAGCTTATGTCAAGAAAGTGATCAAGGCATATGGCCGGAAAACACACCCGAGAGTGAAAGAACTGGTCGGTCCTGCCCTGAACCAGGGCATCCGGTAGCGAGCGGATATCTCCATCTCGCCCGCGTTTCTTTCCGACAGGCATGGAGAGGAAAGGCATGGCCGGTTTTCAGGGGTGAATATCGCTGTCGGAAATTATTACGAAATATTTTTCTTTCATCCGTGCCTTTAACTTCCTGTAGCAAAGGGACTTCCCGTTCCGTAGTTTGTTTTCCTGCCTTTCATGGTTGTCGGTACAATTTACAATTCAATTGATTCAGGGATTCCTGATGAATGATATCCTGTTGTATATATTGTAAATATATATTGGGCGTAATTATTGCAGTAGTTGTGTTATCCGAAGGAAATCCTTGTGCTGGTACATTCCGGGGAAAGAGGCTGAAAACTTCATGAACCTGTTAATCTCCGCTGGAGCGGTTCTGACTTTTATCGGACTATGCGGGATGTTCCTGCTGTTGTTGAGCAAGGCGGGTGGCTGCAAGGATTAACGAACCGATATTCTTGGTGTTAACAGGACACTAGTATGGAAAGCTATCTGGTCAATGTGTATCGGAACACGCAGGGTGAAGCAGGCGAGACCGCGGGATTTATCGAGCCGGTCGGTGTTGACCGGCAGATTCCCTTTCATGATATCGCAGAAATGGAATCAGTATTGAAGGCTATCATCGATGGAAACACCCATCCGTCCTGAGTAGTAAAAGGGCCGATACACGTTTTCTATCCAAATCCGGATAACCCTGATACACGGCGAACCGGAAGCATTGTATCCAGTGTGCAACTGATCCGTCAGGCCGGATTATCGGGTTCTGTGAGGGGCCATGAGCAGGTTGTTACCGGTCACGGGGTAGGCCTGGGCAAAACCGCGGATATAGTTACCTTCGACTGCCTCGAATCGAAACAGCATAAAATCCGGCAGGCTGGCCAACAGTTGAACAGTATTGCCGAGTTGCTTTTCCATCTGCTGCACGACGCGGGTCCACACCTCACCGTCTCGTTCGATATTTTCCGCGTTGCACTGGAGAACCAGGCGCCGTCGGGCAAACGCGTTGCGGCCCGGTAGCTTTTCCTCGATCCACATCAGACATGCGATCGGGTGCGAGTTCAGGTTTTTCGTATGCCGGGCAAGCTGGCTGATCAGGATGTGACATCTTCCCTCGTCATCGAGATAGCAGGGTGCATAACCGGCATCGGGCATGCCTTCGGGTGAAGTGGTAGACAGTATGACGGCATCGAATTCCCGGCGGAATGAGTTGGCTTCCTGCTGCAGCTCTTCCAGCGTTAACGGATTGCTCATACCGGTATTCTGGGTTGTGCCCGGTTGTATTTCAAGCATCGCAACAGACCGGTGATACACCGGAGTTTCTGTTGTGCGCGAACGAAGTGCAGGCCCTGGAGCCACTCTATTGACAGGGTTGACCAACAGCTTTTCCCGGTGCCAGGAAGGGTCTGCTATCCGGACTGGTCAGCATTTGCCGTGGTGATGGCGGCAATCCTCTCACCGGGTGTCCCGCCTTCGATGTGGAGGTGAACATCCCGCTGCGGGTAGGGAATCCCGATCCCTTCGGCGTCAAACCGCCTCTTGACCTCTCTGAGAATATCCCAGTAAACGACCCAGTAATCCCCGGTCCTGGCCCACGGGCGGCAGATAAAGTTGATCGAGGAGTCGGCCAGCGTGTTCATGCGGATAACCGGTTCGGGGTCCTCCAGCACCTTGGGATGGTTGCCGACGGTCTCCTCGATAATTGCCTGGGCCTGATCGATGTCGTCGCTGTAACCGATGCGAAACTCGAGGTCCACACGCCGGGTGTCCACCCTGGTGGCATTGGTGATGACGTCGTTCCAGATCTTGTTGTTGGGTACCACCATGTCCTTGTTGTCGAACGTCTTGATGGTGGTGGAGACCAGATTCATGGTGATGACCTTGCCCGAGACGCCACCGGCGTCCACCACGTCGCCCACGTCGAAAGGCTTGAATAACAGTATCATGATACCGCTGGCGAAATTGCTCAGCGATTCCTGCAGGGCAAAGGCGATGACGAAGCCGGCGGCACCAACCACGGCCAGCAGGGGACCGATGCTGACCTCCAGGGCCGCCAGGGCCATGATGATACCGATCGCCATGACGACCCAGCGAACGGCGCCGACCAGGAACTCCTCCAGGAGCCGGGAGACCTTGTCGATCATTCCCAGGGCGTGTTTCACTATCCGGCTGATGAGCCTGGATATCACCCAGGCGGTGAACAGAATGCCGAAGAACAGGGCGAGGTTCCGGGCCCAGCGCAGACCGCCTTCCTCGGAGACCAGCCAGCCTTTGATGGCAATCCAGGTGGAGGTAGTGTCCTTCACATCCAGCTGGACGCCTTGTACGGACCGGATGTAGAGCCGATAGTCCCTGATCCTGGCCAGGGTGTCGGTGTCCTCCTTATCTGTCTTGGACTCGAGTTCGTCCAGGACCGTCTTGAGACGATCGATGAGTTGCGTGCGATCTTCGCGAAGCGTATTGACCTTCTCCAGGAGGTCGACCTTCTGTTCCTTCTTGGCCTCCTCTGCCTTTTCCATGACCACCGATGTTTCGTCCATGGCCTGCGTCTTCGCCGCACTGGTCTCGGCGCGCTCTAGGACCTTGTCGACATTTTCCGCTACCTCGGTTGTTGCCTCCTGCGCCTCGTCCGTTGCTACCTGCGCCTTCCCGGCAACCTCGCGGACAGATTCGCTGCTCCGGGCATCTATTTCACCCGTCGCATCCTGAACCCGACCCAGGGCGTCCTGCGCCTTGCCAGCCGCTTCGGCGGTGTCCTCCAGATCCTCCTTGGTCTCCGGATCCATCTTCTCCTGTAGTTCGGTCGTTTTCTTTGCAGCCTCGGCGGCCTCGTCCACTGTCTCCATGATTTCGTCGATGGTCTCACGGGCCTCGGCGGCCGCCTGTTCCGTCTCCCGGATCTTGTCCGCATCTCCGGTTTCCCTGGCTTCCTCCACAATATTCTCGACCTCATCGAGCTGCTCTCTGGCCTCGCGGGCCTGCTCCTGGATCTGCCTGGCCTTTTCGATTTCCCGGTTCTGGCGTTTGACCACGATCTCCGCCTTGCTGATCTCCAGTACCTTTGCCCGCAGGAGGGCCTGCCAGGCATCCGCTTCCACCAGGAGTTCTTCCCTGGTGAGGGCCTTGAGTATCAGCTCCAGCTCCTCGACGGGGGTACCGGGATCTTCGGTGGTGAAGGCAGCTGGATTCTCCACAGCCTCGTTCACGGCGGCGCAGGGCGAGGTGACAGTAACAATGAGCAGCACAGACAGGGCAGCTGTAAACGTGAGAAGGTTCCGCTTGCGCATCGAAGATTCCTCCATAATACGAAAAGGAAAATCGGTCCGGGGGAAGTTTTCGGAACGTTTCCCGCGGCTGTATGTGGTCGATTGCCGTAGACAGTTTGCCGTCTGAACAATAGGGTTTCACCCCGCTTGTCGTAGTGGGCATGCCACTGCATGACTGAACTTCTCTCCTTGCGTCTTGCACCGCCCTATATCATGTGGCAACGCGGCGATCGGGCACGTGTTAACAGGACACTAGACAAACCCGTGTCGGGATTTGTTTTCCGCCTCCTGCTTCCTGAATTGCAGGAACCTGGGCAGAAACTTGTCCCAGTCGATGATATGGGCATCAAGCTCGGGACCGTCGATACAGGCATGCTTGCGCACCATTTTTCCATCCAGAGTCACAGGCACCATGCAGGCACCGCACATCCCGGTGGCATCCACCATGATGGAATTGAGACTCGCTACCGTCTTTACCCCGTAGTCTTTGGTCAGGTCGCTGACCGCGCGCATCATCATCGGTGGGCCGATGGTTACCACTTCGCCAATCGTGCGGCCGGTACCTGCCTTCATGTTTTCCAGCATTTCCTCCAGCGGACCGGTGACAAAACCATCAATGCCAAAGCTGCCATCATTGGTGGTGTAGATCACGTCAAGCAGATCGGGATATTCAGCCTGCAGTCTGCCAATACGCCCTTCCGGACCGGCCCAGAACATCAGGCTGCGGGTACGGAATCCGGATATCAGGGTGACGTGATTGCCCATGCGCAAATGCTCACGCATGATCGGGTAAACGGGTGGCAGTCCGACGCCGCCGGCGGTGAAGACCACTGTCTCGCCATTTGCGTATTTGTGTAACTGGCTGGGCAGGCCGAGTGGGCCGGCTATGGCGCTGATGACATCGCCCACTTCCATCTGGTTGATCTTCATCGAGCTGCTGCCAAGGCTCTGTATGACCAGATCGATGCTGCCCCGCACCGGGTCCCAGTCAGCCAGTGTCAACGGGATCAGTTCGCCTTTTTCCCAGCCCAGCACCCGCACGAATTGCCCGGCGCGGGCCGACTTGGCGATCAGCGGTGCATGCACCACGAACTCGACGATACCCTCCGCCAGTTCGGTCTTCTCCAGAATTTTCTTCGGCGCCTGGCCCTTTTCGGTATAGCGCTCGGCCCTTGCCACCAGGGATTTGATTTCGTCGAGGGAGAATGGAATCTCGCCGGCGATTTCCTTTGCTGCGGCCTGACCATCGCCCGCTGCCTTGATGGCGGTGGAACCGCCGCGGTTGGCATCACCCCCCGTATAGACGTCGTCGATCGATGTCTCCTGGGAGTCTGACCTGATCTCGATGGTGCCCCACTTGCTGGTCTTGAGGCCCGGTTCCGCATCCTTGACGATCGGGTTCGATGCGTTGCCCAGGGCCATGATCACCAGATCCGCCGGTATCTCCTCGGTCTCTCCCGTGGCCAGCGGCCGCCGGCGGCCCGAGGCATCGGGTTCACCCAGTTCCATTACATCGAGAATCGCATGGGTGACGAAGTGGTTCTTGTCGTTGCCGATGAACTCGCGCGGGGAGCGCAGCACTTTCAGATCGATATCTTCTTCCAGCGCATGGTGCAGTTCTTCAATGCGGGCAGGCATTTCATCCCGGGTGCGGCGGTAAATGATGGAAACCTTGCCGCCAAGGCGCCGTGCGGTGCGGGCCGCATCCATTGCGGTATTGCCTCCGCCGATCACGATTACCTGCTTGCCCCTCGTTTCCGGTAACGGGGTCTCGTATTCTTCCCTGTGTGCCTTCATGAGGTTCACCCGGGTAAGAAATTCGTTGGCGGACAGGATGCCGTTCCTGTGTTCTCCCGGAACGCTCATGAACCGGGGCAGGCCTGCACCGGTGCCGATGAACACCTTCCAGAAACCGGCTCGCTTCAGGGATTCAAGGGTAGCGGTTTTGCCGACTATGAAGTTGGTGACGAACTTGCCACCCATCTGTCTGATCTTCATCACCACATCGTCGATCAGATCGTTAGGCAGACGGAACTCGGGAATGCCGTAGCGCAAAACTCCGCCAAGTTCGTGGAAGGCCTCGAAAACAGTGACCGGATAACCTTCCTTCGACAAAAGATACGCGTTGATCATGCCGGCGGGACCGGAGCCGACCACGGCGATGGGTGGTTTGTCGGCCTTTGCCCAGGGATTGATGAAATTCCTGATTTCGTAGTTGGCGCCCGGATTGAGTACTTTTTCACTTTCCGGCAGGTACCACTCAAGTTGCCCGATCTCTATGGGGCGCTCGTTATGGGTGCATACCCCCTGGCACTGGATCTCCTGTGGACAGACACGCCCGGTGACATTGGGCAGGGGATTGGCTTCCTTGATCAGCTGGAAGGCCTGCTTGAACTTGCCTTCACCCATGAGGTGGATCATCTCCGGGATGTGGATCTTGACCGGGCAGCCGCCTTCGTTTTCACCGCCATCCATCTTCGGCAGTCCGAGTTCACAGGGCCGGTCGTCGCATTGCTTGTCACGCAGCACCTCCAGCCAGACAAACAGTTCGACTTCGCGGAAACTGTACCCCAGTCCCATGTAACCGAGGTAGCCCTGGTTCACCAGGTCGAAGTCATTGGCACGTTCATGAGGCGGGCGGATGTAAGGCGGTATATTGTTCAGGCCGGGCCAACCTTCGGAAAGCCCCTCGAACATGGGATAACGCCCGCTAAGATGCTTGTCTATCGCGCGGATGAATTTACGCTTGAACCTGAGCGGTATATTCCACAGGAAGCGTAACAGCAGGGTGCTCATGTCGTCATTCCTGAGCAGGAGTTGCCAGAGGGTATGCGTGAACTGCTCGCCCAGCTCATCCTGCTGGAACTCCCAGGCGATCGCGCTGGTTCCCTCGTTGATGAACATCTGCTGAAAAAACTGCGGATCATTCACCAGCCGCTTCTGCAGCAGCCCTACCTGCTTCTGGAACAGTTCCACCGAATCGCGGCCTTCCAGTTCCGCGATATCTTCCCGGGTTTCCTCGATATAGTGCCGGTTTTTTTCGATATCAAGGTTGGCCTGGTAGAAGCGCTTTATGTCTTCCCTGCTGTACTCACATTCGGTATTGGCACTACCGACCGATATCCGCGCCGGTTCGTCGAGATGCTGTGACATACGGTTGCCTCCTGATATCCAGCTATAGTAATCGTAAGACTAAGCTGTTGTCCTGCTTATTCCGGTGGATGAAAGCGGATGATCTCCGCATCACAGTCATCCGCCACGCGTGATGCACGCTGTACCAGCTCGGGCGTGATTTCGATCCGGTCGAGCGCGCCCGGTCTTACCCGGCTCACGGTCATGGTGGATCCGTCGACCACGATCATGGTCTTCTCGAAAAGCTCGCTCAGATCCTGATAACAGGTCTTGCAGTTGGTGCACTTCGGCATGTCTTCCTCGGTGATTTCCACCAGCGCCCCGCTAACCTGAACGGTCGGAGCAGGCGAGCCTGGCTGTGCGGCTGTCTGTGCAACCGACCCAACGGTAACGGGAATCGTGTGTTCCATCGGCATTGCAGGTGCGCCAGAGGCGGTTGCGAGTTCGGCCATGCCACGTGCGATGGAATCAATGGAGGTTTCACGGGCGAGACTCGACTGCTGATACTTCTGTTGCCATTCTTCCAGTTCATGGAGATGGTTTGTCTCCATCCGGTCGATGTGCAGGCCGCCGAGATACTGCAGCATGCGCCAGTTTCGGCGGCGTTCCTCGGTCAGGTCGACCATCACGGAAGTCATGGTCAGCTTGAAGAGCTTGCCGTCGTTGTTGGTGGACCAGATGAAAGGGGCCTTTCCATACCGATCGCTTTCGCTGAGATCAATGTATTCATGGATCGGCACTGGTTCGCTATCGCCATCCAGCGGGTGAAAATGTTTTTTGAAACGGCCCTCATGCAGTGCAAAATCCGCCACCGTGAACGGGATCTCCAGCAATTTTGCATTCCCGTCATCGTCGATGTAATCCAGTGTGGAAGTGATCCAGTCCTTGCCAAGCTCGGGGTTGCCCTCCAGGGAGAAACGTTCTGCCAGGGTGTCGCCACGGCGAGGGTCATGCACGAAGACGGGATTCAGGCGGCTCTCCACTGCCAGGATGGCTCGCCGGCTGCCGGCGTCGTCTGCTATGCCGTGCTCGGGCTGGCAGGTGGTGTAGGTGTCGAACACGGCCGGTGAATCGTTGTAGGTGAGGAAGTCCATCGTGTTTTTCATGAAATGGCTTTGCAGCGCTGCATTGGTCTGGATCACCAGTACGTTCGGGTGGAAGGCCGCGATCAGGCCCAGTTCCTTGCGGTCTTCCAGTTTGCCTCTATGCGCGACGCCGAATCGGGTCAGGTCCGAATCCTGTGCAGTGAAGCTGGCGGTTGAGGTCTGGCCGCCGGTGTTGGAATAGGCGCCGGTGTTGAGCACCACGATCTTGATCGGTGTTTCCGAGACCAGCAGACGGGACAATGCACCGAATCCGATGTCGTAGGTGGCTCCATCGCCGCCCATGCTGATTACGGCGGGCAGCAGGGCACGTTCTTCATCGGAAAAATGATGCCAGTTGAAACATTTGAACAGGGTATCATGGGTTTCCGGGTCGTATTGGTCTTCCAGGTCGAGCCTGGCAGTACGCAGGGCCTTGAAATCTTCAACCGCCGTCGCGCAAATCCCTTCGAAAATACCCTTTGCCACAGCAGGCGTGTCCTGAAACAGGCTGTTTACCCAGGGATCCTTGTAGGGATTGGCGGGGAAGGTGGAAGCATAGACGCTGCTGCAACCGGTGGCGTTGGCGATCGCTGCGCCGGTCGGACCGTTACCGGTGGGACCGCTCTCGAACTGGTAGAGCCGGGCTTCCAGTGTGCAGATCGTGTTCTCTATACGCTCCAGCCGGCCTGGCTCGTGTTCGTCCGGTTGCAGTGTCTCCAGTTTGGCGTTGAGGCTGGTGATCAGTTCCTCGAGTTCCCTGACGTGCGACTTGCGCCGTTTCTCGTGTATGGCCCGGTTGGTGGCCGTCAACAGGCGGATGGCGGTAACTTCACCACAACCGCGGCAGGCACCATGCCCGCCGGTCATCGCATAATAGTTGTCGTGGTCCAGGACCAGGCGTTTACTGTCGCCACCGGGCTCGATCGCGTTCTCGGTGAAACGGGCCGGTGTATTGGGCATCCGGCTGAGGAACTCGAAGTTCTGCCGCATTTCCCCCTGCAGCCGGGTGCTTTGCCGTTCGGCACTCAACGCGCCCGGGCCGCATACATCGACGCACTCCAGGCAGCCGCTGCATTTCCAGGGATCGATGTTGACGGAATACAGGCCACCGGTGCCGGCGGTGTATTTCTCCATCGCGTCGAAGAACGGTCGGGTCCTGACCACCGGAAAGACCTTGAGGGCATCGACCATCTTTTCAAAAGCCCGCGTCAGGCTGACATTATCGGTATCCAGGCTGTTGAGTGATTCGGCAACAATTGCATCGAAGGATTTCGGGTCCTTGCCCGGGAGATTCCGGTAGACCTCGCGAATGGTTTTTGTCAGTGGGAAGACCTGGCTTGCCATCTGCTGTTTGTGCTGTTCGGTCACATCCAGCTTGTTTATGGCGGTCAGCAACAGGTCATGGATATCGTGTACCGTGTTGGGGATTGCGGCATCCGGGCAGACCACCGCGCACTCCATGCAGCCGGTACAGAGGTGGGCGGTATATTTCGGCACCTCGAGCCGGAACAGGCCCTTGTCCTTCCAGGCGGCGCAGGCGACCGGCATGAACAGACCGCTACCCGGCATCACAGGCGCCTCTCCGATGCTGCCATCCTTGATACGGTCGGCCAGGATATCGTTGTAATAGGTCAGATCGAACATCCCGTTGGTAACCGTCTTGCCGCTGGCCCGGGCCATCGCCGCCGAGATCCCGACATCGAGACTACCCTGTACAGGAACCAGTGTCTCCTCCATCCTGAATTCCTCGGTGCTGTAGTCGAGCTTGTAGGTGGCTTCCAGTCCATCGCGGACGACATTCATGTTGCTGTCAACCACGATCTGGCCCTTGGCACCGAATTTTTTCTGCACCTGCTGCTCGATCTTTTGCAGGATTGACTCTTCTGTTCCGCCTGAGGCAATCCGGTCCACGTGGCCGCAGATCGCACCGATGAATGCAATGCCCATCATGCGAATCTCCAGCTCAGGGACGGGCGCGTGTTTCTTTGCGACGCCGAAGGCATCCACAATGTAGAACTGGACTCGTTTTTCGCGAATGGTCTTGCGTGCATGTGCCGGCAATTCCTTCCACACCTCGAGCGGGGTGTGATGGGACTGCATGATCAGGGTTCCATCTTCAACCAGTCCTCGCAGTGGATTGGTATGACTGAATACCTTGTGGTCCGGGGAGACGACGATTTCAACGTCTTCCAGTTCAGCATTGGTGATCTTGATGGGGTCGGGGCTCAGGGAGATGTAGAAATTGGTCGGCGCGCCGCTCTTCTCCGAACCGTATTTCGGCGCAGATTTGGAATGCATTCCCAGCACCCCGGCAAGGATATCGGTCAGCAGCTTGCCGGTAGCGATGGTCCCGTAACCGCCTATCGAGTGGAAACGGATGCGAAAGGCATTCTCCGGCAACAGGGTTGGATTTTCCCCTGTCTCGAGCGCCATAAATTCGGTCTCCGGGTAGGCCTGCTGCAGCCGCTCTTGCCGCTCGGCATTGCGCGGTGAAGGGTTCTTCTCGAAGAACTGCGTACCCAGGTAGAAAAAAGGAACATTGAGCGTGCCTTCCATGTTTCTGTAGGCGGCAACGAGGTGACGGGGTTGCAGATCATGGGCACCCATACCGAAAATCCCGGTACTGATCTTGGGCAGACTGGTGATGGGTGGAATGCCCTGGTGCCGAATCAGGTCGCCATTCTCGCGAGCCTTGAACAGGGACTGGGTCACCAGGTTGGTGAGGGCGGTGACCTCCGAGCGTTCGAGGACCGTCACGGCCTTCTTGCCATCGAGCGCAGCGACGAGTTCCCCTTCCGGGAACGGCTGCAGTTGCTTGACCGAGACCACGCCGACCTTGCTGCCCTGACCGCGCAGGTAGGCAGTGACGGCTTCGGCATCATCGGTCACGGATCCCAGCCCGACGATGACATATTCGGCATCGTCAGCCATGTATGTCTGTACCGGCTTGTAACAGCGACCCGTCAACGCACCGTATTCATCCATTGCCTGCCTGATGAAGCGCGGGACCTCGTTTACGAAGTGCGTCCGGTGATCGACCAGGCCGGCCTGGAAATCCGGCTGGTTCTGCACACCGCCGGATAGGCCCGGATTATTGACGTCGACCATGGCGGGTACCAGCTGTCGCGTACCTTTTTCATAGGCATGGATCCACTGTCTGCGCCACTGTTCTCTGAGTTCTTCCGGGATCCACGTGATGGTGTCCAGAACCATGTTTCCTGCGTTATCCGCTTCGATCTCATCAGCCCGGTCTTCCAGGAACGAGCCCAGTGCAGCCAGGCTGTCCGGCCGTATGTCGCCACCATGCCGGTTCAGATACTGTTGCAGCTGGTAGACACGGCCCTTGGCACCGTACAGCATCTCCTGGGCGACAGTCGGGGATTTGATCCGGCCTGACGGATCGCCGAGAAACTCTTTCAGAAGCTCGGGTTCCGGCAGAAGGGTTTCGCATTGCATGTGGCTGGTGGCGAAGCCATCCATCGCATTGGTTACCGGTACCATCGACAGGGAACTGACTCGGTAGGCGATCGCGGCCAGGTCGGCAGCCTCCTGCGGATTGCTGCCAAACAGGATGGTGTAACCGGAGGGCAGCAGGGCATAGACATCATCATGTCCCGCCATTACGTTCAGCGAGTGCCTGGATACAGCACGTGCTGCCACCTGCAGCACGAAGCCGCCCAGCTTTTTCCCAACGGTGACATAGTGGGATTCAAGCCCGTAGAGAACCCCCTGGCTGGATGAGGCATTTGAGATGAAGCGCCCGCCGGTCAGGGTCGCACCCATCGCGCCGCTTTGGGCGGAGTGCTCACCCTCGGGTTCAAAGAAGAAAGGATGTTTACCCCAGACATTGCAACCGCCCCTGGCGCGGAAGGCTTCGAACAGCTCGGAAATCTCGGTGGAAGGCGTGATGGGGTAACCGATAACACCACCGCAAACATGTCCCATCACATGGGCAACCGCCCCGTTGCCATGTATGACGGTTTCTATGCCCGGGTACTTGCAGGGATTTTTCGAAATGCGGTTGTCGCGGGTATTCAGTGTCTCTTCGGCAGTCGATGAGGATGTGATTGGCTCATTTCCCACTTTTTCGCCTTGAAATTGGCGCATAACTAGTTTACCTCCGCCGGACTCACAGGAGCTGGTGATTTTGCAAGTCGTGTGTTCATTGTAGTGTTAATTCCATACTGGTGAACCGCCGCCTCGGACGGTGGGACTTGAGAGGGCTTCACCGCTCCTTCGGGCGGAGCAGGAGTGAGCTTCCCAAGGAACCGGCAAGTCCGGAAAGTAGGCTACCGATGAGAGACTGATAACACCAGAATCATATATGAATTATCGCAGATAGTAGCGTGCGTTTGTTACGAAATATCGATGTGCTGATGAGGCACAGGGAATGTTGAGAAAAATTGGAAGGATTTTCCGGGAGTTATGCAGGCAGTGGTCAGGGGATGGTTCAGGAATACCTAATGCGGGATCACATGCAGTGTTGCTGACGATCCCGCCAAACATCAGTGCGACCCATCCGCGGTCACAACGAGGCTGGTAACAGGCCCTGATAAATCCAGCCTGTAAATCAAAACATGGGGCTCATCGGCTGGGCTTCCAGGCGCACATGATCCGCTTCCAGGCGTGTTGCACGGGAATGCATGCCCGTATAATCCGGGCTTGTGAGTCCGCTACTCAAAGCCACTGATCTGGTCAAGGTCTTCCCCGGCGTTCGGGCCGTTGACGGCGTCAGCATCGAGGTGAGGCCGGGGCAGTGCTTTGGTTTGCTGGGTCCCAATGGTGCCGGCAAGACTACGACCCTGGAGATGCTGGAGGGTATCTCGCAACCCGACTCGGGACGAATCACCTACAAGGGCAGGGCGCTCGACCGCGCCTTTCGCGAAGACATCGGTATCCAGTTCCAGACCACGGCCCTTCAGGATTTCCAGACGGTGCGCGAATCCCTGGATATGTTTACCAGCCTCTATCGGCGCACCGCCGACCGTGAGGAACTCGTCGAGATGTGCAAGCTGGCGGAGATCCTGGACCGGGATACCCGCAAGCTCTCGGGAGGTCAGCGCCAGCGTCTGTTGCTGGCAATAGCATTAATCAATGATCCCGTGCTTGTTTTTCTGGATGAGCCTACCACCGGCCTGGATCCGCAATCACGGCGTAATTTCTGGGGTCTGATCGAGACGGTGCGCCAGCGCGGCAAGACGCTGGTGCTGACCACCCATTACATGGAAGAGGCGCAGCGTCTTTGCGATGAGATAATCATCGTCGATCGCGGGCAAATTGTGGCGCGCGGCAGGCCCCAGGCGTTGGTGGAGGCGCATTTTCCCTCCGCGGTATTACGCCTGCCGGAAAATGCCTGGCCTGCCGGTAAGCCTCTCCCGGGCAACAGCGAATTGCGGGACGGGTATATCGAGATCTACACCGACAATGTGCCGCCATTACTCGAGCAACTGGAGCTCGCCGGTACAAACCTGAATGAGCTGAAGGTCGGGGTGCCTGATCTGGAAGATGTATTCCTTAAGCTCACCGGACACGCCTTGCGGAACTGAGCCGTGTTGCGACGCATCCTGGCCATTCTCAAGGCGCGCAACCGTGAATTCTACCGGGACAGGGCCGGCCTGGGCTGGAACATCTTTATGCCGTTCCTGTTCGTGTTCGGCTTCGCCTTCATCTTCAGCAGTACCAGTGATGAACTGTTCAAGGTCGGTGTTCTTGTGGATGGAAAGGGCATGACAGAGACCCTGTCTCCCTTCCTGACGACGCGACACATCCGATTCATCGAGATGGACGACGAGTATTCGGCCCTGCTCAAGGTAGAGCGGCACCAGGTCGACCTGGTGCTCGATTTGCGCGGTTCCCCGCGTTACTGGATCAATGTGCACTCTGACAGGGGGTATCTGGCCGAGCGTCTTTTGCAGGCATCTTATAGCGAGGCGGTTTCGTTTCCGCAGCGGGAGACGGTGAGCGGTCGGGCGCTGCGTTACGTGGACTGGGTACGTCCCGGGGTGCTGGCCATGAATATCATGTTCAGCAGTCTTTGGGGCGTTGGCTGGGTCGTGGTGCGCTACCGAAAGAATGGTGTGCTGCGGCGACTGCAGGCTACGCCTTTGAGTGCGTTCGAGTTCCTCAGCGCCCAGGTCCTCTCGCGTCTGATAGTCGTCCTGGGCGCATCCGTGCTGGTATACGCGGGTGCCGATTTTTTCCTCGATTTTGTAATGCGGGGATCTTATTTCGCGCTTTTCCTGGTGTACGTGGCTGGCGCCCTTTGCCTGATCAGCCTGGGTCTGATCGTTGCTGCGCGGCTTCGCACGGAAGAGCTGGCCGACGGCGTTCTCAATCTGTTGTCATGGCCGATGCTGGTATTGTCCGGGGTGTGGTTCTCGATGGAGGGTACGAGTCCTGTGGCACAGACCATTTCCAGTATCCTGCCGCTGACGCACATCGTTGATGCTGCCAGGCGTGTGATGATTGACGGTGCAGGCGTGGTGCAGGTGCTACCGGAGATCGCTATCCTGGGGAGCACCGGTTTGATCCTTTTACTGACAGCGGCGCGCTTGTTTCGCTGGAATTGATAAGAGCGGGGCAGGTCCGGTTTGCCGTTCGATCAATGCATATGAACTCCTCGAATGCGGCATATCCGCCCGTACATGCCCCGCAATCCTGCTTCGAATCCAGGTACGTAAAACGGTCAATCCTGCTCCGGTGGGCAGGGTAGAGCGGATTCCTGACACAAATCTCATTTCCGCACCAGATCCGCAAGCGATTTCGCATTCATCTTTTTTATGACCCGTGAGCGATGAACTTCAATGGTTCTGGTGCTGATATCCAGTCGATCTGCGCTATTACTGTTCGACATGCCAGCTATGACATTGTGCATGACTTCTCGTTCACGGCCCGACAGGTTTCTGCAACGTTTCCATGACTCGGTGCAGGTACGGCTGGCATCGACGAATAAATACGCTTCGTTGATGCTTTCGAGAAGTATCTCATTGGTGAAAGGCTTTATGAGAAAATTTATCGCCCCTGTCTTGATCGCCTTGACGGACATCGGTACATCACCGTGTCCGGTAATGAAAATAATGGGGAGGTCAATTCCGCGCCGGTATAGCTCGGCTTGCAATTCCAGTCCTGATATCCCCGTCATGCGCTGATCGAGCAGCATGACGCCTTCCCTGATGGTTTCTTCTGTCGAATTCAGGAAAGCCTCGGCAGAGAGGAATGTGTGTGCACTGAAAACAGCAGCTTCAAGATATACCAGTCAGCGACTGGCAAACAGCGGGATCATCGTCTACAAGAAATATATTTCTGATCACTTGTGCGGGAGCAATCATTGCATACTTTACTCGTGCAGAACGATGTGTACGATGCCTCGAGCCTGATTACCAATATCAATTTATTTGCGAATGAACTGGAACAGTGATGTGGAAACTACGTATATCGGATGCGATAAATTGTCGCAGTGTGAAAGCTGAATGAGTCTGGTCTCATTGCTATCCGGGAGCAGGCCGCAGAATCCCGTGCTGCCATTCGTGGGTGATTCCTTTCGTGATCTTCCAGTTAACGACATCTGCCTGCAAAACATTGGGCCACATTGATTCAATGCCCTGAAGTTATTAGACAATCTTTGCTCTGTCCTTCAACATGGTTGTAAAATTCTGTTCCATCTGCGCAATATCCCGTCCTGTATTGAAGATTATCGTGAGCGACAAATGTATGAAGACTAGAGAGCGATGTTCAAGGGTGGCGTTTTTCTCCTTGCTCTTTTTGCTGGTATCCAATCAGCTCCAGGCTGGCGAGTCGATTGAAGGTGATATCGAGAACGGGAGAACCCTGGCCGACGGGAAATGTGATCGATGCCATGGCGTTGGGGGCGTTAGTGATGATCCGGACACGCCACACCTGGCGGGACAAAGTGCAGCCTATCTGCTCAAGCAGATGAGGGACTATAAATCCAGGGCACGTGAAGACAGAAATATGTACAAACGCGTCAGGAAGCTGGATGATCGGCAAATGGCTGATATTGCCCTGTGGTATGAAAGTCAGCCCCTGCCTGAAGTCAGGCCACCAGGAGAGCAGGAACTAAAGGCACCGCAACTAGTCACCATGGGCGACACCGATCGCTCAATCCCACCCTGTGCAATTTGTCATGGCGATGATGGAAAAACGACTGCTAATGCAGTTCCGGTATTAGCCGGACAGCATGTTGATTATCTGGTTTCTACCATGGAATATTTCAGGGATGGAACGCGCAACAATGATCCGGGAGGTGCCGTTCAGGCGATGATCAAAAAACTGTCCGACGTGGAGATAGAGGCACTCGCCAGGTATTACGCGGCACTTGGCGGCAGATCTGCCGAACCATCGGAGTAGAGCCGGCTTGCTCGTTCTTGCGCCAGGCTGAACTCCCTGGTCAATAATCCTCCTGATGTTTACTACCCCAGGCACCATCATGCTCCCCGGACCAGTTGTAGAAGAAATCCGGTGTGGGGCAATCCTGATATACTTGCTCCACTGACAACTCTGGCCCGGGCGGATAACCATGAGGTTGCAACGACTTGCTATTATGACTGGAGTCATACGCAGAGGCATGATATTGCGTGATTTTTTTAAGGAAGCCGTGCGTTGTAACGTGCCTGGACTGCCTTATGTAGACGATCGGGACCGGATTGTGGGCCGAATATCCATTCGCGATGTCTACAAGCACATCGCCGTTCCCGACAGCATTCTTCGGTTGGCGGACGCGATGGGTGATCAGACCGACAGGCTTGATCTTCCAGAGATGAAGGTACTGGAAGCACTGAATATGCCTGTGGAGGACTGTTTATTGGGAAATATACCCAGTGTTTCTCCATCCTCGGCCATCGTGAAGGCTCTTGCGCTCATGGAAGTTCATAATACCTCCTACATCTTTCTCATCGAGGATGGGGTGTACAAGGGTGTGGTGACGCGAATGGTGGTTGCAAAGCGCATGCTCGAATGCGTGATGGACCTGGAAAGGGAACAGCGCCTTACCCATACCGGTAATGAAGCGAAATAAAAAAACCACGCAGGGTGTCCGGCCGCTTCCTGTTGACACCCTCCTGTTATACATGATTCCGAAACCAGGATGTTGACTGTCTCCGGTACGATAACCCCGGCCATGTGGGTAGCAGCTTCGATCCTGGTCGGGGCCTATGTGCTTATCTTCACCGAGATCATACACCGGACGCTGGCGGGAATTATCGGTGCCGTGGCAATGATTCTGGCGGGCATGATTGGCGGTTTTTACTCACAGGCCGAGGCGGTTGCCGCGATCGATGCCAACACCATGTTCCTGCTCACCGGTATGATGACACTGGTGGTCCTGTTGAAACCAACCGGTGGATTCGAGTATCTGGCAATCCGCATGGCCAAACTCTCCAGGGGAAGCCCGAGACGCCTGCTGATCTATCTATCCTCAGCAGTAACGGTAATCAGTCTGTTTCTGGACAATGTCACCACGGTCCTGGTGTTTGCTCCACTGACGGTCGTTATTGCGAGGATGCTGGGGATCAATCCGGTCCCCTACTTGATGGCCGAGGCATTGCTGTCCGATACCGGTGGTGTGGCAACGCTAGTCGGCGATCCGCCGAATGTAATGATTGGCAGTGCCGCGGGTATAGATTTCAACCGTTTTCTGTTTCACATGGGGCCTATCGTGCTTGTCGCATGGCTGGTCACCCTGTTGCTATTGCTGGTATTGTTCCGGAACGAGCTGAAACAGGAGTTTGCCGGAATCCTAGACCTCGACGAGAGGAAGGTGCTGAAGGACCCGGAAGGACTGCGTGCCGTATCCCTTTCGATCGGCATCGTTATCCTGCTGTTTTTCATTCACCACCATTTTCATCTTTTCCCGGGCTATGTCGCATGGATAGGGGTGGCGGTGGCGCTGGCGCTGGTGCGTCCGGATCCGGACAAGCTGCTGATGGGGCTCGACTGGGCGGTGCTGGTATTTTTCGCCGGGCTGTTCATCATCGTGGGCGGTGTGGAGGGATCGGGCCTGCTCGACCTTCTGGGCCAGCAATTGGCAAGCATCGCCAGTGATCCGGACAAATTGCTCATAACCGCACTGGTGCTCATGTGGGTATCCGCCCTTCTGAGCGCTGCGGTGGACAATATTCCATTCACGGTGACCATGATTCCGATCATCACCCATCTGGAAACCCAGGGTATTGACGTGATGCCTCTGTGGTGGGCATTGGCCCTGGGCGTTGGCTTTGGTGGTAATGGTACCCACATCGGCTCTACCGCGAATATTATTTGCGTGGCCGAGGCAGAGCGTTCCGGAATTCAGGAACACTGTATCACTCCCCTGTACTGGCTCAAAAAGGGTACGCCAGTCATGCTCGCTACTCTGATCGTAGCCAGTCTGCTGCTGGTTGTCTTTTTCGACTACTATAGAGGGCCATAGCGGGAATTCGAGGCAACGGTCACTTCTGCCGGAAGACGTACCGGTCGAGCAGCGCTATGGCGGCGACCACCCACAACGTCGCCAGCATGATCAGTACCACACGTGTGACCAGCTTATCGACGAAATCCGCGCCTGGACCGATGCTGCCGGAAACCAGAATCGTCATCGCGATGGCGGCCGAGCCCATGTACTGTGCCAGGGGGTGATCGGAGAATATGAGCCGCGCAAAGAGCAGCATGGCGCCTGACCACAGTAGCAGGAAGAAATGGAACTCCGGAACGGCAACCAGGAGCCAGTAGAAGACGATGGCGGCCAGACAGCCGAGCAGCGTTGAGCGCAAGGACCTTCGCCCGGCGGCCCAACCGGTGGACAGATCCGGTATCAGGCTGAAGATGGCCGCGAATGCCATCACCAGGATCTGCCCATACAGCTCCAGGGACAGGAACAGGACGACGAGCGGCAACACGGCGATGGTGCTCTTTAGCGCCGCGCGGGCCGCGGTTGCGGAGTAGCCTCGCTGGAATGCCGACTCGTAAGCCGGCGTCTCAACGGGGTCCGGCAGCAGGACCTGGGCGAGTGCGAAAATCAGGACCGACAAACCGGCGGATAGCGCGAAGTACCAGGCGAAGCCGAGCCCCGCTGTCGCATTGGCGGAACTCAGCATCGGTATCAGGAGCACGGCAAGCAGGCTCATCAGGGCAAAAATAAAGGAGCCGCCACGATTCACCAGGTAGTAGATATGAAACAGCACGACACCGAGCAGCAGCACATAGATCAGCGGATAGTTCTGCACGAAGAACGTGAGGGCAGCGCCAATCAGCATCGCGCCCGCGATGTAAACCAGCAACTTCAGCCAGTGTCCGGCGGTTACGCCCGGAAGTGGTAGCGAGAGAAAGGCAATGGTGAGAACGGGTGTCAAGAAAAACAGAGGCCACTCGAAGGCGTAGGCAATCGCCGCCGCGACCGTGGTGCCGAGCGTAAACCGGACGGTGCGAACCGTGCGCAGATCCCGGGTCCAGGAGGACGCAGCCTCATCGTTCTGGTATACCGGTTGCGGCGATGAAGATCGCGCGCTAGTAGACATAGGACAGCCAGCTCATCAACCGGATCCATAGCCACCCCAGTGCGTTGAGCACCACATTGCTCTGTTGTGTGTAGATCTGCACATCCGCTTGCCCGCCCAGATAGCGATAGCCCGCCACCCGCGGATCGTCGAAACCGATGACCACGGGAAAGCGCTGCGCGTCACGCAGCCATCCGCTGTCACCCTGCACCCTGACCAGCCCGCCGACTTCACCCGATGTGGGCTTCTGGACGGCGTAGCCCTTGCTCAGCACGGTGCCTTTGAACACCTTACCGGGCACCACATCCAGCACAATATCCACTCGGTCACCGGCCTGGATATTGGCCAGGCTGTTTTCACGCAGATATGCCTCCACCCAGGACCGTGAGGCCGAAACGAAGGTCATCAGCGGTGTACCTTCACCGGCGTAGTGCCCCACCTCTACCTCGAGGTTGGTGATACCGCCCCTGGTAGGCGCGTATAGCCTGGTGTCGGCCAGGTCGATGCGCGCCTGCTCAAGCGCGGCAACGGCATCGCGCACCCTTGGATTGTCCTCGCCGCCCTGGCCGAGTTGTTCATTGGCGCGCTTGAGTTCGGCAAGCGCGTTCGCTTCCCTGGCGAGTGCCGAGTCGCGGGTCGCCCGTGCCGTATCGAGAGAGGCGGCGGACACCGCCCCCGGATCTTCGGCAAAAATACTTTCGATGCGCTCGAGGTCTTGCCGGGTCCTGAGAAGCTTCGCGCGTGACTCAGCAAGCGCCGCCTCGGCGGCCGACACGGAAGCCGTATCTGCGCCCGTTTCCTGGCCGGCGATCTCGAGCGCTGCCTCGGCACGCTGCACGGCCAGCTCATACTCGCGTGGTTCGATCTCGACCAGCACCTCCCCGGCCTCGACGACCTGGTCCTGAACGACGTTCACCTGCTTCACCTTACCGGAGACCTTTGGCGTGATGGGCACGACGAATCCATCCACCCGCGCCTGGTCGGTCCACGGTGCAACACGGTCTGCCGCTACATACCAGACAAACAAAAAGGCCGCCAAGACCAGCACAATGCGCGTGTAGCGTCGAACCGGGTCGTCTCTCCCGGTTTGTTCCTGCGCAGCCCGGGTCTGTGGTGCCCCGTTATCCATATCCGGGTCAGGCCGGGAAGGATCGCCGTCGTGGGGTTTCTTCTCTTCGTCGTTCATACAGTGCTCCCTATGCAATCCGGCGTTGCCATTCTAATCGACCCCTGGAACGGCGCCAAAGTGAAAATCCAGCTGCGTTCAACAAGCCCTCAGTGCCCGCTAATCCGAGACTGACACCCATCAACGACCAGACTGCACCGGATGGCGACTGTGCGGCCCCGGGATCAGCGGATCGCACTTTGAATGCAGTTGATTGTCTGGTCTGTATGCGCAATGCCCTGGGAGAACTACCCTCGACCCCCCTGGAAAGGTGCATGGCGACCTGAACTCCGATGGGCCAATCGATGCGGCTGACCTGATATTACAACCTGATATAATCCAGACAGCTCCCAGTTTGCAATGATTGGGAGATTCCACACAAAACGTATCGATTCACCCGTTACAGGAATCATGTTTCAGATTCGACCGGACCGGTAATGGTTGACATCAATTGCATAAATGTATTCAGTAATGGGACGTTCTGATTGCCGGATTTGAAACGGCAGCGATATTCCGGGATACCGGACCTTCAGAATTACCGCTTGTCAGTCAGCAACTGAAAGGTGTCGTTGCCGATAAGCAGCCCTGGCGACAATCTTCGGCCAAAAGCAGGTTGCCCCACACAGTACAATCTGGCTTCATTATCACTACAGTAATCAATCCGGAAACCAACAGGAAAAATCTGATGAGAAATCTTTTCCTCGTATATGCTGGTATTGCCTTGGTATTTTGGTCAGCATTTGGGCACGCGAAAGACATCATTCACGATGCCGAGTACTACATTCTTGAGGCACAGAACGCTGAAAGATGGTCAAAAGAGGATCAGGTGATTGACCAGAAACTGGCGGATTTCCGTACAGAGAATGGCGGCAGGCCACCGAATATTCTCTACATCCTGATTGATGATATCGGGTTCGGTGATCTGGGTAGTGAGACCTTGAATGCCATCCGGGGTTACAAGACGCCAGCCATCAATGAGTTCGCGCGCCAGGGGATGCGCATGGCACGCATGTACACGGAACCCTCCTGTACTCCGACGCGTGTTGCATTCATGACGGGTCGTCAGCCCTATCGCAACGGTATGGGTAATACCTATGTGGATATTTCCGGCTTTGGGTTGGCTGGACATGAAGTGACGCTGGCCGAGATTCTCTCCGATGTCGGCTACAACACGGTACATATCGGCAAGTGGCACATGGGCGATATCCAGGAGGCCTGGCCGAATTACCAGGGCTTCGACTATGCTGCTTTCCCCATCCATCAGCAGGGCCAGCTGACGATTTTCCACGACGACGCGGCCGACGAGGAGGTGTCGGTTGGCATCGGCGATAACAACTATGACGATCGTTTCACCATGGATCGCTGGTTGCGCACCGACTCCTCGGTCATGGTGACAGGGGTTGAAGGGTATCGCGGGAAACCCGTGCGGGAAGTCGACATGAAACCCGGTGAACGCTGGACGGAAGCGAAGTACCACGAGATGAATGTCCGCTACCAGAATCAGGCAAGGGAACAGCTTCGCAAGCTGGCTGCAGAAGGCAAGCCCTTCTTCCTCCAGTATTGGCCGCTCTATCCCCTGACAGGTCCGCGAACCACAACCGACGAGTACACGACGCCCAATGGCGGCATCTATGTCGAGAAGATGAAGTTAGTGGACAGCTGGATTGGTGAGTTGATGAAGGAGATGGACGAGCTTGGGGTAGCGGACAATACGATCGTCATTATCATGGGTGATAACGGTCATTTCACCAAGTATTCAACACAGTCCGGCTATACACCAATGGTGTTTCGTGGTGGCAAGGGTTCGACATCGGAAGGTGGTGTACGGGTGGATGCCTTTGTGCGCTGGCCCGGAATGATCGAGGCGGATTCGGTCGTCGGTGATATCGTGCATGTCACCGATTTGTTTAACACGATTGCTCGCCTGGCTGGTGCGGCCGATGAAATTCCTACCGATCGAATCATCGATGGAATTGATCAGACCGCACTCTGGCTGGAAGGCGAAACCCACGGACGTCGCGACTATGTATTCCTTTACAATATCAATGCACTCGAGGCCGTGGTCAAGGAACAATACAAGCTTGCAATACCCGGTGGCTCGATTGAGAACGCCATTCTGGCCGACTTCTATGACCTGTTTCGGGATACCCGCGAAGAGAAGCCGGTATCAACCGAGGTTGGCGCATGGGGTGGTGCAAAATTTGTCAGAATGATCCACCGACACCTGGCGCGCAAGGAAAAATATCCGGATGAAGGTCCTGCAACCGGTATCCCTTATGAGGGGATCGAAAACCTTCGTCCCGAGTCAAAGGCGGCCGTCGAACAATTCCTGTATATGCAAAAGACGCCGGGCATGTGATTTCCGGCGAGGAGAAGAACGTGTGATGCCGGGTCATATGCTTTTTTGGTTAGGGTTTGCCGTCTAATTCGTGATCGGCTTTCTCTTTGTGTTGGTAAACTCGCAAATCCCGAAAACATCCCGTTTCCAGGGAGTCGATATGCATTGCCTGCACAGAGAAAGTCGCTTGCATATGATTACAGCAGGCCAGTTGATTTGATTTGATCGGAAAAAACTCGGTAAAGGAAAGCATGCAAGGCTTTCATGGGAGGACGCCGATAAATGATTTCTGGACCTATCAAATCGCTCCGAAAGCGTGACCCATGTCCTCGGAATAAAGTGTTACCTACGTGACCGGTAAGCACCCTGTTTTATATGGTGGGCCTGGTAGGACTCGAACCTACGACCAAGGGATTATGAGTCCCACAAGGTGCATTCAGATGTACAACGGCAGCTAACAAAGGTTAACAATATCAGGGAGATGGTTTGCAGACAAGAACTAGCGTTTTATGTCAGTTGGTATGTGCGATGACATTTCAGTGACATTTGGAGGGGTAAGGGATTTTCAGTTAGATGCAGCAGTGGGATTAGGAATCAACCGTACTGCAGATAGTTCTGAAAACGCAGAGTAGTACCTCTGATTGTTGGGTGCACTTGTTAATTTAATTCTGTTGGCGTCGATCTTTTTCCAGCGTATGTACTTCGATAAGCATTAATCCGACCGGCAGTTGTGGCTGTGTAATGACAGTGGTTACTATGATGACTGCAACAGGACTTCGAGGCGCTAAAGCGAATTGAGGAAATAGAACTGCGTTAATCCGTGGGGTTGTTTTTATTGTACTGGAAAACTCCAAATACAATAAGTACAGGAGCTCGGTTATCAAGAATCAAGCTTGGAATGCCGTTCCCATCAAGCTGGGAGCATAAATTCTCAATCATTCTATATATCTGAAACAAATGCATAATTCCCGCTTTCTGCACGGTGAAATCAAAGTTCTAAGGTCAGCCGTTGCGCCTGAAACAGGTCAAGTCGATCCTGCAAAGCAACCGAGATCAACTGTCCGAACCGCTCGATCTGGAAACCGAGCTACCCCAGGACCACGAGAACATCCGTGGCCCACGCACCTTCCACTAACCCACGGAGACAACCTATGACGACACAAACCCTGACCGCGCTGCGCCAACTCAAGCTCGGCGGCATGGCCAACGCACTGCAACACCAACTGGAACAGGTCGGCACCTACGAGGGGCTGGCCTTTACAGAGCGCCTTGCGCTACTGGTTGAACAGGAATGACTGAGCCGTGAACAGCGCAAGCAGGAACGCCTGATACGCCAGGCCCGCTTCAAGCTCGCCGCCTGCGTGCAGGACATCGACTACGAGCACCCACGCAACCTCACACCGGCAACGATCGCACGGCTGGCCCAAGGTGACTGGATCGCGCGTGGCCAGAATCTGTTGATGACCGGCCCCTGCGGCACTGGCAAGACCTACCGGGCCTGTGCCTTGGGCCATAATGCTTGCCTGCACGGCTACAGCGTTCGCTACTACCGCCTCTCACGGTTGTTACTGGACCTGACCCAGACCAAGGCCGACGGCAGTTACCACAAACAGCTCAAGCAACTGGCCAGGCTCCAGTTACTGATCATCGATGACTGGGGGCTGGAGCCGTTGAAACCAGCTCACCGCAACGACCTGATGGAGATCATGGACGACCGCCACGCACAGACGTCCACCTTGGTGATCAGTCAGCTGCCGACCGACCAATGGTATGTCAGCATCGGCGATAACACCCTCGCCGATGCCATCCTGGACCGCTTGATGCACAACGCAAACCGACTCCAGCTCAAGGGCGAATCCATGCGCAAAATACTCGGGCAGTTGACCGAAGATGAACGCCTGGGTTAAAAACCCAAACACGTGATGCGTTGTGAAATCAGGTGTTCACGTTCGCCCGGAATCGGTGTTCATCTTCGCCGGAATACGCATGCAGCGGTTGCGCATCGAAAGTTCATGTTCTTATCTGGGGAGATCTGTCTTACCTGCGGCCTGTTTGGGCAGCGCGGGTATCAGCAATGGTACCGGTGATGAGGCAGAAGTCAGCAGACGGCATAGTAGTCTGAGGTCA